>CAYMYK010000007.1:0-37699 GCA_964394625.1 uncultured Pirellulales bacterium
CTGCCCCTCGATCGAGACCAAGGTCGTCCGCTTCGCCGACAAGGACCGCCACCAGTTGTTCCTGGAACCCGAGGGACGGCACACGCACGAGGTCTATGTCAACGGGTTATTTGCCGGGGCGACGGCGGATTGCGAGCAGCGGCGGATGGTGGTGCCTTTGCCGGTTTCGTTCGAGACGGTGGTTCGGATTGAGGTATTTGCGGTCGAGCCGGAGGATGTGTGGGTTGATTTCGGCGGTCAGGATTTAAGGGCCGACAGCGGACGGGTGAGGATTAGTCTTTTGAGGAGTCAGAATCTGGCTTTTGGAGCGAGGTTTGACGTCTATTTTGACAACGGCACGGGCGAGATTGATTACGACAGGCCGATTACGGAAGGGCCGGTAAGCATTTGGCCCTGCTGGCAGGACAAGGCGGGTTTTGGGTTGAGCCGGTTCGGCGAGAGCGATTTCGGCAGGGACTTCTCGGCGGCAGTGGGATTTGGTCGAGGCGTATTCGGCTTAGGCGGGTTCGGCGCCGGTGCTGATACGGTTGAGTGGGTGAGCGAGCCGCTCGATGCGGGGGTCTATAAGTTCGCCGTCAAGGTATATGACCGGTGGGGCGGCGAGAGCGAGTGTGTCGAGACGGACGAGGTGACGGTGGCACCGGCGGCAAGGCCGGCGGAAGGGCTGGGAATTGTTTCGTTTGATAAGCAGACTAATAAATTGGTGCTTGGCGTGGACGGTGCAGGAAACTAACAGAGGGCCGGTTTTACCGGTAAAAGCCACCCGGTAAAGGCGGTGAAAACCCCCGGTAAGGGCGGTAACAACCCCCGGTAAAACCGGGGGCTAAATATGAAGGAGAGCAGACAATGGCTGAGGTGTATCCGAGTGATAGTGAGCTTTTGAATATACAGTCGGATGAGCAGACGGGAGTCGAGTACATAGCGACGGGTCAGTCGCCTTACTATTTGCAGTTTCGCAAACTTTTGTATCGGCTGCTGCTGTCGGCAAGGCGTGCAAATGAGCTGCGGGTATATGACGAGGGCGGGCTTGATATAGGCGTCAGGGCGGGCGGCTTCTGGACGGGGACGCAGCCGGTTGCCTACGGCGGCTCGTCGGGCAATACGTTAGCCGACGACAAGGCGAACATATACATATACCTTGATGAGCAGGGCGAGCTTGTTACGGACGAGTACGGCAGCTTCCCGGATATGTCGCAGACGCCTCATATCCGGCTTGCGATAGTGACCACATCGAACGGCGACATAGCATCGATAACCGATTGTCGCGGCGACCATAATTTTGTTGTGCCTTACGGTGCCGGCGGCATTACGCAGACGACGGAGGCGCACACGAGCGATACTTCTCTTGAACAGTGGGAGTCGGGCGGCGTGCATACGAATCTCGGGGCGACTGGGACGGTTACGCTCACTTTGCCTGCTTCGGCTGCTGCGGGGACGGTGTTTACCTTTGCGGTTCAGGCGGCACAGCAGCTGCGTGTGGAGCCGGGTACTGCGGCGATACGAGACGACAGCGGACAGACGGCGGGCAAGTACAAGCAGTCCGCCACTGTCGGAGCGTGCCTGAAGATCGTGGCCGACGGCAGCGGCGACTGGGCGGTTGTCGCCAAGAACGGCACCTGGACCGAAGAGGTGTAGTAAAGGCGAAAAGTAAAAAAGGAAAGGCAGAAGATGATTTACCTGAACGATTCGAGCAGACTCTGGCACGTGTCGAAGGCGGGCAGTGACAGCAACGGCGGGCACGCACAGCAGTACCCGGTGAGCTTAGCCAACGATGCGAAGCTGACGATTGGGGCGGCGGTATCGGCGGCGTCTTCGGGAGATACGATTGTCATCTGGCCGGGCGATTATGCGGAAAATGTTGATGCCGGCAGTAAGGCACTGGCTTTTATAGGGACACATCGCAATAAGTCCAGGATTATTCCCGCGAGCGGGGACGGTTTGAAGTTGGCCAACGATTGTGTTGCCAGAAATCTTGCGGTAGAGGCCCTGGCGACGAACGCCAAAGGGCTTGCTTGTTCTCAAAAAGAAAACATTGTCATTGAAGCTTGCGATATTTACGGGGGATACGACGGGTTATACGCCTATAGCGCCAAGAGTGTCTTTTTGCGGAACTGCCGGATTCGTGGTAAGTATGATGGATGCAATGCTGGCAGTGTTGTGGGTATTGTAGCGGAAAATTGCATCTTTCAGGGACTGGGTACATATAGCACCACAGCAGATTGCAGAGCCATTTATGGGACAGGCAAGGGAGTTTTTTTCAACTGTATCTTTTTCGCCGAGCGAAACGACATTTCGGACAGTACAATACTGGCCGTATATTTGTCAAATGATGCACGGGCGGCATTCTCAAATTGCATGTTCGAGGTTGCGGCGGGTGCAAATCACACCGGTGCGGTGGGAGGAATTTACGCTTACGGCACGGGCTCGGTGGCCTGTTTGAAAAACTGCTCGGTGCACTCCGCCTCGTCCGGTAGTCCATCAATGGGCCCTTATGACTTATGGCAAGCCCACGGGAGAATTGTGGTCTCAGGCAGTAGTTACGAGACTGCGGAAGGCACGATTACCCAGGGCGGGGCCGGCTGGTCGGATGGTATCAAAGGCGAGCTGACCGCGCTCGGTCTCGACAAGGCGGCGAAGATGTTAATCAACAAGGCCGTCCAGGACAAGCTCAGCGGTGCGATTGAGTATTACGATGACGACGGCCAGACGGTGGTGTTGACGCATACACCCGAAGAGAGTGAATCAGGCATTACGAGGATGCCGGGCTGATGGAGCGGATGTGGTTGAGAGAGGCGTTGTTTGCCGGCCAGACGGCGGCGGGCTACAAGCTCGGGACGGTGCTTTTTCAGGGCTGGTTCTGGTCGAGGCCAAACGGTTGCTGTCTTTTGTATCGCGGGGCGGGTATGGATTGCGTTGACTTTGATGATGTGTTAGCTGTTGTCGATGGGGATGCGAGCGAGGTAACTGTGCCGGACTATGTACCGCACGAGAGCGAGATGACGTATTTTTACGTTCTCAGGCGGGCGAACTGCTTCGGGCAGATAGAGCGGACGCTCTCGGCGGCGGCAAAGGTTGCGATAGATTCGGCTGGTGCGTTGGCTGCCGACAGGCCTAACAGCGCCTTCGAGGTCTGCGTCGAGCGGACAGACACCGGCGGTATTCGGCTTATGTGGTGGTATAGCCCGGTAGGCCAGGCGGCCAGGCCGGTGTGTTTCAATGTGTACGGCGACGGCGGGACAGGGCAGGTGGATTACGACAATGCCCTTGCAGTTATCGGGTATGAGGGCAGGCGGTTTTACAGCTTTGAAAGCGATGCGTTCGGTGCGGGCAGGTATTTGTTTGCCGTGCGTGCCGAGGACGCCGGCGGTGTCGGTGACGGTTCGGCTGTGCAGGTGGGCGTCGAGCTTGTCGGCGGCCCGGCTGAGGGAATCGAGATTATGGATGTTCGGGTAATGTAATGGCGGGATGGAATTTCAATGTTGAACAGGATTGATTTTTATCAGCCGGCCGAGCAGCGGCTTTGCATACCGGCCGGTCGGGTTTGCGTTTATGTCGAGGGGACGGTTTGTCCGGGTCTTGAGGTCCTTGAGATAGAGCGGGGCGGCTGGGGGCGTTTCGGCAGGGCGAGGATGTCGTACAACCGCTCGTCGTATCCGCAGGCCGAGGCGGTCAAGGACGAGGGGATTGAGCGGCAGGTTTGGCCCGGCAGTAGTATTCGGATAGAGTCGCTCTACAATCAGGCCCCGCCGGGCGCATCGGCTGACGGGCTTGTGCTCTTCGCCGGTCAGGTAGAGGCGGTTGAGACGAGGATTGGGCCCGAAGGTGAGTTTGCCGAGGTCATAGCCAGGGACTTCAGTGCGGTGCTGGAGCGTGTCACTGTGTACGGCCGGTGGGTGCGTGACGTTGGCGGGCGGGTGGTGTTTTTGGCCGGTGCGGATACGGTTTTCAACGAGGACGGCAAAGCCAACGCGACCGTGGAGCTTATTGAGCACAACGGCGTAAGTATCCGGCTGTTTTCGCCGGAGTCGGCGGCGACGATGCAATGGAGCTATGCGGATGTCATTCAATACCTGCTCGGTGAATATGTGGTGGCAGGGCAGTTGGCAGTGCCGGGTAGTGGGATGCTGCGGGCGCTGACCGGCGAGCAGCAGGTGCGCGACCTTGACGTTACGGGTCTGAGCGTCCTTGATGCGCTGAGGCGGTGCTGCGAGCGGGCGGGTATCGAGTTTAAGTTCACAGCCCGGCTGAGTGAGACAGGCCCTGAGCAGCGAATTATCTTTTATCGCAGGGGCGCAGGCAGGGTTGTCGAGCTTAATTTGCAGCAGCCGGGTGAGCAGCTTTGCGTATCGAAGACGAATATCTGCAAGCTCAGCAGTGAACGGGCGTTGCAGCCGGTAACGCATCGCTATACGGGCCAGGGCGATTACAAGGTTTTCGAGGGGACATTCGAGCTTGTAAAGGCGTGGGATTCGGCTTTAGAGAGCTGGGATTACGACGAGTTCAGTCCCTCGACGAATGCCGATTTTATCAAGGTAAGGGACGTTTACCGCAAGTGGTGTCTGAACGAGGCGGGCGACTACAACGGCGAGCCGTACAATCGCGGGCAGGCGTTTGACTTTTCAAAGATATTCGAGACGGATTGCTATGTTCACCGGCGAAGGCGGTTCTGGCCCGCGCTTTCGAGGGACACTCAGGGCAAGAGCCAGGGTTATGTCCTGGAGATTACGTACAACGACGGGGCGAACTGGTGGCCTTATCCTTTTGCGTTCAACATGCTGTTGGACGAATGCGGGATTTGGCTGAGCAGCGACCGGCTTGACCCGTACGTGTGGGTGGCGGCGCTGAAGGGGGTGCTGCGGCTTAGAATCACGGCTTCGGTTGTCAGCGACGAACGGCTGAGCTGCGTGGTGGCGGACGGGCCTGTGGCCTCGGCCGGGCCGGTGGTTGACCATATCATAACGCTGCCGAGGCGGTTCAAGTACCGCAAGGTTTCACCCGGCAGCTTACTTTCCGCTTCGAGCGCCGGGGCCAATGAGGTGGATGATACGCAGGCGCTGTATGACTACGTTCGCCGGACGGCAAATGCGAATGCGGCTGCTGCTGAAAAGTTTGACGTTGAGACTTCTTATTTATGCTTCGGCATCGACGTCGGTGACGGGGTGAGCACATCGCAGGAGAGCAGGGACGTATTCGGTGTTCGGCGGGACAATCGAAGCCGGGCCCGGATTGAACGTGTGCGGATGGATTTCGTTCGGCAGTGCACGCAGTTGAAGGTAATTCGCAGCAGGGTGGTGGATTTATGAGCGAGCAGAGCATTGACAACGGCAGGCAGGAGCTTGGGCGTTTGGCCAGGCGGGGCGATTCGGGGCCGGGCGAGGTGTCGGTGGTCGTTTCACCGGGCGAGCGGGCAGGCTGCCAGGCGGTGAAGGTAAAAGGCAATGTCTCTTACAATGTCTATAAGGTTTGTGAAGTTATGATAGGCGAGCCGGGGACACTGCCCGTGGAGATTGGCACCGAGACCGAGGCGGTCAACGTCGCGGAGGATTTTCTGCAGGCCGGGCAGTTGGCTTCGGGCTCATACGTGCCGATGCACCGCGTGGGCGATAAGAACGTGTTCTATGCGCCGCTGTGAGAGAAGGAGGCGGGATATGGCGGAAGAAAACGGCAAGAGCTGGCGGCTGAACAGGCAGGTGAATCTGTCGGTGCTGGTTCAGCTTGTATTTTTGGCGTCGCTGATTGTGGGAAGCTGGGTGAATCTGCAGCGGCAGCTCGATTTGCTTCAGCGGGACGTTACGTCGCTGGTGGCTTCGCAGGAGCAGTCGCAGCAGAAACTTGAGCTGCTTTCGGAAAAGAGCATCAGCTACGAGTATCGGCTGCGGGTGGTTGAGCGGCAGATGCCTGGGGCTGATATCGCAGAAGCGACGGTGCGGTAAACAGGCAAGTTAAAAGCAAAGGTTTTTGGAGGTGCAGATGAATAAGGTAGCAGTAGTATCGGTTCTTGCTGGTGTGCTGGTTTGTGGCTGTGAGGGTTTGCGGTTTGCGCCGGGCGAGGCGCAGAAGCGTAACGCCTGGGTGCATAATCGCACGGCGGCTCTGGCGGCGGACAGGGCGGCCGCCGATTCGGCTTCGCAGCAGCTTCGGCAACTGACCGGGCTGAGCGAATTGCAGAGCCGTGCGTTTGTGGCGGAGGCAGGGCTGCCGAAGGAGCTGCCGATGGCCCGGACGGCCGAGGATGTGTTGAGCGAATCGAATGTCGCCCTTGCCGACAGGGCGCTCAGCGATGCCGGCGACAGGCCTGACGCCTGGCAGGCGGCGAATGCCGCGATTGATTTGGGGATAGGCGTCTTTGCGCTTCTGGGCGGGGCTTACGGGGTGCGTGCGGTGCGGTTCTTGCGTGAGGCGAAGGCGAAATCGAATGCCCTGAAGGAGGTTGTCCTGGGCAATGAGCTTTTCAAAAAGACAAACGCCGATGCGGCACAGCCGTTCAAGGATGCGCACAGAAATCAGTCGCCGGTTACCCGCCGGCTTGTCGCGGAGATGAAGGGATAGCGGGTTTATTGCCGATTGTCGATTTGAACGAGGGTTGTAATCGGAGGCGAAACGTAATATATTCGAGCCGGGTATGATAGTCGGTGTGATGACAGCCAGGTTGAATCTGCAGGGCGTCGGCTCGCTGAAGGAAAAACGCAGCATCGTCAAGGGTCTGACGGCCCGGCTGAGGAATCGGTTCAACGCCTCCGTCGCCGAGGTTGACCACAACGACAGTAAGCAGAGCGCCGTGATTGGCATCACGATTGTCGCCAACGACGCCGCTTTTATCAACAGCCGGCTCGATGCGGTCATCGCGTTTATGCGCCGCGACGGGCGATTTTACCTTGGCCAAATCGAACGCGAGACCTTCAACGCCTGATGTGCCGGTCGCACTGTATCCCGGCCCGTAAGAATATCGATTATTGCATCGGCTTAGAAAGATTTATCGACGATGAACCGTGCGCTAAGGAATATGTCGAGGGCCATCGCCGAGCACAGTATCGCCAGCCGAAGCGGGTGTGCTCGCAGCTTTGTCGATGCGAGAAAAAAGACGAACGCAACGGCGACCGCAGCGAGGATATACATCCCGGCGGTCAGGGTGAGCAGCCCGTCGGGCTTTTCCGTCGGCTCGGCAAAGACCTGAAAATACCCTGCCGCTGAAAGCAGCATCACAATCGAAAGTCCCGCCATAACGAGTGCTATTGCAAGTATTATTTTTTTGTCGGCGGCGCCGGCGGAGATAAGTCCCTGCAGCCCTGCGCCGATAAGACCGGCGCAGCACAGTGTCGGGATTGTCAGCCATATCAGGGGACTTACGTTCAGAAAAGCCGGGCAGAACGCGCCGATTATGCCAAGGACGAGTATCAGCATTATCCCGAACCGTCTTGCCGTGATGAGCATTGCCATACCCATAAGCACAGCGGCTACGGGGACGTGGTAGAAGCCGATAGTCAGCCCGGCCTTTTGCGCCGTAACCAGCGGGGCGGCCAGCCGGAGCAGAGCAGCCGGATGCAGCCGGGGCTGTATCGGCATTGCAAACAGCCGTACTCTGGCGGATAGCTCGAAGAAAAGTACGATTGCGGCAAAGGGCAGTGCACAGAGCAGCCGGCCCGGCCAATTCCATCGCCTTGTTCTCGGAACAAAGGCCGCCGGACAGAACAGCCAGCCGATGGCGGCGGCGAGCGAGCCGATTGAAAAATGAAAGCCGTTCAGCCACAGCATCAAAGGCCCGAAGCCGTAAATCGCCCCGGCAAAGAACGAGCCGGCAAACGAGCCGACCCACCGCCTGCTGAGGACAAAACAGCCCAGCGCAGCTAAGGCAGCGTTGGCAGGGATGAGAAACTGAGTTGGACTGAACCTGCCGAAATACGGCTGATAGAGATAGACGGCGAAACCGGCATAAACAGCCGCTGCCGCCAATAATTTGACTATGCCTTTGCTCATCAGCCGTTCGGAGCAACGGCAGGAATCCACATCCTGCGGTTGATTATTTGATGACTACTTTTCCGGTGCCGGTTGTTATTCTGCCGAGCCGATAGACCGTCTCGCCTAAACGGGTGAGTTTTTTGCGTATCGAGTTGGCGAAGTCCTCGGCGACGATTAGCACAAAGCCGATGCCCATATTGAATACGCCGAACATCTCGTCCTCTTCGACCGGGCCTTTTTGCTGGAGGAAGGAAAATATCTTCGGCACCGGCCAGCTCGATTTTTTTATGACCGCGTCGCAGTTTTTCGGCAGCACCCGGGGGATATTGCCGACAAGCCCGCCGCCGGTGATATGCGCCATTGCGTGCACCACCCGCTTGACTTTGTATGTGCCGAGCAGTCGGACAACCGGGCGAACGTAAATCCGCGTCGGCTCTAAAAGCACGTCGCCGAGTACGGCGCCGTCGAGCTCGTCGGGCGTGTCGGTCATTTTCAGTCCCAGCCGTTTGAAGCAGATATTGCGAACCAGCGTGTAGCCGTTGCTGTGCAGCCCGCTCGATGTCAGGCCCAGAATAACGTCGCCTGTGCGGACGAGATCGCCTTTGATTATCCTGTGCCGCTCGATGACACCGACCGCGAAGCCGGCCAAGTCGAAATCGCCCTTTTTATATGTATCGGGCATCTCGGCGGTTTCTCCGCCGATGAGGGCGCAGTCGGCCATTCGGCAGCCCGCGGCGATGCCGGCGACAATCTGCTCCATTACTGCCGGCTCGAGCTTATTGACCGCCGCATAATCCAGGAAGAACAACGGCTCGGCGCCGAGAACGAGCATATCGTTGACGCTCATTGCGACAAGGTCGATTCCGACGGTGTCGTATTTTTGTATTCGCCCGGCTAATTGCACCTTGCTGCCCACGCCGTCCGTGCAGGCGACAAGCACCGGGTTTTTGTAGTTTTTCTTGAACAGCCGCTCGTCATAGTCCAGCCGGAACAGGCCCGCAAAGCCGCCCCTGAGCTGCATCACCCGTGGCCCGAACGTGCTCGCCGCGTGCGAGTATATCTGTTCGACCATCTCATCGTTGGCGCCGATATCCACCCCCGCCTGTGCGTATGTGACTGCCTTACCCATTTTCCGCGACCGTTGATTCTCGATGCTCGATGCTCGATTATCGATTCTCGATACTTGATTCCCGACTGCCTGAGTTATGGTTTTTCTCCACAGTTTTGATGAAGTTGTTTATCATTCTTCCCAGATGATTATACTCTTCCAGGAAGTATTCATACATCTTTTTGTCTTTAAGCGAATTGGTCTCGTAGAGAGTCACCAAATGTTCGCTCGTTTCGTCGCAGGAACCCTGAGAGTACGTTAGGAATCGGATGAAGTCCTGCTTGTATCTTCGTCGCCCAAATCCTTCGACGACGTTGTTTTTGACAGACTTGCTTGACCTCCTGATATCGCTTCCTTCCTCGTACATTTCGAACTTTGGCAGACCAAGACTCATTGTATGAATCTCGACAGCCAGCTTGTGTGCCTTCTTGTAGATATCGAGGTCTCTGTAACTAAGGAACCGCATGAGCATCCTCATTTATCGGGCATCGGGCATCGAGTATCGGGCATCGAGCATCGTCCTATTCCAGCTCATCGAACATTCTCATCTGGTAATGCTCCATCGCGAATTTTGTGACGGCGGTATTGACGGGAATCCGGTATTTGCCGTTCCAGCAGGCGGTGCAGTAGTGCTCGGCCGGCTGCTTTACACACGACAGCAGCCCCTCAAGCGGCATATAGCCGATACTATCGACCTCGAGAAAGTCCCGAATCTGCCCGAGGTCGCGGTTGTTCGCCAGAAGCTCTTCTGTGGTAGGAAAATCCACGCCGTAGTAACACGGGAAGCGAATCGGCGGACAGCTCACCCGCATGTGTATTTCCTGAGCGCCGGCCTGTCTGAGCGCCCTGATTTTGCCCCTGGTCGTTGTGCCCCGAACGATTGAGTCGTCAACGACGACGATGCGCCTGCCGTGCACGACTTCTTTGACGACGGCCAACTTAATCTTGACCGCAAGCTCCCTCAGCTTCTGGTCCGGCGAGATAAACGTCCTGCCCACGTAGTGGCTTCTGACCATTCCCATATCGAAAGGCAGGCCGCTCTGCTCGGCGTATCCGATGGCCGCCGATGTCCCCGAATCCGGTATCGGTATCACAACGTCCGCATCGACCGGATGTTCGATGGCAAGCTGCCTGCCGAGCTTCCTTCTGAACTCGTGGACGTTCTCGCCGAAGATTGTACTGTTCTGCTTTGCGAAGTATATGTGCTCGAACAGGCAGTGTGCCGGCGTAACCGAGCCGGGCCTGACGAAAAATCTGCTCGACAGCCCGTCCTTGTTGATTGTCACGATTTCCCCCGGCTCGACCTCGCGTATAAACTTAGCGTCAACGGCATCGAACGCACAGCTCTCGCTGGCGACGACGAAGCTGCCCTGCCCGGTTTGGCCGATGCACAAAGGCCTTATGCCGTATGGGTCACGAGCCGCTTCAATCCGGTCGGCAAAGAGAATCAAAAGACAATACGCACCCTGAAGGTGATTGAGAACGTGCGCCAGCGGGTCGGGCCTGCTGACGTGCGTCGGCTTGGCAAGAAGATGCGCGATGACCTCGGTGTCGGTCGTGGACTTGAATATGCTGCCGTACGCCTCGTATTCGTCGCGAAGCAGAGACGCATTTACAAGGTTGCCATTGTGCGCTATCGCCGCCTGGCCTCGCGAGTACTCGACAAAGAACGGCTGGCTGTTGACCGCCTTGGACGAGCCCATCGTCGAATATCGCACGTGCCCGATGGCTATTGGGTTGGCGAGCTTGTCCAGGATTCCCGAGCCGGCCCGGAAGACTCGCTGCACCGTCCCCATCCCCGTATAGCACCGGATAAACTCGCCGTCGCTCGATGCGATGCCGGCGGACTCCTGGCCCCTGTGCTGAAGACTGAATATTCCTAAGTATGTTTTCTGAATGGCCTGCGGGTCTCCGAAGATACCGAACAGACCACAGTTTTCCTTCTTGTCCGACACTTCGCTTTCGTCAGGCATCCGGTTCCACCCCTGCATAGTGTAAAAGGCCAAAAGAGCATAAGAACATAGACCGCAGTACGCGGTACACAATACGTATTACGCCGGGCACAGTCAAGCCCCCGGCTGTTCGGTGTTGTTTTTTACGGGCCTGGATACATAAATTCCGGCATTCGGCGGACGCCGCCGTCTTTGCTTACGCACGCCAAAACGCTCGTGCCTTCGGCGATGACCGTCCCGTCGCTCTTTCGCGTCAGCCGGTAGCCGTGCTCGACCTTGCTGGCCGTTACCTTCGAGCACCGCGTCTCTAATTCGAGCTGCTCGTCGTAATAGGCGGGCCTGCGGTATTTTATGTGAAGCTCGGCAATGACGAAGAACACCCCCGCCCGCTCCAGGTCCTTGTATGCTAAGCCGTTCGCGCGCAAAAGCTCGGTCCTGCCCATCTCGAAATAGACGGCAAAAACGCTGTGATGCACCACACCGCCCTGGTCGGTCTCTGAATACCGAGGTATTATGGTTATCGTACGACTGTGAACGGTTGTCCGCTCCGGAAACTTCACCTCTGCATCTCTGTCCATCAGTCGCAGCATACAAAGAGCCGTCTCTTAAGGCAACTAATTTACAACCACCGTTTGATTCCTGTCCGGTGCGGTCGCAGGGAAATAAATCTTCCTGCCCCAGCCGAACTCCGCCTTGATATGGTATTCAAAGTCCTTTCCGCCAATATCTGCTTTCGGTATCGTTACCATATAAACCCCGCGGGCCACGTGCTCCAGTGGTATCATCTGCTCTGCGCCGTTACCCATCTGCCTCCAGTAAAGTGCTGCTTTCGCAGGGCTGTTCTTGCTTAGAATGATGACTTTTAGCTTCAAATCCTCGCTTACCGCCAGATTACCCCGCACCGTCGGCACGATGATTCGTGCCTTGCCTCGATAGTCCGCCGCAAGGCGTCCCTTGCGGGACTTCCAGGGCATTGCATCTGTGGGCAGGGGTTTGGCGAGAATCTTCTCAAGGGCACTATCGTGCTTGTTCAGCAGCCGTAGCCGTTTCATCGAGTGCTGTTCGAGGTTAGCAACTGTCCCCATCTCGCCGGCGTTCGATACCACCGCTAAAAGGTATGTTACCATCTCTGCCCATTCCTTTGCCAGTTGCCGTCGCAGCCCAAGGGCCTCGTTCTTGGCCACGCGTTTTTTGATTTTGCTGTTCTGCTCTGCGTTTATTCTCTTCATACTCTCATCGAGCCGGCTTATAATGCATCCGACCTGGCCCATTGACCTTGCATAGCGGAAGGTGTTGAGCCAGTAATCGAACCGCTCACGATTGCCCGCCCCCTTGATTCTGCCTCTGAGCTTTGCAAGCTTCTCGACGAAATCAAATTGCGGCGATTGCCTGCTCCACGCCGTCGGCTCGACCCTTATTGCCCCAGGTCCGTCAACCCATTTTGAGGTTCGTGGCATGCTCGCCATTCTGTTGTCTCTGCCGGCGAGGCGTCCTGCCCCGTCAGCTCCGACGAATATATGCGCAATCTGTTCCGCCGCCTCAGGACCGAATTGTGCCCTTGCCCAGTCGAGGTAGAAATCTTCGGTTGGCAAATCTCGCAGTCTTGAAGCCGGCTCTGAGTGCGCCGCTTCGGCCCAGCTTCCCTGCTCCCAGCCCGCCTTTGCCAGTGCCGAGACGTTGGGCGCAAGCACGCGTGTCCGCCAGTGAATCCCCATCAGGCCGGTACAGCCATATCTCAGCGCATCGACCGCATCTCTTCGCATTCGCCCGACCCACAACTGCGGCGAAATCATCGCCGGGTCATCCTCCAGCCACGGTATCGCCCACTTGGGCCGGTCTGTCACCTTCGCGAAATTGGCGTCAACCGGACTAAAACCCACCTCGCGATTGATACAGCTAAACGGCATCTCCTTAGGCAGCACACGGTCGAACTGCGCCCTGTCATTAGGCGGCCCCAGCACCCAGCCGCACGTCGCTAAGGTAAAAGGTGCGCCCACATCCTCCGCCGCCTCAACTGCCAGGAGCAAATCCGCTTGTGTCGCCGCGACCTGTTCATCCTTGACATCAGACCAGGTCCAGCCCTCCGGTGTCCAAAGCCAGTAGTAGTCCAAAGCTTGCGCCCTCTTTATCCTCTCGAACATCCCCTCATAAAGGTCGCGAACGACCGCCGGGTCATTTGGCTCTTTGCCCATATCCTTCAGTCGCTTCTTAACCACTTCGGGTATAACCAAAGGCGTCTCTGTCCCCACGCACGTCCTTACTCCCAGCTTGTGTGCGTACTCGAACACTGAACCGAGCATGTCCCCGACGCGGTTGAACAGCTCGTTGCCCTGTTCGGGCGTCTTTGGCTCCGGCATCATCCCGGACATCACTTCCGCACCGTAGTCATCTCGCTCGAAAAGCTGCGCCGCTCCGAAATTGAACTCACTTGTCCTCTTCGGCGCATACCCCCAGTTGCCCCGCAGTGTGTTTTGATAACTCGATGGATAGCTGAATGCAACCTTGCCGTCCGGCCCGACATCTTCAGAAAGCCCTATCCAGACGGTTGGCTCTGCGTTTGGTCTTTTCTCCGGATACGTATGCAGTGCAAAGAAATTCATACCAAGCTTTGGTAGCTGGCCTATTATGGCCTTGTAGTCGTTCTCATTCCACCAGTCAGGCCCTTCCGGAAAATCGTGAAACGGATGAATACCGCGCAGCTCGAACAACGGTTTGCCGACCTCATCGACAGCCGGCAGCTCCAGCGGCGCCGGCCCGTCAGGTATCGTGTCCCCGTGCAGATAGAACCGCACCCCGAAATGCTCGATAAACCGATACGCCCCGTACAGCGTCCCAATCTCATCGCCGCCTGTAATCGTTACTGTTCGTTTACCGTCACTGTTCAGCGTGGCAATTCGATACTGCTGCGGCTGCAAATCGGTGTTGTTGGTCTGCAGGACAATCGCGTCACCCTGTGTCGGTCCCTGCGATATTGTTGGTAGCTCCCCAGTCCGCAGATACAGATACCGCCTGATTTCCTTCGCCGCCAATTGCTCGAGCTCAGCGGCATCGGGTGTAATGACAATAGCCGGAACTGCCTTGCCTCCCCGCAGCTCGGTTGTCGCGCAACCTGCTGCCGCTGTGAGCAAACCGCCCAAACCGAATACAAAGATAAATTTGCGCACCATCGATATTATCCTACCCTCTGTTATTTTCCGCCGAGTTCACGGTACGCCTTTTCATCCAGCAGCTTCATTTCCTGCAGCACCAGCCCGTAATGGCTGCCCGGCGGGTTTTCCTTTATCTGCATATTGTTCCAGTCTTTGGCAAAGTTGCCCGAATAGCACAGCCAGGCCGTCTTGCCGTCGGCGCTGATAAACTTCGAAGGGAAATTCAGAAAATAGCCCTGCTCGCCAAATTCTTTCATATAGCTCACCAGCTTCCACGGCCCTGTGATTTTGTCCGCTTCGAGAATATACGAATTCATCTTAGCACAGGTAGGCCAGCCGTCGGTCACGCACATCAAATACTTCTTCAGCGGTGCATTATAGGTCGCCGTAACGCAACCCATATTGTTGTTCCAGTCGAGAAGCGCCCTTGTTTTTGAATAGTCTTCAGTCCACATCGGCTCACCCCTGCTGTCATGGCCTGCGAAAAACTCGTACTTCGAGGCATCGTTGATGTTTTTGATGCTCACAGTTACGCGAATCAGGTAAATCTGGTCCCCGCTTATCCAGCTCAAGTTTGCAAATCGGCCCTTGGGGTCGTTGACTTCCGCACCCATACCGACCAGATATGCCTTGCCGTCCGGTGAATGTTCCATGTTCTTGCCGAAGTCCACAAAGTGCGGCGCTCCGATTTTAACCGGGTATCCCCACATACCGGTTTCGCCGAAAAGCGGCTCTCTCGGCGTGTGAGGCGTATCCGTCCACGTCTTGCCGAAATCCGTTGAGACGCGAAAACCCACAAGCGGCCCAAGCCAGGGCCAGTTGTAGGAAAAGTCCCCGTATTTCATGATACCGTGCGGAGCCAAACAGTAAGTGCCGTAATACCACACGCCATTGTAAACCAGAGACCCGCACGGATACCGCCCGCCGTAAGGGTATGGGCTGCCATGCGTCAACCCAAGACTTACGATCTTCAAACGCAGCGGGTCCTGTCCAATCAGGACTGCCTGGCCCGTCGTGGCACGGCGAAGCCGCCTGTGGTCGCTTTCATAGCCGTCCGAAGAAGAACTGTCCTTGCCGCCGTCGGCCCGCGGACACGACCCGTCCGTCCACGGCGAATACAAGTTGCCGTCCGCCGCCCATGAAGGATACCACGTATCAGCGACGTAGTAGTTGCTGTGCACGCCTGTAAAAGCGATACCCACAATGTCGCTCGACCGCTTGAACGGACAATCCGCCGGCGGCTGCGAAGGCCAAATCACAGGCGTCTTTTCCTCTGCTGCATTGCAGGGCGAAGTAATTACACCAAGCAGTACAAGCAGTGTAAATGTGTTGTGCAGTGCCTTCATTTCAAATTCCTCCTAATATGTACCGGTCTCGATTAGATTTTCCCGTTTATTCGCGGGCATTTATTACCCTTAAGGGTATGGTTAGCGGAAAAAAACGAACAGACCGACTGAAATGCTTATCATAACTATCCACCAGAACATAAGGTTCCGTACGCCGAGATTTCTCGGCCGCTCGTTCTCGGGCAGCCGGGCCCACCGCAAATTCCATATCGCATCCGGGTCATAGGATTCCTCTTTGCTGCGCCTAATCCCGAATGTTGCAATAATCATCGCAGCAAAGCATATCGCCCAGTTAGCCGCTGCACGATTCAGCAGCGGTTTTAGCTGGGCTATCCCCTCAGACCCGTAACGCTCAGCGACAACCTTCAATACAATACCACTCATAATGCCAAATACCAAAGTAAAAGTCGCAGCTCGTCCATGTGCGCGAGGCCACAGAAACGCCGCCAAAAATATCACCGTAATAGGCGGTGCAAAAAACGCCGCCATATCCTGTATGTAAATGAAAATCCCGCCCTTCCACCACAACAGAAGCGGCGCAAGGGCCGTGCCGACAACAATTATCAGAAACGTTGACCACCGCCCGACCCTGACAAGCTCCTGCTCGCCCGCCGATTTGTGAATCAGCCGCTTGTGAACATCTATCGACCATATCGTCGAGGCGGAATTCAGAACGCTCGATACCGTGCTCATTATCGCAGCTATCAGCGCCGCCAACAAAACGCCCCTGCCGAAAGGCGGCAGCAGCTCGTTGACCATCTTTATATATACCGAATCCTCCTTCAGCCCCGGGCCAAACATCGCAAATGCAACCAGTCCCGGAAATACAATGATGAACGGCAAAAAGAACTTGATGAACGCACAGCCGATGACGCCCATCTTGGCGTCCCACTCGCTCTTTGCGCCCAGACAGCGCTGGATGTAAAACTGATTCGTCCCCACGTACCACAGCGACAGTGTCAGCCAGAACGTCGCCACGCCGGGCCAGGGCGAGACCGGGTGCGAGGCCGACTGGATTAAGCTGAACCGTATCGCGTCTGCGGCAAGGTTTGCCTCGATTACGGCCTTTATCCCGCCTGCGTTGCCTGCTCCAACGATGACCAGCATCAACCCGCCGACCACCAGAACGCCGACCTGCAGAACGTCCGTCCACACCACCGACAGCAACCCCCCGTAAATGCAATATGCCGCTGTAACACCCGATATAATCAGCACACAGCCCATAAAGCCCCAGTTGAACGAGCCGACCTGCCGCTGTAGCGCCATCTCATAGACGATTCTGCCACCCGCATACAGAGCCGGCGCCAGCACGCCCACTACCATATGCAGCATCGTGAGGCCCGCAAAGACCCCGCGTGTGCCCGGCGAATACCGCCTCTCTAAAAACTCAGGGACGGTGTAGAGCTTCTTACGAAAAAAGTAAGGCAGAAATATCCAGCACAGAATCGAGTAAGGCAGAAAATTACCCCACTCGAACGTCGCCGGAGCAAGCCCGACCGCATAAGCCGTCCCCACCATCCCGATAAAATGCTCCGTGCCGATGTTCGAGCCGGTCATCGACAGCGCAACCGCATACCAGGGCAGCTTACGGCCCGCTAAAAAATAGTCGTCCGGCACGTTGCTCTCCCTGCGCGCGACCCAGAACCCGATGCCGAGCGACACCGCAAAGTAAATTCCCACCACCGCCAGGACAGTCGGGTTCACCAGTTCAGTTTCCGAATTTTTCTTGTTCTGATTACCGCAGCACCACGTACATTGCGTTGGCCGGCAGGGTAAGTGCACAGCCGTCGCCGCTCTTTTCGCTCTCGATTTGCCTTACCGGATAGCCACCGGCGTCGAGCAGAGTCGCCTTTGAAAGCGACGGGTTTTTAATTGTCACCTTCGCCTTCGTATTGACCACAAGCCAGGGCGCACTTCCCGCATCGACAATCTGCTTTGCGTCAAGCTCCTTGCCGGCGCCGCCCTTGAATTTGGTATCGCGCACACGCCAGCCGCTCGGCCGGCATACCGTGCCGACCTGAATCAGAACCATCCCGGATTGCTTCAAGGCCCTGTCGTCCATAGCGGCCACGGTTATTGTGGCGTAGTCGTTGCCCGATTCGATGGTAACATCGTCCAGGGCGAATCTGCCGCCGGCCTCTTTCAAAAAACCGCTGACACCCTGGAACTTCGGCGCATTGACCGTGCACAGCCCGACCTTATAATTCAGATCTATCTGGCCGGTAACACTCCTGACAGTTCCCTTATTGCGGTCGATATAATCGGAGAGCTTCGCCACCCTGCTGTTGCGCTCGCTGCCGCCGAACTTCACGTGCACAGGGCCGACCATAAAGCTAAGCCGGTCAACCTCCTGCTTGATGGGCGACTGCGCCGCGAAGTCGCCTTTGTCGCGATTAACATCAAACTTGCCCGCCTCGGCGATAATCGGCGCCTGGCGGTACCACAAGCTTCTCAAGTTACGTTCTTCGTAAATGACGGGCCCATCCGCCGGCTTTATGTACCCCAGCCGGTACGCAATCGCCGTCGCCGGGAACATACCCGCCTGCATCGGATACGAGCCGTACCACTTCTTCAGCGAATTCTTGCCGTCAACCTTCCACCATTTCCACACCGGGTCAACCGTCCACGTAGCTTCGTCGCCGTAGGCAAACCAGTAAACTGAATCCACCCCGGTGAGCGAATGATACGCGGCCATCATGAAAGGCCCTTCGCTCTGATACAGCGTCGGATGCACCCAGGCGCTCTCGGTGATTATCATCGGCTGGCCCACCGTCTGCTTCAGCGCACCCGGAAATGATTCTGGATATTTAAGACAGGACTGGCTGATGAAGATATGTCCCGGGTCAACTCGCCAGCCGTTCATCGGCCCGCTGTGGACCCCGCCCGTATAGCGATTGATAGCCGCAACCTCGTTGGCGGTGTACGTCCAGCGCTCCACGTCTTCGAGCAGCACAGCATCGGCGCTCCTCCAGTTACTCGCATTGACAATCTGCCTGCACCCCAGCTCATTTCGGTAATACTCGCCCATTTCGGCGTGGAACTTGTGCTGCGCCTCGGCCATAAACTCAAGCTGGTCGGCCATCCGCCTTGCCTTGTTCGGTGCCCATTTCGGCGCCTGGCTGGTGAAATCCCAGATGCCGTAAAGACCCGCCTGGCCATTTGCAAAGTCATCCCTTTCGTGTTTGGTGTCCTTCCATACCCGGCCCGCCCTGCGCAAAGAGCCATACTTTTTCACGAGCCAGTCGCCGAACATCCTGCGAAACTCGCCCCGAAGTGGCTCCTTGAGCGTGTTGAACGTCCAGAAAAACAGACTGTCTTCATTCTGAATCTGTATGATCGCCACAGCCGGCTCGTCTTTGAGCGCGATGCCCGTGTGCGGGTTGGTGCGCGTGTATAGAGGACGGACCCAGCTCCTGTAGCCCTCCTGCATTCGCTCGTCGAAGAACAGCAGGTTCGTCGGCCCGCTCTCTCCGGTGTAACCTTCGATTTCCCAGCTCGCAGGGATTTTCTGTACGTGGGCCCAGTAAGGCGAGATGGTGACATAAATACCGAGCTTCTTACACTCAGCCACGTACCGCATTATCCCGTCTATCTGCTTTTCATTGAAATCGGTAATCTTGTCGCCTTCTTTGCTCTTGCACAGTTGCGCGTGAACGCGGACCATATTGACGCCTAATTTAGCCAGCCACCGCAGGTGTCTTCTCATCTTCTCCGGCTCCATATTCCAGCCGCCGTCAACGACCGACCAGAAGCGTATCGGCGTCCCGTCTCCCTTAACAAAACTCATTCCGTCGGCGCTCAGGGCGATAAAGCCCGTCTCGCCCGACTGCTTTTCGTTGAGCCGGCGCAAATCAATAACCGCCTTGTCGCTGAACTCGTCTTCAGCCGGCTTGAATACCCACGCATCCGCCTCGTCAAACTCCGCCGCACCCGTCCCCACAGCAGCTTCCTGCCCACACACTCTGACTCCAGAAAACAGAGCCGCCACCATAACTCCTGCAAAAACGGTTCCTAACACACAATACCGACGTTTCATAACGCCCCCTTTCAGTTTACTAAATCGGGTGTGGCTCAATTAACATCGACTCGTTTGTCTCTTGCCCGATTCAATCGCCTTGACATCTTTTCTCATCAATACTACCCCTGCATCCAGCCGCTTTCAATCTCCTCAAGCGTCTTGCCCTTCGTCTCAGGCAAGAACGCAGTGACAAAAAGTACCGTCACCACGCAGAACACTCCATAAAGCCAGAACGAAAACCCGTGATTAAATCTCTCTACCAGCCACTCGTTCTTGTCCATCATCGGAAAGGTCTGCGAAACCAGATAGCACGATACCCAGATAGCCACCGTCGCGATTGACATCGCTCTGCCCCGAATCCGCGTCGGGAATATCTCAGAGGCAATCACCCAGAACACCGGCCCCATCGAAGACGCAAAGCACGCTATGTACACAAGCACCGCAACCAGAACCCAGATACCCTGCTGATTGAAATAAAACGCAAGACCGATGGTCGCAAGCGCCACCCCCATCCCGCCTGCCCCAATCAGCATCAGCGGCCTGCGCCCAAGCGTATCAACCGCCCATATCGCCACGACTGTAAAACCGGCGTTGACCACCCCGACGATGACCGTCTGAAGAAGCGCCGACTCTGTCTGCGCCCCTATGTTCTTGAAAATCTCGGGTGCATAATACAGAACCGCATTTATACCCGTCACCTGCTGCAAAATCGCAAGGACAACGCCAATCGCCAAAGCGATTCTCATTCCCGGCTGAAACAACTGCAGAACCGAACCGCTTTCATGTACAAGTGCATCTTTGATTGCTGTCATCTCTCTCTGCGCATGCTCGGGACCGTTGACTTTCGTAAGAATGCCTGTCGCTTCGTCCTCTCTACCTTGTTTTGTCAGCCAGCGGGGACTTTCCGGAACAAAAAACGCCAGCACTAACAGCAAAAGCGCCGGCAGCGACTCCGACCCGAACATCCACCGCCAGCCCGTCTGCACAATCCACTCCTCGCTTTGCCCCAGGGCTATGAAGTAGTTCACAAAGTACACAACCAGAAATCCGGAAACGATTGCCAACTGATTGACTGAAACCATCCGGCCCCTGATTCGCGCCGGCGAAATCTCCGCTATGTACATAGGGCTTATCATCGACGCCGCCCCAACTCCCAAACCGCCGAGAAACCGAAAAATGATGAACTCAACGAGATTCCTCGGAAGCGCGGTGCCTATGGCAGAGACAAGAAAAAACACCGCCGAGATGACCAGTACCTTCTTACGCCCCATCCGGTCGCTGATTGCCCCTGCAAAGGCCGCTCCGAAAATACACCCAACCAGAGCGCACGATGCCGCCCAGCCGACCATCTTCGGACTCAGGGCAAACCTTGCCTCCAAAGGCCCGATCGCACCCGAAATCACACCCGTATCGTACCCGAATAGCAGTCCCCCCAGCGCCGCCACAGCGCAAACCAGCGATACGTAAACAATGCTGCCCCGCCCGTTACCCACAACCTTACGACCCATACGTTCATTCATATATGCTCGTCTCTGCTTTATTGCTGTCCGCAGTTTCTCAGGGCATACTTCAAGGCCCAGTCGATAAACCAGGCGTGGTTCTGGTTCTTGTACGTTCCGTCCGGCTTTCGACAGCGTGCCTGTGCCGCCTTCATCTGCGGAACAATCCCGCAGATGCTCTCGCCGCTAAGCTCAATCTCGCGTGCTGCGGCAAGGACCGTCTCCTCGCGTTTGGCCTTCAATCCCTCAGCTAATACGGCCAAGGCCCTGTCGCAGTCGCCAAGCCGGCACAGCGCACCTGCCGCCGCAAACCGAACGTTCGGATGACTGTCGTCAAGTGCCTTTCGCAGCGCATCCGCCGCCGGAGCGGCCTTTTCGCCGAGAGCGCCCAAAGCAACCGCCGCCCAGTATCTCGCCGCCCCGTCACTGTCGCCGAGCATCTTTTCCATCTCATCCAGCTTGTCGGGACCCCGCCCGACAAGCTCGGCAGCCGACAGAATCCTCTCCAGCGGATATTTTCGCTCGTTACGCGCAATCTCATAAGCCGTCGTACCTTCGCTGCGAATGTGCATCTCCGCCTCCGGCAAAAGACCGATGTCCCGTATATCGAGCATCCACTGCCGAAGCCGTTTGCGAAGCCGAACAAGAATGCTTCGTTGACTCGCCGAATCCGCCAGATTGTGAACCTCGTAAGGGTCGCTCTGCGTATCGTACAATTCTTCGAGCGGCTTACCCGCCTGCCAGTACTGCTGCTGTACCGCCGTCATCGGCCCCGACTTTGCTGCCCGCCGAAGCTCCTGCATAATCTCCGCGCGGTCGGGATACTCGCTCAGCGGAAAGTACGGCAAATGCGGCATATAATTGCGGATGTACTTGTAACGTTTGTCCCGCACGCACCGGCTCATCTCGTATGCCTCATCGACCCGGCTGGCCGTGCCGAAAATATACTCTCGTGGCGGACCCGCAGCCGGGCCGAGAAACGCCCGCCCCTGCATATATTCAGGTATCGCCAGTCCAAGGATACTCAGTATCGTCGGCGCAAAATCAACGAAACTAACTAACCGGTCGGTTCTCTGCCCCGCCGCCGCCGGCGACATACCACGGTATCTCTTCGGAAACTTCATAATTAACGGTACGTGAAGTCCCGAATCGTAAAGCGTCCTCTTGAATCGCGGCAGACCCATACCATGATCCGAATAGAAGAACACAATCGTATCCTCGCTCAGCCCGTCCGCGGCAAGCTGACCTAACAAATCCCCGACCTGGTGGTCCATATACGTAATCAAATCGTAGTACCTCGCCCAAATCTTTCGCACGACAGGCGTATCGGGATAGTACGGCGGCAGGGTAATGTCTTTGGGGTCGTGCCGCTCGTCGGGCCTTAATTTCGAGCGGTACTTTGCGAAAAACTCCTCGTCGCTGCCGTTAATTTTACCCTGATGAGTCGATTCAAAATTGAAGACGCTGAAGAACGGCTGGCCCGGCTTTCGCTTTCGCCAGTGCGCCTCCTTGCTTGATTCATCCCACGCACCAACGTCCGTAAAGTTGTAATCCTTCTTGTCGTTATTCGTGCAATAATACCCGGCCTCACGCAGCTCCTGCGTGAAGCACTTGATATGCGAGGGAAGTTCCACGTGGCTTCTCAGGTGCTGTGTGCCCATACTCGTCGCATAGACCCCCGTAATAAGACACGACCTCACCGGCGCACAGACCGGCGCCGTCGAATAGGCGTTCGTATAAAGCATGCCCGCCCCTGCCAGCTTGTCAAGATTGGGAGTCGTCGCCTCGACATCCCCGTAACAGCCGAGATACGGGCAGATATCCTCGCACGTAATCCACAATATGTTCGGCCTGTCGTTGCTGCTCTTGCTCGCCTGTGCAATCTGCCCGAACGCCAGTCCCGATGCAAACGTCCCCGCACTCTTTAAAAACTCACGCCTTCGCATTGCTAATCCTCCAACGGTTCCGGCTCATATTCATAAAACCTGTATTCGTCCTGCTCGCCCACCTTAATATAGCGCCTGCTGATTACGGTGGACGGCTGTCTGTCAATTTGGGCTGTGAACTCGGCCAGTAATAGATAACCGCCCGCCTGCCCCGGCAGCTTAACATTCACCGGCACATCCCGCCTGCCGTACGCATCGATGACTATCGGCGCACTTGTGCCGCCCGCCGGCCTGCCCTGCTCGTCCAGCAGCCGAACCACCACCTCGCCGGCGACCTCTCGTCCATAGTCGTTGACACCCACAAGGTTAAACGTCAGCTCCTCACCCGGCCTATGCGGCTTCACATATTTCGTATATCGCTCATCTACCAGGTCGATAAAAACCGCCGCCGGCGCAAAGCAGCTTCTGAACCACTCAAGCGTCGGCCCCGGCTGCAAATCCCCGATGTCACCGACAAACCAGTCGCCCGTAAAACCGTAATTGTTCGTCAGATAACAGAACGCCAGCACGCCGGCCAACGACCGCTCACTGCGAAGCCATTCCGTCTGGCACTGCAGCCAGTACGCCTGAAGCCGCCTTCGCTGCTGCGCCGTCGCGCCGTCGCCCAGATAATACCTGTAATTGTTCACCGTCAGCTTCGCCGGCCTGCCGTCCCGCCAGAGCCATATCCAGCCGTACTCGTTGACAAGCTGTGCGGCGCTTGAGCCGATTGCCGTCCTCAGCCGGTCCGGCCGGTATTGCAAATCACCCAACGGATACGGATGGGCGTTCATATACTTTGCAAAGTTCTCCTTCCCGCCCCAGACCATATACGGGTGCGGCTCGTCCATCTCGTCCAGCGCCATATCCGAAGAAGTCATATAACCCGCATCCCATATCCGCGTCGGGTCCAGCTCTTTCAGCTCGGGTATTAACACATTGCCGATATACGAGTCCCAGTTCTCATTGATTGCATCCCATATAGCAATGCTCGGATGGCTGCCGTCCGCCCACACCCAGTCGGTATATTCGGTTTTGATTTCCTCGTCCCACCCGTGCGTTTGCCAGTAAAGCCATTCGTTCTGCAGCAGCAGCCCCGATTCGTCCGCAATATCGTACCACATCTTCGGCGCTATCCCGACGCACACCCGCATCGCATTCCAATTCAACTGCTTCGGTATCTCGTGCAATAGTCTCGTAACCCACTCGCGGTCCCACGGCAAGGCCTGGCAGTCCGGGTCCTCGAAAAACCGGTGCAGCGTAATGTTTGTCCCCCGCAGCAGAATCTTCCTGCCGTTCAGCGTAAAATACCTGCCGTTCCTGCCGAAATCACGCATCCCGAAATGAACTTCCACCCTGTCGCTTGTTTTGTCCCTGTCGTAAAGCACAGTCTCAGCCGTGTAAAGAAACGGCTTGTCCGGCGTCCACAGTTGTGCATCGACCATCGGGATATCAAGCTCGATTTCTGTTATATTGTCACGCCTGGCCTTAAATTCCTTGCCGGCCGTCTTTACGACCCTGCCGCTTTTTCTCTCCTTTACCACCGCCTCTATCTTGCTCACATCCTGCATCCGCCCGCCATACAGTGTCTGCGGCGGATAGAAACTCCGCACAAGAATCTTCGCCGTCACCTTCTTTTCGGAAACCTTCGGCAGCATCAATACACGGTGCAAACGCAGCTTGCCGGTGAACGACAGCTCCACGTCGTCCCAGATGCCCGGCAGATAGTTGGCCTTCTCCTTGTCCGTGCTGCCCGCCGCAGCGCTCGGCAGATGCGCCCGGTCGCCAACCCGAATGAGTATCTCGTTGTCCCGCCCGAACTTCAGCGCAGCGGTAACCGGAAAGTCAATCGGCGTATAGCACGCTGACGATGTCCCCACGTCTATCCCGTTGACGAAGGCGTTCGTAACATACTTGCTCTTGAGGATTGTCAGAACCGCCTCGCTGCCCTCATACTCCTTCGGCACGCTAACCGCCCGGCGATACCAGTTGTATTTAGGCCGGTGCTTCGACCTGGCAAGGTCAAACTGCTCTACGTGCTCAACCCTGTCGGGCCTCTGGAAAAGCTTGTCGTAATCCTCAACCTTAGGCCTCGCCAGCCCAATCAGCCCCGGCACCGGGATTACCCGCGTGAAGCGCGTCGGCGGAAATGCCGTATTAGTCTGCTCAAACTCCCACGTGCCGTTAAGATCAATCGTGTGCCTGCCTTGTGCTGCAAATCCTGTGGACCCGACCAGCACAATCACGGCCGCCATAAGCAACCACCATGTATGCTTTGCTCGCCCAGTAAACATAGCTCTTCTCCTACGCACTTACTTCGAGTCCGGAATCAGGTTTGAAGAGGTATCGAACGTGCTGTCGGCCGGTACGAAGGCTCTCTGGGCCCTCGTCAGATTGTTGCAGACAAAAAGCATTGTCCCATCCACATCCTCCTGCGAAAGGAAAACTCCCGTGCCGTCGTCTGCCTTACTGTTCCGGATAGTGACATCCGATCCGTTTTCCAGCGCAATGGCAGCCCTGGCGTCATCAAGATGTGGCTGTCTCCCCTCAAAACCATCGATGAGCAAATCATTGAAGTACTCGCAGTGGATAGCGTGGTCGAAGTATTCCGGCAGACCATCGTCCCACTCAACCTCGAAGTCCTCAATGCGAAGACCATCCACGTATCGGCAGTAAATCGCCGGAATATCATGCTCGAAGATACCGTACCGCGTGTCGTATACGCTCCTGAGATCGAAGTTGCCCCCGTACAGGTCGTTGAGGGGACTATTCCTCATCTTCAGCTTCACGTTGTCAAAAGTAAGATCGGTGATCACGCTTTCTTCAACTCCATAGACCACGATGCCATGCTCCGAGTCGGCCATGATGTTGGAGAAAGTGACGTCTTTGATTTGCCCGAGTTCGGGATTCTCCCTGCCGCGAAGCGCCGACACATGGATGGGCTCACCGTTGCCCCACCATCCTGTGTGCAGCCGCGTCTGAATGATGATGTTATCAAAGAGAATGTTCTCGATTGACTGGCTTCCTCTAAGCTGGACAAGCAGGCCGCGGTTGCTGTTGTGAATAACGATATTACTGAACGTGCAGTTCTTTAGATCCTGGTCTGCATACCCCACCCTGATCCCGGCCGAACGAGACACTATGGTGCAGTTGGTCACAGTGACGTTTTCGGTCGACCGACTGCAGAAGTCATCGGCGCAGCCGCCCATCGCTATGCCGTCATCGCCCGCAACAATATCGCAGTCTGAGATATGCACATTGTGGCAGTTGCTCACATCGATGCCGTCTGCATTCGGAATAAGCAGGCTGTGGTGCATGTTAACCGAGGTCACCGTGACATCGTCGCAGCATGCAATATGCAGGGCCCAGTTAGGCGACCCGGTCATAGTGATATCGCGTACGAGCACGTTTGTGCATTTGTCGAACAGTACCATCGAGCCCGGCCGGGTGCGGCGACCTTCTTCATCTTTCTTCGGAGAGATGGGCCCATCGGGCATGCGCGTCATGTAATTATCGCCCTGACGAGTGTATTTCTGCTCGAAGTTGCCGGATTGGTGAATCACGTCGAGGTCCATGAAGACATCGCCGTTGCCGTCGATCGTGCCACGCCCGGTGATAGCGACATTGCAGGCATCGTGGGCGACCATGAGTCCGTAGTGAAGGTATTCGGGCTGCTCCCACGTGCTTACTACGGCGTGTGTCCTGCCGTCAAGCGTGTAATCGGCCATGTCGGAACTGCCCTTGATGACAGCACCCGCCTGCAAATGAAACGTCACGTTGCTCAGCAGCTCTATTGTCCCGCTCACGTATTCACCCGGCGGCGCCACGACCGTCCCTCCACCACCTTCGTAACACGCCCTTATCGCAGCGTTAATCGCCATGGTGTTTAGAGTCTCCCCATCTCCAACCGCCCCGTAATCACAGATATTGTGTGTCCCATCAAAAGCCCGCTCACCACGCATCGTCTCAGCACATGAGCTAACCAGGCAAATTGCGAACAGTAGTACCACCACAGTGGCCGACCGCATATTGGGTACCTCTTTTCCTTTCTCATACATCTCTGCCCAGCGCCCTGAACATCGCCAGTATATTTTCCACCGGCGTCTTGCACTGAATGTTGTGAATCGTATTGAATACGTACCCGTTTTTTTGATTGAATATCTTCACCCTCTCTTTGACCTGCCTCTCGACCTCGTCCGGCGTCCCGAACGGAAGCGTCTGCTGCGTATTCACACCGCCGCCCCAGAACACAATCCTGTCGCCGAACTTTTCCACCAAATGCCCCGGCTCCATACCTTTTGCCGAGCACTGCACCGGATTGAGAACGTCGTAGCCGGCCTCGATGAATCCGTCTATCAACGGCTCACAGCCCCCGCAGCAGTGCTTGACTGTCTTCCAGCCCGTGTTGGCGTGAATCCAGTCATTGAGTTTCTTGGCGTGTGGCAGGTAGAGCTGCCTGTAGCCGTCCGGGCTGCAGAACAGCGAATTCTGGCTCGCCAAATCCGCCCCGTCCATCCAGATAAGCTGAATCTTATCGCCCACCGCCTGGTAGTATTTGCTTAGATTTTCAATCGCAATCTCCGCCTGTCGGGCGAACACCTCGTTTATGTAATCTCTTCGTGTCACCGTGCTGATATACCACTGCTCGATGCCGCGTATCCCCTTGGGATTCTTCAAAAAAGGCGCCGGCACCAGCGCAATATCCCCGAAGGCCGTCCCCCCTATCCCGCCGACTATCGCAAGGTCCGTATTGTTATAAAGCCGGTCAGCATTTTCCTGCGAAAAGCTAAGCTCCTCGTCGCTGATTGGCCCGAACTCCTCGAGGTTGTCCTCGGGATTGAGCTGCGAATCGTCTATCGGCTGCTGCCGGATTATCGCATCGAAATAGTACCCGCCCTTCGGCATCCTCGCCGAGGCCGCCGCCGATTTGTCGCCGGCGGGATACTGCAAAATCGACCCATCCGCCTCCGGCTCGGTATTGAACCCGCCCGGCACCAGAACCTCCGTGCCGTCGAACGTACGCCATCGCTTCCAGCCGGTATTGACCATCCCGAAAAAATTCTTCAGCCCCGGCAAAAGCACCACGTCCAGCCCCAGAACCTCAATCAGGTCCGGCCCAATCTCGCCTAACATCTGATACGGGTCGTGCACCCGCACGGGTGGCTCGTTGCTCAGCCCCAGCGCCTTTCGCAGCGCCGTCACAACGCTGACCTGCGCACCCGAGCACCACATCCCGCCCAAATCCACCGGCACACGGTCCGCCCGCCTGTGTTCCAACGCCGCCTGTATCCTTTCTCTTGGTCTCATAGACCCGTATCATAGGCCCGTCCGCCCCCGATGACAATTGTCTTTACCGATAAATCTCTTGCCGCTCCGCCGCAAACCGAACAAACGCCCCCGGCCTTGCCAAAACCGCCTGTGAAAAAATTCGCCTTCGTCTGCCGCCTGTTTTTGCCCGTTTTCAGGTTAAAAAGCTTCATTTGATGGTTTGGCCTGCCGATATAGCCCTGTATAACCGGCTGCACAAACCAAAAAAAACACTTCGCCGCCGGTTGAGCATTGACTTTAACGTCCTATGTTGACATATTAGACCTTTGGCTTATGCCTCTAACAACTTTTTAACATCATAAATCCGCGAAAGGATGACCCTATGAGCAACTTCCTGAAAATCCCGGTTCTCTTTCTGTTGTTCTGCGCCGCCGGCCTGGCCCTCGCTGCCGAAAAGCCCACACCTGCCAGACCTGCTGCACCCAAAGCCGCCGCTTCACAGAAGACTGACATCGCCGTTACCGTCAACGGCTCTGCTATCACAGAGGCCGACATCGATGCAAGAATCAAGCCGCAAATCGACAGAATGTCGTCAATGATGGCCCCGAACTACCTCGAACAGTACCGAAAACGAATGAGAACGCAGGCGCTCGAGGGTATGATTGTCGAAAAGCTTATGGATGAAAAAATCAAGCAGGCCGGCATTACCGTTACCGACAAGGATGCCGACGACAAGCTTAAAGAAATCGCCGCCCAGCAGGGCACCACCATCGAAAAAATTCAGTCGATGATGAAGGCCCAGGGCCAGGACTTCGACCAGGTCAAAAAGCAAATCAAAAAAGGCCTGCAATACGAAAAGTTTATGGATACACAGTGGGCCGGCAAAATCGATGTCAACGAGGCGGACGCAAAACGGTATTACGAGCAGAACAAAAAGCAGTCCGAAACGCCCGAACAGGTCAAGGCAAGCCATATCCTGATAAAGACCGCACCCTCTGCCTCCGACGAAGACAAGGCAAAGGCGAAGGCCAAAGCCGAACAACTGCTCAAAAAAGTCAAGGCCGGCGACGATTTCGCCACCCTGGCAAAAGAAAACTCAGACTGTCCCTCCAGCTCGAAGGGCGGCGACCTCGGCTTTTTCAAAAAAGGCCAGATGGTCAAACCCTTCGAAGATGCCGCCTTCACCCTTCAGCCCGGACAGGTCAGCGACATTGTCCAGACACAGTTCGGATACCACATCATAAAAGTCACCGGCCGCAAAGAAGCCGGCACCACATCCTTCGAGGACGCAAAAGAAAAAATAATGCAGACGCTCAAACAGACCAAGCAGCAGCAGTTCTATAAGCAGTATGTTGAGAAGCTAAAGGCCGATGCAAATATCGTTTACCCGCCAAAGAAGCAGCTGGCAGCAGAGCAAGTATCAGGCGAAGACAAAACATCACAGAGCCCCGGACAAAACGCATCTGGTACTTCTTCAGAACTGAAATACAAGAAGATTGACGACGATACGATACTGATTACCGAAGGGTTCCCCTACGATAAAGAACTCAAGATGAGCAGCCCATTTACCGCTAAAGTCCTCGACGCTCCCACACTGGACAAGCTTTCTTTCGATATGATACTGGTCCAAGAATCAGTGGACGAAACGGGTAATTTCGATGCGGTGGCGGTAAACGCAGCCTGTAATATAAACTGGGAGTTTGCAAAGGCCGGTATCAAATTCCGTGTGGGAAACCACATATACACTTCACTGAAGAGCGGGGCGACCATAAAGTTCACAGACGATGGGGTTCTGCTCAATGGATTCGATATCAGTCCTGACTCGGAAGTGCCGTAGAAGAAGTGACCGGTCGGAGACGAAACGTCTAATCTGCGCAATCCGAATCCTATAGTTAAGCCGAGGGCCAGGTGACTTAGGGTATTTCGACAGAGGCAGGATGGTCAAGCCGTTCGAGGATGTGGCATTTGCGATGGAGCCAGGGCAGGTCAGCGACGTGGTCGAAGCACAGTTTGGATATCACATCATAAAAGTCACCGAAAAGAAAGAGGCCGGAAATACACCGTTTGATGAGGTCAAAGACAAAATAATGAACATGCTCAAGCAGAAGAAACAGGGCGAGTTTTACAAAAAATACATTAACGCCCTCGAAGCCGCCGCCGACATCGTGTACCCGCCCGGCAAAGAGCCGAAGCCCGCCGCACCCGTCAACTTGAAGCCCAAGGCCCCCCCCGCGCCTGCGCCTAAATGACTCGAAAACAATAGGAAAAAACCGGGTTCCCAAAATGTTACCATTGCATTGGGAACCCGCTTTTAATGTGTGCCCGTCTGGTTGCTTCCGACCGACCGCCCTATTTCAGCAGCTTCGCCGGGTCAAGATTGGCGGCCTCGATGTCCCTGAAATACTCCACCGTTCCGTATTTCAATTCAACAGTCGCATCCTCGTCGCAGACAATAATGCCCTTCGGATGAAGCTGAAGCGCGCTTATCGTCCACATATGATTGATACTTTCCTCAATCGCGTGCCGCAGCGCCCTGGCCTTGTTATGCCCGTTGACGATAATCAACACCTCCCGCGCATCAAGCACCGTCCCAACGCCCACCGTCAGCGCAGTCTTGGGGACCTTGTTCACATCGCCGTCGAAGAACCGCGAGTTGGCGATAGTCGTGTCCTGCGTCAGCGTCTTGACGCGCGTCCTCGACGACAGCGACGAGCCGGGCTCGTTGAACGCAATATGCCCGTCCGGGCCGATGCCGCCCACGAACAGCGCAATACCGCCCAGCTTCTTTATCTTCCGCTCGTATCTGGCGCATTCGGCCTCGAGGTTGCGGGCGTTGCCGTTGAGAATGTTGGCGTTGCCCTTTGGAATATCGATATGACCGAAAAACTTGTTCCACATAAATGAGTAATAACTTTCAGGATGGTTTTTTGGGAGGTTGACGTACTCGTCCATATTGAATGTGACCACGTTTTTGAATGTTACCCTACCGGCCTTGTTCAGCTTTATAAGCTCCCTGTACATCCCCAAGGGCGACGAGCCGGTAGGCAGGCCGAGAACGAACGGCTTTGATTTCGTCGGCTTCGATTTGTTGATTGCCCGCGCAACATAATTCGCCGTCCATTTCGATACAAGTGCGTAGTTCGGTTCGATTATGACTCTCATTTATTGCTCCTTATTATTGGGTTGATTAAAGTAGTTTTTCCATCCGGCTTATAAGCTCGTCGCCGAGTTCGGCCTTTTCTTTTCTGTGTTTTTCAATATCGGCTGCAAAGCTGTTCCGCTCGTAAGTGCCTCTGACCTGCACAAAATCATCCTGCCTGTCCGCCTCGCCGCCGTCGATACCGTAGCCGGTCTGTGCCGTCTGTGCGAATTCCTTGCCTGTGTCGGCGTAAAGCATCTCGTCGAGCTCTGCAACTGCCCCCTTCCACCTCTTCGTCATCTCTATAATATCCGCCGGCCCTATCCTCTCTATCGTCTTGCCCAAACGCTGCTGAAGCACATTAACCGCCCACGACCATTCCAAAGCCGGATACCGCTCGTGAATCGACTTGAACACCTCCGTTACCTGCTCCAAGCTGCCGCACGTACCCGCCTCAATCTCGTCGAGCAGCTTTCCCACCGTCTGCTCCGGCGCGAACATACCCGCCATATCTACCCATTTGCCCGCCCCCGCATCCGTCTCCGGCCTCAGCGCCTCGACAAGCTCTGCGGCGCTGCCGAAAGTCCTTCCGTCAAGCCGTCTTATCAGGCAGTTGCCCAAAAACTTGTCAATCCCGATTCTGTACAGCTTGATTCCCCGCCCTAACGAAGCGCTTGTTATCTTAACGGACCGGTACGTAAAATAATCGCTCGTCGCGCCGCTGGTCGCCCTCAGATTATCCAATAGCTCACAGCCGCTGAGCATCTTCTGAATCGTGTACGGACTCAAAAGCTTAAAGTTGACCAAATCCAGCTTTCGCGGGTCTTTTCGCTTGTCCCGCCTGGGCCATTTCCTCGCGTCCCGCACCGTCCCCACGCTGCGAAGATTCACCCCCGGAGCAAGAATGCTCTCGTCCTCGTGCTCTATCAGATACGAAAACGGCAAATCCGAGGTGTCCGAATTCCTGTAATGCCTTCCCATAACCACCGTAAACGCCCCAACCTTCATGGGCCAGAGCATGTAAGAATCGCTCGCCGTCTTCGAGCCGCGCTCCACTATCCCCTGGTGAACAGGCCCGAGCTTGTACATATGATTGCTCTGGTTCGTCCCGCTGCCCGCATTCAAAAAACTGAACAAGCCCGAAATAAGAAGCGTCGATTTGTGATGCGTTACCGTAAAAGGCCCGGCGAATATCGAGCACGCCTCGCCGTGAAAGCCCCCGCAGTTCGCAAAGAACACCGAGTTCTCCGCCGAGTACTGCTTCGCCAGCTCCGTCGCCTGGCCCACAAAACATTTCGATATGATAACGCCGTCCGTAATCCTCGAGCCGCTGCACGCAATGAAATCCTCCGCAAAAACCCCGGACCCGATATAGACCGGCGCCTCGGCGCAACTGTTCACCGAGCCGTTCTCAAGACGGTTCACCGCCTCGATGACCGCCGCCGGGCCTGCCCTGACGTTCTTGATTATCCGGCTGTTGATAATCCTCGCACCCGCCCCTATAAAACCCATCGACGACCGCACCGAATCGGCGTACCGCTCGATCATCGCACAGAGCTTCTCGACAACCGCCGTTCGGTGCCGGTACAGCGCAATTACGTAAGCTAACTGCGCCGACAAATGGTCGTATATCGGTATCTCCCTGCCCCCCGCCTCGTTGATGACCGCCACTTGCGTCCCGTTGCCGAAGCTGCTCTCGCCCTCCACCGCCAACAGGTCCACATTCTCTATCACCACGTCGTCGGCAATCTCATAGTTGGCGATGTAGCTCTTGACCTGGTTGATATACACGTTGTTGCCTATCCGGCAGTTGTGAATCGTTGCGTTGCTGATGCCCGCCGGCCTGCTCAGACCGCCGCAAAAGGAAACCTGCTTCTCGAATATGCCTAAGCTCACCTCGCCCGAAAAGTGCGTTGACCGCACCCGCTCTGCCCTGAACCCGTCGGCAACCTTGACCCTCGACCAGTCCTCGCAACTGCACACCTGTTCGCTCAACTGCGTAATCTCTTCTGCACTCAGCCCGCGTTCGCCGCCCATCATATTATCGTCTCCTGTTTTTATTGGACGCTTTACAATCCAGCCGGGTTTCTCTGCCGTTCTCTTAGCACGCCGGCACAGGCCGGTCAAGCATTTTCTCTCAGCACATAATCGCCGTTCTAATCCTAAAAAAAAATTTTCCGCAAAATTTTTAGTATTTACGTAGAACCCGCCGATGTTCTTTTATATAACCGGTCGTATCTTCTGTTGACCGGTCATCGTGGCTTCTTTTTACAGGGATGTAATTATGTCTGATAGGCCAAGGGTGGCAAAAGTATTGGCGGCGCTGCTGGTATCGATGACAACAGGCGCTATCGTCCTGATGGTGCTCGGCAATAATCCCCCCTCCGCAGGGCCCTTCTGCCTTTCAACCTTTTACCGCCTCGACCCCATCGACAGTGCTGTCGCCTCTCGCCTGCCGCAGTCGCCCAACCGCTGGCAGTACATCGAAATAAGCTACAGCGGCACAAAGGCCGGAAATATCGAACAGCTCGCCTCGCTCAACGGCCTTGGCGCCCCCGACGACCTCAACTGCCACTTCGTTATCGCCAACGGCCTCGGCGCATCCGACGGCCAAATCCTCACCGCCGAAAAATGGCAGAAACAGTGGTCCGTTGTCCCCGACGACACCTGGTTCGGCTCGGCTCAGACCATCCGTATCTGCCTCGTCGCCGACGGCAAAACCGCCCCGCCCACCGACTCCCAGTTCAAACGCACCGAAGCCCTCGTCGAATCGCTCTGCAGAAAATTCAACATCCGCCCCAACGACATCTACTACCCGCGCACCTGGCGATAAACCAAACAGTCATTCCCGCGAAACCGAATCTCCGCCCCGGCCAAGCGCAAATCAACATATGTATAGTGCTCCCGGTTGAAATTTCCCGTTCGTTCGCGGGTAAGTAACTTTAGAACAACAACTTAAAATCTCACTCGCGGAAATTTATTACCCTTCAAGGGTATAGACCCCGGTTTCAACGCCGGTTATACCTAAAAAGCATAGGCATGCTTGTTTTTCGGCACTATGCGAATCTCAAGTTTACAATGCAGCGAGCTGGCTATCCTGCGAAGCATCTCAATGCTGTGGCCTTTATAATCGGCGTCCTCAAACCGGCTTATAACCGATTGAGTTGTCCCTATGAGTTCGGCAAGCTGCTTCTGCGTAAGCTTTGCTTCTTGGCGAAGTTTGTATATCCGGGCGGCTATGTCAGCTTCCTGACGTGCTTTTTCAAGGTCTTTAAGACGTTGCGGTGTATTAAAATATCTTGCCCTTAAGATTTTTAAGCCGTCGCTTGTTGTTTTGCCTCTCATAATCCTACGCCTCTGTAAATATGAGTTTTGGGATTTGTTTTGTACTTTCGTAAATTCTCAATGGCCCGTCTGATTTCCTTTGTCGGCACCTTCTTTTCCTTGGTACAGCCGTGCGAAAGAAGAACAATGTGTTTGCCCACAAAACTATAAAATACCCTGTAATTTATATTTCCCCACCGTGCCCGCAATTCGTAAATTCCTTCGGTGAGATAATCACAACTCGGCCTGTGAAGCTGATTTCCAAAATCGGCAAGCCGCCCAATAACCGCACCACACTTATCCTTTGCCTTATCCGGCAAACTGTCCAGCCAGTCCAGCAGGGGAACACTTCCATCTGCATCCTGGTATATTCTTATATCCGTCCTTGGCATCCTTACCTCTAAATATATTATCGCAAGTTTGCGATACAGGTTCAAGCAAAATCCAGGGAATTTTCAAAATTGTTGAATCAACGGCCAGGCCTTAACTGAGATACCGTTTCGTAAGTCCTTTATTTACAAGGGCATAAAAATACAGCTCTCCGATAAGGGCTGGCCCTTCTGCTGCTACAGCGAGCCCAAATAATCCGGATTCGCCACCGGGTCCTGGCCGTACTGCTCCAACATCTTCGGCTGCCGTACCGGCTGGGGCTTGATAATGTAAGTATCGCCCGAAATCGCCCCGCCCGTCTGCAAAATCGCCCTCTCCGCTCGCCTTAAGCTGCTGTTTATCAAATCCGTGTATGTGTAATTCGTATGGCTGTACCTGTTGTTCGGGTACTTCTCGATGTCGTCCTTCCACTGCTGCGGCAGCTTCGCATAGCCCAACATCGTCCCCACTACCGCCCCGGCGTTCGCCGGGTTGCAGTCCGAATCCTGCCCACACCGTGTCGAATACTCGATGGTCTTCAGTATGTCGCCGTCCCCGTACAATAAGCCAATGGCGATAAACGCCCCGTTTAGCGAAGCGGCGATATTGAAACTATCCGCCGGCCCGCTGCAATCTATCGCCACCTTAAGCCACTTGTCGTTGATGAGCTTCCAGCAGTCTTTGTAATCCTTGTCCGGGTGCTTCTCGTAAAAATCGATAACGTCCTTGATGACCGCGTAATACTGCGATTGTCGCGGCATCGCCTCAATCCCCTGCTTAACTATGGTCTCGACATCGTCCTCCACAAACGCCAGCGCTATCATCGTCGTCACGAAGTGCCCGCCATACACACCGTCCCCGTAGTTCATCACATGCCCAACCCTGTCGCTGAGCTCGACCGCCGTCATCGGCATCGCAGGACACATCAGACCAATCCAGTCGCACTCTATCTGCCAGTCAATATCATTGGCGTGCTTGTTGAATCTCCTGCCCTCGCCCGCCCACATCCCGGACTCAGGCGGCTTTATCCCCGCCTGCAGATTGTCCCTGCCCGCCTTGTTCGCATGCCAAAGCTTGTACCCGCTGTTCTTGAATGCCTCGCCATAGTCCGCCATCGTCGCTGCAAAAATACCCCCCGGCTCGTTGAGTTTGCCGTCCATCGCCTCGACAAACGTTATCTGAACGTAGATATCGTCCTGACCGAACCCGTCACTGAAATTCGGATAGTAATTCACCCTGCCTGTGTACATCCTGCCCTTGGCCTTAAACTCAGTAGGACCCCCAATGCACACTCCCGCCGTCTTGCCAAGCCACCCTCCCCTTATCTTGTCCTCCACAACGCTTTTTTTCATCTTCACCTCCCCCACCGCCTTGCGACTGCTCAGCTTGCACTTGCCCTCGCCCTGACAGCCCAAAAGGATGCATACCAGTACCAGCGCAACAACACTCAATACTAGGGACCCCAGATGCGATTTGTCGCATCTGGGAACCCGAACCCATCTTGTACCTGCCCTTCGCAATAACATGACATAAACCTCCTTATAACTCAAACTAACCGTTTTGCAGACAAAAATCAACGTAACCTTTTATTCGCTAATATGTTCTGCGTTACAAAAAATACGCTCAAACCAGCCATCCGCCGCAGGCGGATTCTCCGTAAGGAGTCCTTAGGACAACAATTTTGCATTTTACTCTTTGATTTTTGCGCTTTCAATCAGCCGTCCGCCGCAGGCGAATTCAACAATTTTGCATTTTGAGCTTTGATTTTTACACTCTCAAACTGACCATCGGCCAGTTTGAGTTATAATTTGTACCTGTCAACCTTCTGTTTTATCCGACACTATCAAAACCTCTTCTGTCCCACAAGGAATCACCACGCCCATCCGATGGGCGCCGGTCGCCGTCGGACGCTTCCTCCTTTTCAAAAGTAGCTTAGATCCTATCCGAATAACCCTTCTCGTTACGAGGTCGAGCGAAAAACCCATAGAGTGCTTCCAGGTGAGCCGTTTCATCCGCACCGCCTTCTCGGTTCTTTTGCCTATCCGATACTTACCCCCTTGACCGCTCAGTATCCGAGATACCGTCGAGACCGATACCCCTAATTCCTCCGCTATCGTCCTAAACGTCACCTGTTGCTTCTTTGCCATCCAACTGGTATCCTCTCTGCTCTGTGAATCGCCTTGCTTTCCCTGATACACAGCACAATCGTTTTGTGCTGATTGTAATCGAACCCACCCCTCACGTCAAACATCCTATGTGCTACAGTCCGTCAACTTCTTGTTTTTTATGCGTGTTCTTAAAACAGTCAACCGTAACCTATTTATTTTTAGAGACCCTGACAAAACCTAACTTGTCATTTCGAGCGCAGTCGAGAAATCTATTAAAATACTCAAACTGACCGTTTTATGACCGAAAATTAACGTAACTCATTATTCGACAACATGTTCTGTATCACAAGAAATTCAATGAAATCGACCATCCGCCGCAAGTCCCCAAGACGCCTCACGGCGGCGGATTCTCCGTAAGGAGTCCTTAGGACAATAATTTTGCATTTTTAGCTTTGATTTTTGCACTCTCAAACTGACCATCGGTCAGTTTGAGTAAAATAGCCCCGCGGAGCGGGCCATTATTTTACAGGCTGGGTTT
>CAYMYK010000008.1:0-34807 GCA_964394625.1 uncultured Pirellulales bacterium
TTCTCAAAGTTACCCAATGATAAGCAGTTAGCTGCTGTTATCATAATAACTGAGAAGCTTAAGGAAACTATCGGACTGCTTATGAGCCTGGCCTTCGTCAGACAAAATGAGGCAATTCTTGGGTTTATCCCAACAGGTGATGGCTTTTACGTTATCCTGCACCCGGCATTTGCGGGGTACGGTGTGTATTTGGCGATTTCCCTCCGGTCTTCGCTTCTACTTGCTGCCAAGCAAGCGAACAATCTGTTTTCAGGTATTAGAACGGCCGTCCACTTTGGAGACGCCCTTCCTTTCAAAGACGTCACAGATAAGAACAACTTTGTTGGTGACGGATTGAATGATTGCGCACGGCTTCTATGCGCGAATCCAAAACAGAGTCCGACTCCCGAAATTCCAGAAGACAACAATTATGTAGTTGTCTCAGATTCGGCCTATCAACACTTTGAGAAAAGCTACCCTCCTTCAAAAGAAATGGAGGATTTCCTTGGGATGATTAGATTTAAGAGAAGTGATTACTTTAACGTTGAGGATAAGCATAAGAAGACGCATGTCGTTTGCTTCATTGAATGCAGCAGACATGTCGCCATAAAACCTCTGCCGCTACCAGACATCGAGGAACGTATGGAACGCTTCAGACAGATAATCAAACAATAGAGACAGCACCCGATTAATGCGGTATTTGGCTCAGCGGTATCGGGTAAATCCTTTGCTATGAGCAATTGACCCTTTGCGGCGGAGAATCTATAATGCCGTATGGCTAAAACGGGTATTGTTGAAGGTATTGCCTAAGTGATAACGAAAGAACAAATCCTTAAGACCCTTGCAAAAGAAAAAAGCGAACTGAAGAGACGGTTTAAGGTTCGCCAACTGGCCCTCTTTGGGTCGTACGCAAGAGGGGACCAACGGGCGGACAGCGATGTGGATATCCTTGTCGAGGTGGACCCGTCGATAGGTTTGGAATTTGTAACGCTGGCCGAAAGAATCGAGCAATCGCTCGGGGCCTGCGTTGACCTCGTATCGAGTCGGGCGGTAAATCCCAAAGCAATGAAATTCATTGAGCCGGAGCTCATCTATGTCTGAAAGACCCATCCAATTGCTCCTCAGCGACATCTGCGAAGCCATCGACAGAATTGAGCAATATACATCGGGGATTTCTTTCGAGGCCTTTTCGAAAGACCAGAAGACAATTGATGCGGTCGTCAGGAACCTTGAGATTATAGGCGAAGTCGCAAACCGATTGCCGGACGACCTCAAGGACAGCCATTCTGATATAGAGTGGTACAAAGTTGTTGGGCTGCGAAACCGAATCGTCCATGCCTATTTCGGCATTGATATTGAGATTATCTGGCAAATTTTGCGCAAGGACTTACCTGCACTGCGGCAGTCCTTATCCCGAATATAGACAGACCTAACTCAAGAATTATCGGGACACTGTCCGCAAACCAGACTTAGTGCCTATCCGAATAACTATTTGTGATAGCCAGTCATTGCGAGCGAAGCTTGTCCCCAAGGGGCGAAGCAATGACAGTGCACGATGGGTTATTCGGATAGGTTCTTAAAATGTCGGGGGCAGACTCTGGAAACAGTCGTGCAGTAAGGTTATACTTGTTTTTTATGAAGGTACGCAGTGCGAAAATCTCGGATGTTGAGGTGATTCACGCCCTCATCAATTCGTATGCCGAGCGCGACCAGATGCTGTTTCGCTCACTTGCGGATATCTACAAAAACCTCCAGGCCTTTCTCGTCGCCGAGGTCGATGGAGAGGTTCTCGGCTGCTGCGCGCTCGAGGTCGTCTGGTCCGATTTGGGCGAGCTCAAATCATTGGCCGTCGCCGAGGCAAACAAAGGTGCCGGCGCAGGCAAAATGCTCGTCGATGCCGCCGTCAGCCAGGCCCGCCGGCTCGGCCTGGGCCGTCTGTTTGCACTGACACTCAACCGCAGCTTCTTCGAGAAGCAGGGCTTTGCCGTGGTCGATAAGAGCTCCCTGCCGATGAAGGTCTGGAGTGATTGTGCCCGCTGCCCGAAGCAGCAAAACTGCGACGAAATCGCACTGGTGAAGGATTTATAGGCAAAACAGTGGGGTATCCCCCGCAATACGCAATACGGATCAGCCAACCTGCCGTCTCTGGAACAGCGCGACTGCTATTGCGAGTATTCCTGCCGTATAGCAAATCGCGTATGCGGCGCTTATCAGGATGTATTTGCCGGGCACCTCACTGCCCTCGTAAATCGCATCACTTATCCAGAAGACCTGAAGGTTCGGGACAATAAAGTAGCACACCTTCGCCCAGAGATGGCTCTGTGCGAGACGCCCGAAAACCCAGTCTGAAACCAGACCAAGCAAAAAAATGCCGACACAGGCCGACAGCGTTACGACTATGTTAAATCTTGTAGAAAGCGCCACCGCTAAGGCCACGATTACCAGGGCAGCCAACAGCAGCAGCAGCGAGCCATAGACATCGAGGGCGTTTATGCCGTTGTTCTGCGGGGCAAACTGCCAGTCACGGTCGATAAACACCAAAAACACCATGCCTAACGAGCCGAACAGGGCCAGCAGCAATATGGCCGTCGATGAAAGCTTCCAGTCATAAGCGTAGTTGAAAAAAGCACTTAGCAACACCGCAGCCGACACCGCCGCCGCTGTTACACCTATTACGGTCCAGTCGTGCGTGTCGTTGACGCTCTCCAGCACGCCGTGCCGAATCGCCATAAGCAGCCCAATCGTACATATATAATGCGCCAGCCCAACCGCCCCGGATACGCCAAAAAACTTGGCAATTATGAATATCGGACGTTGAACCGGCTTGCTGAGTACCGTCATAATGGTCTTGTTTTCAATTTCCTCGGCGACCGCCCCGGAAGCGGAAAATATTGCGATGAACAAGCTGGCGAGAAACAGCGTAGATAACCCCAACTCGCGCAAGAGCTTATTGTCGTCGCTCATTGTGTACATCGCCAAAGAAGGGCTGATGAGAAACAGCAGCAGTGCAGCGGCGATTATTATTGCATAGACCGGCTGGCGAAGGGTTTCTATGAATGTATTTTTCGCAATCGTAAATAGCTTATTCATAGCTCTTCACAAATTCATCCGCCCGCTTGCGCGGTATCCGTCGCCGGGGCCAATAGAGTACCTGCGGACACCCCGCAATTAAGCTGCCGGCTGCATTTTTTCGTAACCGCTCCTGTGCTAATTGGCGATATGTTATGATAGTATCCGGTTTCGACCTTGTAAATAATTAAAGAATAATATACATATAGCAGATGAGCGTTTTTTGTTCGCAACAAAACACTAAGGATAACAGATGACCGTACCGTCCAAACCGGCTCAGCGGGTTGCCCTTTTCGCACTGGCGGTCAGTGTGCTATTCTTTGTTATTACCCTGCTGCTTGGCAAATGGAGCCGCTCCTTCGCAGTATATGAGATAAGCTGGTTTTTCCTCTCAGCCGCCTTGATTTGGCTTATCCTGTTCATCCAGTTTTACCAGCGGGTTCTGGCCGAACAGGAAAAGCTCGAAATGGGCCAGCTCGCCCACGACCGCGAGGCATCGGCGATGTTCCAGGCCCGGGGTGAGCGTGCCCAGCTCTTCGCCGTCGCCCAAAGGCGGCTCGAAATACTCGAAAAATGGTTCCTGCCAATCTTCTCGTTAGTGGTAGCCGCACTTCAGACGGCTGTCGGCTTCTATCTCCTCAAAACCCTCAAACACGTGGTTCTGACCGGCGTTAAGCAGCCGCTGCTGTGTGCCGTCTGTATGACCGCAATGGCCTTTGTAAGCTTTCTTATATCGAGATACGCAACCGGGATGTCGTCGCAAATAAACTGGAAGCCGCTGCGGGCCGGCGGCAGCTTCCTTTTCGCCGCCGCTATTCTTTCCTTCATACTGGCAATCGCCCTGGCACTGGCGCAATTCGAATACTTCATCGTCCTTGTCATCATCAATTTTGTTCTTGCGGTACTGCTCATTGTTTTGGGTATTGAAACCGCACTCAACATAGTTCTGGACCTGTACAGGCCCCGGCTGCCGGGTCAGTACGCCAGGAGCGCATTTGACAGCCGGCTGCTCGGCATCATCAATGAACCCGGCGAAATCCTCCACACCGCAGCCGGCGCAATCGACTACCAGTTCGGCTTCGAGGTCTCCCAGACCTGGTTCTACAAGCTCCTCGCAAAAGCGGTCCTGCCGCTGGTTCTCTTTGCCGCTCTGACTTTGTACCTGCTGAGCTGCCTGGTGGTCGTGGCACCGAACGAACAGGCGATAATAGAGCATTTTGGCAGGCCCCTCCAGGCGAACGGACAGGTCCGCGTTTTGGGACCCGGACTTCATTACAAATGGCCCTGGCTCATTGATGCCGTACGAAAATACCCCGCTAAGCGGGTAAAGGACCTCTATATCGGTTTCAAACCGAAAAGAGACCCCAAAACCGGACAAATAGTACCTGAACCGCTGCTCTGGGGCCGGCAGCACTACGAAGAAGAATACGATGTCCTCGTCGCAAGCGGCTACTCGACCGAAAAGGGCACCGAAGGAGCGGTGCCGATAAGTATCCTGAAGGCGAATATCCCCGTCCAGTACAGAGTTAAAGACCTGCACGCATTTCTCTATAATTACGCTGACTACGAGCAGGGCCCGGGCGAGCTCAGGCCGGGAGCCGAGAAACGGCTCGAAGACATTTGTTACCGGGAGCTTACCAGGTTCGCAGCCGGCGCCACTATCGAAGTTGACACCGCCGAAGCCATAAAGAGAAGTCTGCTCGGTGCCGGCAGGGCCGTCGCCAAACAGGTTCTTACCGAAAACATCCAGAAGGCCGCCGACAGGTCGGGACTCGGCGTCGAAATCGTCTTTCTCGGGCTGCAGGGCATTCACCCTACGCCCGATGTCGCACCGGACTATGAAAAAGTCGTCGGTGCCGTTCAGAAAAAGCAGGCCGTCATCCTCGATGCCGACGGTGAGCGCAACAAGACCTTAGGCACAGTTGCCGGCTCCGTCGAGAAGGCGGATGAGCTGTACGCGCTTGCCGTGAAATATCAGCAGGCCGAAAGTGCCGCGGATTCTCAACAGCTTGAGAAACTCGGCTCCCAATTAGACATTGCCTTCGCAGACGCCCGTGGCAATATCTTCAGCACGCTCAGCGAGGCGAAAAGCTATGCTTTTGAAAGGGTAACGCTTACGCGGGCCACCGGCGAAAGGTTTGCGAGCCAGCTTAAGGCATATCGGGCGGCAAAGCAAATTTACAAGCAGGAGCAACGTCTTGGCGTGCTTGAGCGGGCACTACAGGCAAGGCGTAAAATGGTCGTCATCGGCGACCCCAACGATAAGCAGGTCTTCATTTTCGACGCCAAAGAGAAGCTGACGCCGAGTCTCTATGAACTGGGCGGCGTTAAGGAGTAATAAAAATGAGAAACATAACCCTTGTAATTTTTCTGGCACTGTTGTTTGTCGTTCTGGCGCTCGTCTTTATTTGTTTTCAGGTCAGAGAGACGCAGTCGGTTCTGGTAACAAGGTTCGGCAGGCCCGTACGGCAAATCACCGAGCCGGGCCTGTACTTCAAGTGGCCGCCTCCCATTGAACGCGAGCAGAAGTTCGATTCGAGAATGAGGGTCCTTGAAGCGGACCTCGGTGAAACGCCCACCAAAGGAGCCGTCCCGATTATCGTCAATACCTATATCGTCTGGAGAATCACCGAGCCGCTGGCCTTCTTCAATGCCGTCGGGACTGCAACCGAAGCCGAAAGCAAATTGCTCAGTCATATCAATGATGTGCAAAACAAGGTCATCGGCCGGCATTATTTTTCCGAATTTGTCAACAGCGACCCAAAGCAGATAAAATTTCCTCAAATTGAACAGGAGATGCTTACCGAGTTGGAGCAGGCGGTCGGAGGTGTCTATGGCATCGAGGTCAAGGCCCTTGGCATAAAGCAGCTCAAGGTCAGCAAGGACGTCAGCAAGGACGTTTTCGAGAGAATGAGGGCGGAAAGGAACCGCAGGACGCAGGCGACTATCACCGAGGGGAATGCACAGGCCCGCAAAATCAAAAGCGATGCCGACCTGAAAAGGACCGTTCTGTTAGCCGCCGCCGAGGCAAGGGCCAAGGCAATCAGGGCCCAGGGCGACGCCGAAGCCGCAAAGTACTACAAACTGCTCGAAGAGGACCCCGAGTTCGCAATGTTCCTGCGCGACGTCGAGGCGCTCGAGAAAATCCTCGAGAACAGGTCAACGGTCGTCTTCAGCGGCGATACGGAACCGTTCAGGCTGCTCAGGGAAATGCCGGACATCAAGCCGAAACAATAGCGTTATTAACCGATTTAAGTGCTCTATCAGCTAAAGCTATGACAGAAGAGCAGGACAACCGTGCAGAACAGCGGGACGACAATAAGGCCGGGATGCCGGTCAGCCGGACACCGCCGGACTCGCAGCAGCAGCAGGGCTACAGGTACCTCTCGAACGCCCTGAAGGTCAGCTTCACGCTGCTCAAAATCATAATGATTGTTCTTATCGTTATCTTCCTTGTCTCCGGTTTCAGGACGATTGGGCCGGATGAGCGGGCCCTTGTGCTGCGGTTCGGCAAAATTCGCGGCGCCGGAGAAAACCGCCTGCTTAAACCGGGATACAAGCTGCTTTACCCGTATCCGATTCACGAGGTCATCAAGATACCGGTCGAGAAGAAAATCGACCTTGCCGTCAATACGTTCTGGTATTACCAGAAACCCGGTGAAGAGATGACCGAGGACGTTACGAAGCCGGTTTACGTACCGCCCGACCTTAATCCCCTCTCGGATGGCTACTGCATTCTCAGGGGCCAAAGGCAAAAGGCCGTTGCCGTCGCTTCCGGCGCAAGTGATTACAACATTGCCCACAGCAAATGGGTGCTGACATATCAGATTACCAATCCGGAACGTTTCTACAAGAATGTTTTGGTGAACGAAAAGCTGCAGGCGGGCCAGAACTACGCCGATATGATTGAACAAAGCGTAACGCCTATGCTGCGGGACATTGTCGCCGATGCTGTCGTTACCGCTATGGTCGAGTACACGATTGAAGAAGCTCTGTCCGGCAAGGTCTCCGCCGTCATCGAGCACGTCAGAAAGCTGGCACAAAACAAACTCGACGAAACAGAAAGCGGCATAAGAATCGTTTCACTGCAGCGCACGAGCTTCACCTGGCCCCGGCAGGTTGACAAGGCCTTCCAGGCGGCCCACAAAGCGACCAACACAAAGGAAAAGACCATCACGGAGGCCAAACTCTACGCTGAGAAGACCCTCAACGAAACCGCCGGTTCTGTTGCAGAAGAGCTCGTTCGCTTCCTTGAGGATGCCAATGCGCCCGGCGCCCGGCTCGCCGGCCTGTGGAGCCAGTTGGCCGGCGAGGCCCAGGAAAAAATCGCCCGCGCAATGGCCTATCGCACCCAGGTCGTTGAAAACGCCAAGGCAAACGCCGAGTATCTCACCCGTGTCCTGCCGCAATACAGAAAGAGACCGAAGCTTGTTCTCCAGAAAATTTACCAGGATGCAATTGAGCGGGTTCTGGACGAGGTGGATGAAAAAATGATTATCCAGCCGACACAGGGTCCACACGGCGCTGAAATAAGAATCCAGCTCAACAGAGACCCGACCCTGAAGAAAAATACGAAGTGAGAAAATGAGAAATAACGACTATGGCGCACGAGCACTTACACTTAAAAGATAATATAGCCGTTGAATCCACACACGGCAGGCAGCTTCGTGTGAGCATTGCCCTGCTGGCGACACTGGCGGGCGGCGTTCTTCTTATCAATGGAATAATCGCAAGGTCGAGATTTCTCTACGGCCCGGGAAGTTTCCAGGCCGAGCTGCTGGCGCTGGCCGGCGCCCTGCTGCTGGGCTCGCCCATTATCTGGCACGCGATTAAGAGCCTGGTAAAAAGAGAGACGCATATGGACGAGCTGGTCGCCTTAGCCATTGTCGCCGCTATCGCTTCCAAGAACTACGTCGGCGCGGGCCTTGTCGCGTTTTTTATGCTGCTCAGCGAGCTTATGGAAAGCAGAACGGCCCTCGGCGCTCGTGCCTCGATAGAATCGCTGATAAAGCTTACGCCGAAAAGTGCAAGCAAAATCGAAGCCGATGGTTCCGAAAAGCAGGTGCAGGTAAGCAGACTTCGCCCGGGCGACAGTGTTCGCGTCAGGCCCGGCGATAATATTCCCGTTGACGGAGAGGTTACAAACGGCCTCAGCTCCGTCAATGAAGCCACGATTACCGGCGAGGCCCTGCCCGTTGACAAAGTCCCCGGTATGTACGTCTTTGCGGGCACCAACAACCTCACCGGTATGCTCGATATTACCGTTACAAAGGCCGGCCGCGATACGACGCTGGGCAAAGTCCAGTCGCTGATTGTACAGGCCGAGAAAACCAAAACACCCATTATGCGAGTCGTTGACCGCTACGTGAAATGGTACACCCCGACGATTTTGATGATTGCCGGAATTGTGCTCTTCTTCACCAAGAACGTGAACTACGCAATTACGATTCTTGTAGTTTCCTGTCCCTGCTCGCTCGTTCTGTCGGCCCCGACCGCCATGGTCGCGGCCATATCCGCCGCCGCCCGGCTCGGCATCCTTGTCAAGAACGTCGCCGACCTTGAAATTGCCGGCAGAATGACCGCCGTTGTCTTTGACAAAACCGGCACCCTGACTACGGGCCGGCTCTACGTTACCAAGCTTACGCCTGCCGAAAATGTCGAGCCGTCCGAGTTGTTGTCACTCGCCGCCGCCGCCGAGCACCTGAGCAGACACCCGGCCGCGAGGGCGCTCCAGGAAGTCGCCAAAGAGGCGGCACTTACATTGCCGGCCGCTGAAAAATTCACCGAAACACCCGGCAAAGGCGTCTCCGCAACTGTAGATTCGGCTCGACTTCTTGTCGGACGCGATACCTTCCTTAAAGAAAACGGTGTTGATATGAACAACATCGTCGGCCCCGAACTGCAGGAAGAACAGGGTTTCAGCACGTTGTACGTTGCAAAAAACGACAGGTGCATCGGCTGGATAGGACTGCAGGACAAAACAAGACCGGAGGCGCAGCAGGCCGTCGCCGAAATGACACGGCTCGGAATCAAAAGGGTAACTATGCTCACCGGCGACAGGGACGAGGTGGGCAACCGAGTCGCCGCCGAGCTTGGCTGCACCGACTATAAGGCCCAGTGCCTGCCCCAGGACAAGCTCGCTATCGTAGAGCAAATGAAAAAGGACGGACATACCGTGGTCGTCGTCGGAGACGGTATAAACGACGCCCCGGCATTAACCGCCGGACACATGGGAATCGCTATGGGCGCCGCAGGCAGCGATGTCGCAATCAACTCCGCATCCATCGCCCTGATGAGCAACGACCTCAGACGCCTGCCCACCCTCGTCCAGCTCTCCCGAAGAACAAGGTCGGTCATAAACTGGAACGTCGGCTTCAGCGTCGGCTTTATTGTTACGGGAATATCTCTGTTCTTCCTCATTATGCCGACACTCGCCGCCTTCCTGCATTTCGCCAGCTCATTGGTGGTTGTTTTCAACAGCGCCCGTCTCGTTCGGCACGGCGAGCAGCTCGAACACCATAAACATTGAACTGCGAAAAACATAAGGTACGTAACAAACAATAACAAACTATGGATTACGCCGTTGAAACATTTTCGCTGACGAAAATCTTCTCCGACTGGTGGGGCAGAAACAGGGTCTTCGCCGTTGACGACCTGAACCTGAAGGTTCGTAACAACGAGGTCTTCGGACTGCTCGGCCCCAACGGCTCCGGCAAGACCACAACGCTCAAGATGCTGCTCGGCCTGCTCCACCCCACAAAGGGAAAGGCGCTGTGCCTCGGAGGAGACGCCACTGACCCGCAAATCAACGCTCACATAGGTTTTCTTCCCGAAGAGTCATACCTTTACAGGTACCTCTCAGCCGCCGAAACACTCGATTTTTACGGCCGGCTGTTCCGGCTGCCCGCCAGGGTTCGCAAGATGCGCACCGAAGCCCTGCTCGATATGGTCGGTCTCAAGGCAGTCGCCCACAGGCACGTCGGCACCTTCTCGAAGGGTATGGCGCGAAGAATCGGACTCGCACAGGCCCTCATAAACGACCCCGACCTGCTCATTCTCGACGAGCCGACTACCGGACTTGACCCCATCGGAACCAGGCAGATTAAAGACCTCATCATCGAACTTGCAAAGCGGGGCAAGACGATACTGATGTGCAGCCATCTGCTCGCCGACGTTGAAGACGTATGCGACCGCATCGCCATACTCTACGGCGGAAAAATCCAGGCCGCCGGTCACGTCCGCGACCTGCTGCAGCGCACCGATAAAACAGAGATTACAACCGGCACCCTCAGCCACGCCGCCCTGGCAAAAATAGAGCAGATTATGAACGCCGAGCACGCCGACTACTCCATCACCAGCCCTATGGATAAGCTCGAAACCTTCTTTATGAATATCGTCGCCCGCGCCCGCCGGCAGGCCCTGCCAACCAGCGGCGCCGAAAGCAAAACGCATATCAGCGACTTCTTAACCGCCCAGGCCGCAGAAAAATCCAACCGCTCCGCTATCCTCGACGAGCTTGTCTCGGCCCCGGTATCGCCCCCGTCCCCGCAGCCGGCCGAACCTGACAAAACCAGCTATATTCATCCGGTTGAACCCTCGAAAAAAGCCGATGAGCTGCTGAACAAGCTGGTCGAAACCGCACGGCCTGCACCCCTCGGAAAAAACCACAAACAGCCGGCGCCGGCTGAGACCAAAGAGCGGCAGCAAAACCAAAAGAACATTCTGGACCGTCTCACCGGCACCGAAAAAAAATCGCAGAAACCTCCGCAAAGAGAAACCGACACTGGAGACTCAGCCGATGCGTAAGGTCTGGGCCGTCGCAGTCAACACAATCAAACAGGCCCTGCGGATGAAAATTGCCGCCGCCTTTACGCTTCTGCTGCTCGTCCTGCTGCCCGTTATGGGCCTCGAGATGACCGGAGACGGCACACTAAAAGGCCGACTCCAGACATTCGTCAGCTACGGCCTGTCCCTGACCAGCTTCCTGCTCTGTCTGTTCACGGTCATCGTATCTGTCTATACCCTGACAAACGACCTCAAACGCCGGCAGATATACACCGTCCTGACAAAGCCGATTCGCCGTTATCAACTCATCTTAGGTAAGCTGCTCGGCATTGTAGTTGTTGACACAATGTTGCTGATACTGTTCTCGGCAATAATATACGCTATCACCATATACATGCCGAGATTTGTCAAGGCCGACAAACAGATGCTCGCGGATGTCGATAATCAGTTTTACACGGCAAGAGCGGGCCTGACACCCGCCGAAGCCGACGTATCCAAAGAAGTTGTGCAGGAATATGAAAAGCTCAGGAAAACCTCTCAACTGCCCGCCGGCCTTGAGCAAAATATCCCGGCACAGCGCAACTACAAAAAAGAAATCGAAAGGCGCATCAAGCTCAGAAAGCGAGCCGCCAGGCCCGGCGGCGAGCTGCTCTGGCAATTTTATAACGTCAAGCCGCTCGATGCCCGGCAGAGTCTGTTCGTAAGATTCAAGTACGATGTCTCCGCCAATCCGCCCGACCTTATGATTTATGGAAGATGGATTATCGGTGACGACCGGCAGCTCAGCTACGCCGCCGGAATCGAGACGCCAATCTACAGAGCCGACCGGAAAGACCTCATCCGCACCTTCTACGAAATACAGGTGCCCGCCGACGCCGTCGCCGAGGACGGCTACCTCGGTGTTGATTTTATAAACCCGCCCATCAACAATACCGTTGTCATATTTCCTCCGAAAGATGGTATCGAGGTCCTTTACAAAGCCGATACGTTCACGGCAAACTTCATAAGAGCGGTCCTGCTCATCCTCATAAGATTGATTTTTCTTGCGGCCCTGGGCCTGCTCGCGGCGGCCTTCCTCTCCTTTCCAGTTGCGATACTGCTCTGCCTGAGCATTTTTCTCACTGCAAATATAAGCGGTTTCATTCTTGAATCATTCGAATATGTCGCAAAGGAGCTCAGCGGCGTTTACAACTCCGTCTTCAAATCCCTGATTCAACTGCTGCCGCAGTTCGATAAGTTCAGCACCTCTAAGTTCCTCGTGCCGGGCAGACTGTTGAGCTGGTCTCTGCTGGCAAAAATCGCCCTGTCCACGCTCTGTATAAAGACCCTGTTGTTGCTGCTGCTTGCAATGCTCATTTTCAGCCGTCGGGAGGTTGCAAAACTAACCGTCTGAAGTTATTATTCTTTTATTTGTAACGTTATTCGCTATAAAATGCGCTCGCGTGACGTGCTAATTTATATCGTCTCGGTCACTCTTGCCGTCGCTTTAATAATCGCCGCCGGCTCACGCCTGAGCTTTATCAACTCCCAGCGCCGGCAGATGAAGCTCATAAGCAACAAACCCCTCGAAAATGCCCCACCGTCACTGGCCTTTGCCACCGTCGCTATGGGCGCCTTTCGAGGACTTGTTGTCGATGTCCTCTGGATGAGAGCCGACCACCTCAAGGAGCAGGGCCAGTTCTTCGACGCAAAACAGCTCGCCGAATGGATATCCATCCTCCAGCCCCGATTCGCCCAGGTCTGGGAATTCCAGGCCTGGAACATGGCTTACAACATCTCCGTTGCGATTCCCGCCGAGCAGGCCGACCAGCGATGGATGTGGGTAAAAAACGGCTACGAGCTGCTCCGGGACAAGGCAATACCGCTAAACCCCGGGGCAATGTTGCTCTACAAGGAATTGGCCAGGATATTTCAGCACAAAATCGGCGGTCTCGCCGACGACGACCAGAAATACTATAAGCTCCGGCTCGCCGAGGCGATGCAGCCGCTGCTCAGTTCCGCCGACAACGCTCTGGAATCCGACGACAACAGATATTACGAGCTTCTGGCCGAGACGCCGCCCCAATGGTCTCAAATCGCAAATGACCCCAACGTCGCCCCATTCATCAAGGCCCTCAAAGCCGCCGACGAGCAATTTAAGGACGACAAAAACTTCGTCAATACCTACCTGACGCTTAGACAAAACCCCGCCAAGTTCAGCAAGACCGTCTTCCGTGTAATTGACGATTTCAGGGGTACACAGGCCCTGAAAAAGTTCGACATCTTTGCAAAGGCCTGGGCAATTCGTAACACCTGGAAGCTCGACCCGGAGCTTATGCTCGAGATTAACCGCAAATACGGCCCGCTCGACGACCTGACCGATGCCAATTCCCGGCGACCGCTCGACTGGCGACACCCCAATGTCCACGCAATCTACTGGGCCGTCAAAGGGCTAAGGGCAGCCGGCAAAAAAGATGACAAAAAAACCTATTCCGCCGACGAAACCAATACCGACCGAGTTGTTGCCCACAGTCTCCAGGCCCTCTTCCGGGACGGTAAGATATTTATTTACGAGCCGCCCGTTCACAAAAACGCCGCCTCGGCATCGCAGGGCCGGCCCGGTGCGACGCCCGGAACATCCACAAAGCAAATCTACCTGCGGCCGGACCTGAGAATGTTCGAGCCCTACAACTACGCCATTATCAGCATCATTAACAAATATACCGACCCCAACGGCACCTACGAAAACTCTCACCAGGTCGGGCACGGAAATATGCTCAAAAACGCCGTTATGTCCTTCTATCAGGCAGGCCACAAACGCGAGGCACAGATAATCTACAGTCAACTGAGAGAATTGTACCCGCGAGAGAAATTCAAGAGCCCCTCCGTTGAGGTCTATGTGAAAAAACGGCTTAGTGAAGAACTTGAAAACATCACGATAAACAACGCAATAGAAATCATACAGACGATGCTTCGAGAAGCATACTTCCGCTTGGCCGTCCACGACGACGACATCGCCGCCGCAAGGGAGCAAATGGCCGAACAGCTCCTCAGGGACTACCGCAGACATTATTCCGACGAGGAACGCCTGGAGCTGCCCGATTTCACTATCCTCAGATATACCGCTCTGCTCGACTTCTTCAGCGACCGGCTGTACCCTCTTGAACTGAGGCAGACACTGCTTGCTCGTATCAAAAACGAAAGGCCAAAACTGGCTGAGCAATTCGAACAACTGGAAGAGAAAATGCTCGAAGAAGCACAAAAAGCTGAAGAAAAAGAAAAACCGCAATGACCCCCCCAGGCAAACACACAGCCAAAGACGAGATTGCCCGCCAACTGACCCCTTCTCAGCGAAAAGCCGTTTTCCACGTCGAAGGTCCACTGCTCGTTATCGCCGGCCCGGGCAGCGGAAAGACCCGCGTCATAACCTATCGAATCGCCGCCCTTATCGACTCGGGGATAAATCCGCATAGTATCTGCGCCATAACCTTTACCAACAAGGCCGCCGAACAGATGCGCCAAAGAGCGGTCAAGCTCGGCGCCTCAGCCGGAGCCCATATCAGCACCTTTCACTCGCTGTGCGTAAGAATTCTCAGGCGGTACGCAAACCGCTCCGGCATCAGGGCCAACTTCAGTATTTATGACAATGCCGACCAGAAACGATGCGTAAAGCGGGCAATCGCCGATTGCGACCTTAATACCACGGACTTTTCACCCGCTCGAATGCTCGATGCAATATCCACACTGAAAAACAAACTGCTCGATGCCGATACCTTTGCTCAGCAGGCGGACGATTACTTTTCAAAAACGCTTGCCAAAATCTATGTCCGCTACCAGCACATTCTTAAAGAAAACAACGCACTGGACTTTGACGATTTGCTGATGGACGCGGCTGTCCTGCTCGAAAACTGCCCCGATGTGCGCTCGCAGCTCTCGAATCACTTCAAATTCCTGCTCATCGACGAATACCAGGACACCAACCACGCCCAGTATCGTCTCGCAAAGGCCCTCGTTTCGCAGCACAACAACATCTGTGCCACCGGCGACCCCGACCAGTCCATCTATCGCTGGCGGGGTGCCGATATAAGAAACATACTGGCCTTCGAGCACGACTGGCCCGACGCAGCCGTTGTCAAACTCGAAGAAAATTTCCGCAGCACACCCAACATCCTCACTGTTGCCGACAACCTCATATCACAAAACGAAAACCGCAAACAAAAAAAACTCATCCCGACCAGAGAATCGGCTGCCGATGTGAGCGTCAATGCCTTCGAGGACGAAACCGAAGAAGCGGCGGGTGTCGCCCGGCAAATCAAAGAGCTTATCGCCGCGGACGCATCGACCAGCGACATAGCCGTTTTTTATCGCGTCAACGCCCAGAGCCGTGCCCTCGAAGAGGCCCTGATTAAAAATAGGATACCTTATCAGATTGTCCGCGGCGTCGAGTTTTACTCCAGAAAGGAAATACGCGACGTCCTCGCCTATCTGAAGGTCATCGCAAATCCCGGCGACGAAATCGCACTGCTGCGAATAATAAATACGCCTGCGCGGGGTATCGGCAAGACCACCATCGACAGAATCCGCGATTACGCGGCAAAAAAAGGCATTAGTGTGTTTGATGCGCTCGAAAACGTGCAAAAAATTGCGACCATCGGCAAAAATCCCGCCGCAAAAGCCGCCGCTTTTGCAAAAATGATGGCCGGTTTTCGCAAAAAAACCGCCGGAAAAGTCGCACCGCTGACAGAAAAAATCTTTGCCGACTCGGGACTTGAAGAATCGCTCAAAGCGCAGGGCACCGAGGGCGAAAACGCCATAGAAAACATCAACGAGCTTATAAGCGCCGCCGCTCAGTACGACCGCCAGGCGGAAGAGCCATCGCTGGTAGATTTTCTACAGCAGATATCGCTTTTCAGCGACGCCGATGTCTATGACCCCGCCTGCCGGCGCGTTCCTCTGATGACCCTGCACACCGCAAAGGGACTCGAGTTTGATAACGTTTTCATCGTCGGCGTCGAGGACGGCCTTCTCCCGCACGAGAGAAGCATCGAAAACGATGACGAAACCGAAGAGGAGCGCCGGCTGTTCTTCGTCGGTATTACCCGTGCAAAGACCAATCTCTGCATCAGCTATGCCCGGTACCGCAAAATCCGCGGTATGGAGCTAAGAACTGTCCCCTCGCAGTTCCTCTTCGAATTAGGACTCGACTTCACCGAATCTGCTTTTCAATTCGCAACTCTTAATAATCAATCATCAGTCATCAATAATCAATTATCGCCCCGATTCCGTCGGGGCGATTTGGTCGCCCACATAAAATTCGGCCTCGGTACCGTAAAAGAATTCACCGATATGGGCGAAAACAGTATTGTTGTCGTCGAATTTAACACGGGACAAACAAAGTCGCTCAAGGTAAAATACGCCCGGCTTACGAAAATTTAGAATCCTTTAGGAGGAACGAAATGGCCGGCAGGAAGCTTTCCGCAGCAGCAACCCTATTTACAGTCCTTCTCGTTGCCCTTGGCAGCACAGTGCAGGCGGAATCAGCGGTTAAAATCTGGACTGAGCCGCTCACCCTGCCCACGTACGAGGTGGCTGAGCCGGACTCGGACCCGATGTTCTTCAAAGGTGAGGTCTATCAGGGGGCGTCGAAAGTCATCTACCCCTACCCGTTCCTCGATAACCTCACCGACATAAAAAAGGATAAAACCTACAATGCCGTCTATCTCGAAAACGAATACATAAAGGTCTCGTTTCTGCCTGAGATAGGCGGCCGGTTGTTCAGTGCGCTCGATAAGACGAACAACTACGATTTCTTCTACCGGCAGGAAGTTATCAAGCCGGCTCTCATCGGTATGTTGGGGGCGTGGATATCCGGCGGCATCGAATGGTGCGTGCTGCACCATCACAGGGCCGCCACCTATATGCCCGTCGATTATACGCTCGTCGAAAATCCGGACGGAAGCAAGACACTCTGGTTCGGAGAAACCGAGCTGCGCCAGAGAATGAAGTGGCTCATTGGAGCCACGCTCTATCCCGGTAAATCGTATTTGCAAATTACCGGCAGGATTTATAATCGCACGCCTTTCACCTGGTCGTTTTTGTACTGGGCAAACGTTGCGGTGCACGCCGACGACGACTACCAGGTCATCTTCCCGCCGAGTGTCGAGTACGCCACGTACCATGCGAAAAACGAGTTCACCCACTGGCCTGTTGGACGCGGTGCGTATCGGGGGGTCGATTATACCGGCGTTGAGCTGAGCTGGTGGAAGAACCACCCCGAGCCGGTTTCCTTTTTTGCGTGGGATTTGAAAGAGGATTTCTCGGGCGGCTATGACCACGGCAAAGAGGCCGGCGTCATTCACATCGGCAATCACCACATCGTCACCGGCGCCAAGCTGTGGGAATGGAGCCCGGGGCCTCGCGGCAAAATGTGGGACAAAATCCTTGCCGACAACGCAAAACCATACGCAGAGCTGATGGTCGGCGCCTTCAGCGACAACCAGCCGGACTATAGCTGGATAAAACCATACGAAGTCAAGTCCTTTACACAATACTGGTATCCGGTTCGTGAAATAGGCGGATTCAAAAACGCAAACCTCAACGCCGCCGTCAACCTTGAACTTACCGACGACCACAAAGTCAAATTCGGATTCAACGCCACGTCTCAGTTCGTGGGCGCACAAGCCGTCCTCAAGGCCGGTGACAAACTTCTCTATGCCGAAAAAATCTACGTCGGCCCCGACAAGCCGTTCGTCAAGGAGGTTTCCATCCCCGAAGGCGCGAAAGAAAGCGACATCGAGGCCATACTATATTCTCGCGACAAGCAAACAATCATCTCATACAAACCCATTAAAAAACCTTACAACCCGGAATTGCCGCCGGTTGTCCAGCCGCCGCCGCAGCCGAAGCTCGTCAAGACTATCGAGCAGCTTTACTTGACAGGCCAAAGAATCGAGCAGTTTTATAACCCGACCGTTGATGCTTATCCTTATTATGAGGAGGCGCTTAAAAGGGACCCCTGTGATTCGCGAGTCAACACGGCCATCGGCATCGATTACAACAAACGTGCAATGTATGCCGAGGCCGAAAAAAAACTGCGGACAGCCGTCGAGCGAATCAGCAAAAACTATACCAGGCCGCGTAACTGCGAGCCGTATTATCAGCTTGGTCTGGCCCTGCGAGCCCAGGGGCAAAACGACCGGGCCTGCGACAACTTCTACAGGGCAACCTGGGACTACGCCTTCCATTCGCCGGCCTATTATCAATTAGCCGAGCTTTCCTGCATAAAAGCCGACTTCACACGGGCGCTCGAACAGATAAAGAATTCCATCTCAACCAACACGCTGAACAACCAGGCCAAAAACCTCAGGACGGCGATACTGAGAAAGCTCGGCCGCCTCGACGAGGCAAGGCGGCTCGCCTCCGGCGTTCTCGCCACCGACCCGCTCGGTTTTTTAGCCGCAAACGAGCTTTACCTTATCGAGACCGCAGCAGAAAACCACAGCCGGGCTCACAAGGTGCTCGAGGAGTTGATGACGAAAATGCAAGACCAGACACAGTCGTACCTGGAGCTTTCCGTTGACTACCTCGACTTCGGCCTCTATGACGATTCCATCGACGTCCTTCAGCGGGCCGTCAAGAGAAACAGAAAACCTCTAAGCACGTACCCTATGCTGTACTATTATCTGGGCTATCTTCACCAGAAGAAGGCCGACCGGGGCGGAGCAATGAAGTATTATGCCGAGGCCTCGAAGATGCCGCCCGATTTGTGTTTCCCGTTCCGCGCCGAGTCCATCGACGTTCTCACCTCCGCCGTAAAAGCCAACCCCAACGACGCCCGCGCTTATTACTACCTCGGAAACCTGCTCTACGACAAACAGCCCGAAAGGGCCATCGCCGCCTGGGAAAAATCGCGCGACCTCGACGGCACCTTCGCAACCGTCCATCGAAATCTCGGCTGGGCGTACTACCGGTGCGAAAACAATATCCAAAAGGCAATCTCAAGCTACGAAAAGGCGATTAGCTGCAACAGACGGGACGCACGAGTCTATGCCGAGCTGGATAAACTTTACGAGGCAGGGGGGGTATCACCGAAAAAACGGCTCGCCTTGCTCGAGCCGAATCTCCAGGTCGTCAGGCAGCGCAACGACAGCTTCCTGCGCCTGATTATGGTACTCGTTCAGCTTGGCAGCTACGACCAGGCCGTCGAGTACCTGGCTACAAACCACTTCCACCTCCGCGAGGGTGGCGGGCAAACCCACGACGTCTATGTCGATGCACTCTTGCTCAAAGGTGCCGAAGAATTCAAACGCGGCGATTATTCACCAGCCCTCGCCGATTATCTGGCTGCCGCCGAATATCCCGAAAACCTCGAAGTTGGAAGACCTCGAAACGACAAACGCGCACCGCAGGTCAATTACTTCATTGCAACCTGCTACGAAGCTATGGGAAGCAAAGATAAGGCCGGAGAGTATTACAAAAAGGCGGCCGAGCAGCAGGAAACCGGCGATTGGCCCGAAACACGATACTATCAGGCGCTGGCGCTGGCCAAGCTCGGCAAAACCGGCAGGGCAAAGGCGATGTTTGACAAGCTCATTGAGACTGGCCAAACCAAGCTCACTGAAAAGCCCGCTATGAGCTTTTTCGCAAAGTTCGGCGAGCAGGAAACGAAGGAATCGCGAATGGCCGATGCCCATTACATACTTGCCCTGGGATACCTCGGCAGCGGCCAGAACCAAAAGGCAAAAGACGAACTCCAAATGGCTGTCAAACTAAACCCGAACCACCTCTGGGCAAAAACACAGTTGACAAAACTCCAGGAACAATAGTATAAAATGGCCGCACCCGATAATCGACTTTTAACCATAGGAGACCAAAATGAACAGTGAACTTAATCGAAGAGAATTCATACAGGCCACGGCTGCAGGGAGCGTTGTTCTTGCCTCTTCCGGCATCCTCGGCCTTGCCGCGAATTCGGCCGGCTCGAAGATAATTAGCCCCGGCTGCAGGGGCTCGAAGGTAAAGGTTGCCCGCCTGTTTGTCGGCAGCACAGATGCGTGGGCGCTTTGGCCCAAACCGGACCTGAACTTCGAAAAGGAAATCCGTATGTACAAGGCCGAGTTTGCCAGGATGGCCGATGAGCTGGCTGACGTCGATTGGGTCGTCGATGAGCTTATCACATCCAACGAGCAGCTCGGCCCGCTAAGAAACAAAATTGCACAAGCCGACGGTGTGCTTGTCATTCACCTCAAAATGGGCGTATCGTCCATCCTGAAAGCCATCGTAGGTATCGGCAAGCCCACGATGCTCTTTGCGATTCCATATTCGGGTCACGAGTGGACCGGCTTCGGCGACATGCGGAAGAAGGCGAAGGTTGACTGCATACTCACCAATGATTACAAACAGCTTGCCGTCGCAATAAGGCCCTTCAGGGCGATTCACCATTTGAGAGAAGCAAAAATCCTCAACCTTACAACTCATTCTTTCGTTGACTATGCCGGGGATGTAAAAGAAAAATTTGGAACAGAGATTAAGGCCGTGAAACTCGAACGAGTGCTCAAGCTTTGCAATGCGGTCGATGACAGTGAGGCAAAGGCGGAAGCCGACCGATGGATAAAAAACGCCGACAAGGTCATCGAGCCATCCGAAGAAGAAATCGTCAAATCCTGCCGGCTGGCGCTTGCTTTTGAAAAGCTGCTCGACGAGGAAAACGCAACCGTGATGACCGCCGATTGCTATGGCAGTATGTACAAACCGCTCTGCCAGACCTATGCCTTCCCGTGCATCGGCTTTACGCGGCTCAATAATATGGGCCTCGGCGGCATCTGCGAATCCGATTTGCTCTCTGCGATGACACACATAATATACCAGGGATTGGTAGGCAGGCCCGGCTTTATCAGCGACCCGACCGTAGATGAATCCGAAGACACCATCCTTTGTGCTCACTGCCTTGGCACGACAAAAATGGACGGCCCCGACGGCCCCGCCGCCCCCTATAAAATCCGCACCATTATGGAAAGGCAGCAAGGCGCCGTCTGCCAGGTCAAAATGAGGTCGGGCCAAAAGGTAACCCAGGCAAAACTCATCGGCACAGACCTGATGCTCTACTTCACCGGCGAAATCACCAAGACCCCCGTCTCCCTCGAAGACGACAGGGGCTGCCGAACGAAAATTGCCGTCAAGGTCGATGGCGACATACGTAAGCTCTGGCATAACTGGTCGAACGGCCTGCACCGCGTTACCTGTTACGGCGACTTAACCACTGAGCTAGGATACTTCTGCAAATTCAAGGACATCAAGCTCGTAAATGAGGCCGTATAACCGGAATCTGCAAAAAAACGGTTGAACATATAAGCGGGGAACCTTCATGAACCGTCGAAGCCTTCTAAAGGCCGCCGGAGTCGCTGCGGCTTCACTTTTCGTTGCGCCTGCACGCCGTTCTGCAGGGCAGGGGGATAAAAGTGCTGATATCACCGAAAACGAAATTACCTCCGGCGCCGACGCCCGTATCGAAAAATACCGAAAAGCCAATGTCACTTTGAAGCTGCTCGACAAAAACGGCAATCCCATCCCATCGGGCTCGCCTGTAAGCATCGATCAAACCAATCACCAATTTCTCTTCGGCTGCAACATCTTCATGCTCAACCGCTGCAAAATCCCCGACGACAACGCCGCCTACGCCGAACGCTTTGCAGAGCTGCTAAACTTTGCCACACTGCCTTTCTACTGGTGGGCATACGAATCCGAGCGCGGCAAACCCGACTACGCCCGAACCGAAGAAATCCTCAAATGGTGCAAAGCAAACAACGTTACCCCCAAGGGACATCCCCTTGCCTGGAACTTTTACGACCCCAAATGGCTCACCGAAGACACGGACGAACTCTTGAAACTATAGCTCGCACGAATCACCGACTGTGTATCACGATTCAGGGGCCGGCTCGACATCTGGGACGTTGTCAACGAAGCTACACATTACGACCGTCCCGAATGCCTGAAGAACGCTCCTCGCCTGAGCGCAGCAATCACACAAATGGGCATCGGCCAATACGTCCGCAAATGCTTCGATGCCGCACGCACCGCAAATCCCGGCGCCACATTGCTCATCAACGATTACCGAACCGACCCCGACTATGCCGAAAAGGTTATCTCGAAAATCACCGATGATGCGAGAAAACCACTCTACGATGTTATAGGCATCCAGTCTCATCAGCACGGCGGCGCCTGGCCGGTCAAAAAAATCTGGGACACCTGCGAATACTTCGCGAAATTCGGCGTGCCGCTGCACTTCACCGAGACGACTTTCCTTTCCGGCAAACAGGGCTGGGAGTTGAACAAAGACCGCGATTTCAAGTGGCAAAGCACGCCCGAAGGCGAGCAGCGCCAGGCCGAGGACGCCGCCCGCTTCTACACCCTTCTTTTCAGTCACCCGGCCGTCGAGGCAATCACTTGGTGGGACTTCTCCGACCAGGGCGCCTGGCAGCAGGCGCCCGCAGGCCTGCTCCGCGCTGATATGACACCAAAGCCGGCCTACGACGTTCTGAAACACCTGATTAAAAAGAGGTGGTGGACGAAAACCACCGACACCGTTGCCGCCGACGGCACGGTAAATCTCCGCGGTTTCTGCGGTGACTACAAAATCTCCGCTGACGGCCCACAAGCCGTCAAAGGCGATTTCCACCTCGATAAAAGCTCTGCCGGGCAAATAACCGTCCACTTGAACTGATTCCACCATCTGTTAAACTGTCTTGGCAGAACCCGCGTAAGAAATCTCGAAAGGGCATTGTGATGAATCGCCGCCAGTTCCTCAAATCGCTCGGCCTTGCTTTTACCTCGATAGCCGTCCCCGGCTGCTCAACCTGGCTCCGGCAGCAACGCCGTGACACAAGACCAAACTTCGTCTTTATCCTCATCGACGACCTCGGCTGGACGGACATCGGCTGCTACGGCAGCAGTTTCTACGAGACGCCGAACATCGATAAGCTCGCCCGACAGGGTATGCGTTTCACCAACGCCTACGCCGCCTGCCCCGTCTGCTCGCCTACCCGCGCGTCCATCCTGAGCGGTAAATACCCCGCCCGCCTGCACCTGACCGACTGGATTCCCGGCCTGCAGAGCTTCGACGAGCCGAGCAGCAGAAAGCTTGTCCCACCGCAATTCGAACAGCAGCTTGCCCTCGCGGAGTTCACCATAGCCGAGGCATTGAAAAAGGCCGGCTACGCCACCGCCTCTATCGGAAAATGGCACCTCGGCGACAAACCTTACTATCCCGAACATCAGGGCTTCGTTCTTAACATAGCCGGCGACAAAAGAGGCCATCCGCCAAGCTATTTCTATCCTTACAGAAGAAGGGATGACAAACTCAATATTGCCGGCGGCAAGAAAGGCGAGTACCTCACCGACCGCCTCACCGACGAAGCCGTGAGATTCATCGACAAAAACAAAAGCAGACCGTTTTTCCTTTACCTGTCCCACTACGCCGTCCATCAGCCAGTTCAATCAAAAAAAACGCTCACGTCGAAATACGCGCAGAAAGCCGCCAAGCTGCCCCCGCCCGGACGTCCGAGATTTGTCCAGGACGACAATGTCGTCACCAGGCATGTCCAGGACTATCCGCCTTATGCCGGTATGGTCGAAAGCGTTGACCAAAGTATGGGCCGCGTTCTGGACAAACTCAGAAAGCTCGGCCTCGAGCAAAACACGGTCGTTATCTTTATGTCCGACAACGGCGGCCTGTCCACTGCAAGGGGCACTGTCTCGACGCCGAGGGCGGCTGCGGCGCTTGTCCCCACCGCTAATCTACCCTTGAGAAAAGGAAAGGGCTGGCTCTATGAAGGCGGCATTCGTGAGCCGATGATTATAAAATGGCCCGGTATCACAAGACCGGGCTCGACTTGTGATGAGCCTGTTACGAGCACCGATTTCTACCCGACGATGCTCGAAATGGCACGCCTACCACTCATCCCGGACCAGCATGCGGATGGCGTTAGCCTTATCCCGCTGCTAAAAGGTGAGCAGTCCCTAAATCGAGAAGCGATTTACTGGCACTACCCCCATTACCACTCCAGCGGCCACAAACCCGCCGGCGCCGTCCACGCAGGCAATTATAAACTCATCGAATTCTACGAAGACAATCGCATCGAGCTTTACAACCTCAAAAAAGACATCGCCGAACAGCACGACCTCGCACGCCGGATGCCCGAAAAGGCCGCCGACCTGCGACAAATGCTCCACAACTGGCTAAAATCCGTCAACGCTCAAATGACCGAACCAAATCCCCACTACAAAGCAAGTGGTGACAGGAAACAAGACAATGAAAAACAATAGCACAAATCGAATCGACAGAAGGCGGTTCCTGCAGAAAGCGGCGGGGGGGTTGGCCCTGTCGGCGCTGCCTTTCGCCGATACTTTTGCGGCGCAACCCGGCAGAAAACCGAACGTTCTCTTTATTGCCGTCGATGACCTGCGCTGTTCACTCGGCTGCTACGGCGACAAACAGGCGATTACGCCTAACATTGACCGCCTCGCCGACCGGGGTATGCTCTTCGAGAGGGCCTACTGTCAATTCCCCGTCTGCGGCCCGTCCCGCACAAGCGTCATGACGGGGCTGCGCCCGGACACGTCGAAGGTATATTGGTTCGAGAACGCCGACTCAAAAGTACCACACTGCCTGGTTATGAGTCAACACTTCAAAAACAACGGCTACCGGACCGCCCGCTTCGGCAAAATCTTCAACAACCCGATGGACTTTCCCAAATCCTGGGACGAAAAACCTTTATCCCCAACACCCGACGGCTACACCTGGCACTCCAATGCCTATGCCCTGAAGAAAAACAAGGACCTGAAAGAAGCATCCGCAAAACAAAACAAAGGCGCCGCCACCCGCGCCAGCAAATTCGCAGACCTGCCCGCAGCCCCATCGGTGGAAATGGCCGATGTGCCCGATAACGCCTATCCCGACGGCTGGATAACTAATGAAACCATCCGGTTCATAAAAGACAACAAAGACCGCCCATTCTTTGTCGGCGCCGGCTTTATAAAACCGCACCTGCCTCTCGCCGCACCGAAGAAATACTGGGATATGTACGAGCCGGACAAGCTCAAGCTGGCCGACAACCAGTACCTGCCAAAGAACATTAAACCCTTTATGGCTACTGATTTCTTCGAGCTTCGCGCCTTCGGCGACATCCCCAAAGAAGGCCCCCTCAGCGAAGAAAAGAAACGCCAACTCACCCACGGCTACTACGCCTGTGTATCCTATATCGACGCCCGGATAGGCAAACTTCTCGACATGCTTGGTGAGCTTGGAATCGTGGACAAGACGCTAATTTGCCTCTGGGGCGACAACGGCTTTCATCTCGGCGAAAACGGCATCTGGGCAAAACACGTCAACTGGGAGTTCACAAACCGCCTGCCGCTTATCTTCGCCGGCCCAGGCGTCGCAAAACGTTCCTGCCCTGCTATCGTCGAATTTCTGGATATGTACCCGACACTGGCCGATATGGCAGGTCTCTCTGTTCCCAGCCACTGCCAGGGAAAGTCACTGAAGAAACTTCTCGCCGATCCAAAACATCGATGGACCGACATCGCCCTAAGCCAGTACAAGGGCGGTCCGCAGGCAACTATGATGTCCTATTCTATCCGGACCGAACGCTACCGCTACGCCCAATGGCGGCGGCTCAGGGACGAAACAATCATGGGAGTTGAACTTTACGACCTGAAGGAGGACCCGCAGGGCAATGTCAATATCGCAGATGAACATAAAGGCTCCGACCTACTTAAGGGCTTGGCCGGCCGACTGGCTAAAATGCTCACATAGCAGCGTTTGCGTATTGAAAAACCGTGCCGAATCGTTATAAATCACGGTTTGCTGCCGGTGTATGAAGGTGGCGAAAAACGAATAGCAATGCGAAAGGCGCGACGAGGTGAGCAAACCGCAAATCAAGCTATCCTACAAGGATGTTTCAGCCGAGGTGGTAATCGCACCACAGCTGCCTTCACTGGCTGAAAACCGAGACCGTCGTGTGTGTGGCGGCCAATTCTCAGGATGAACCGCAGAGTATCAGAATAGCGGTGCCCGCATGCTGAAGGAAGTATTCGCCTGACTTGTAGTGCTTGACTCGATTGGCCAAATAGTGGGTAAGGTCTTTAAGAGCCAGTTCCAGCTCACGTGCGGCCGGGGGGGTCGGTGATTCAACGGCAGCCCTCGCTTTATTAAGAAGGCGAACCGCGAGGGGTACGTGGAGATGATCAGGGTCACCGTTCTCAGCGGCGTAGAATGCAGCAACCGCCCGGGTGATCATCTGGATGGGGTTTCTGGTGGGAAATTGGCCGTTCATGATAACCATATCCTCTCGCGCAAGAACCTCACACATGGCTAAGTACTTCAGCCGTTCCAGGGGGCCATCCGGCTCGAGTAAAGGCCCCATCGAACCGCGCCGCAAATGCTCGCGGCCCGGTATATCGTGCTTGACAATGCCCCATTCCTTCCCTTGCTCCAATGCTCTTATCATCCTGACATCCTCCTAAGAAAACTGACCTGTTTTGAGTAGCTGCAATGCTATTCTCTTCTATTCTATATGGGACGAACCAAGGGAGTCGAGAAAAAAAAATATTTTCCCACTTGTTTACCGTGTTATGGTCTAATACAAATGATTGAATATGATGAACGAATATGATTCAACATCTTGACTCCCGGCGGCCGCTATGGTACGATTCGTCGGACATACCGCCATGGGGCTAAACGCCCTGGGTGTATTTGGTAATCGAATATGAGGTTTTTCAGATGTTTGAACACAGTAGGCTAAAAAGAGAAGATCCCCTTCTCCATCGGCGCATGCTTTACGAAGTAGCCTGTCTTTTTTTGAAAAGGTGGCCTCACACGGAAATCGCCCAATCAATGAAGGGTTGGGTGCAGAAGCATGCGAAGGGTTACTGCGACCCGGGAGGGCCGGATAACATCAATACAACATGGGTCTATCGTCGGCTGAAGGAGGCCATAAGGCATAGTTTCCTTAGGATCGGCGACTTTGAAGAAGATAAATTAATGACAGAAATACACCATGCCTTTCCTAAGTCCGAGAATATCAACATCACCCTTGCTCCAAATGCTGACGGGCTGATGTCTCGGGTCTGGGCTGGTCTCGATGCGATTCTGTGTGAGAAGGTGTCTGCGGCAACACCTGATAATCCTCTTGTCATTGGCGTCTCCGGCGGGATGACTATGCTCGCAGTTTCGGCATTCGGACCTCGGGTTCGTTCTCTTCTGCGATGGCATCAGCCCGGTGCAGTACCTCCGGAGATGAAGGAGAATGTCATTGTGTGCAGTCTGACAAGTGGAGGGATGCGTGATAATATCGCTGCCCTGTCCGACACCGTGGCGGCGAGTCTGGCCCGTGAGCTCGGCGATGGCGTCAAGGCGCACGGACTGCTCGGGCCGGCGGTCTTCCCTCCCGGGCACGCCCGCGATGACTTTGTCAAGATCAGGGAAGTGAAGCGGCACATTCAGCTTGTTAAAAAGGCCGGTATCGTGTTAACGTCCGCAGGTTACGTTCATGACGACACAAATTTGACCGCACAAATCATAAGGCACCTTAGGCCGAAATGTCTGGCTCAGCTCCGGTCCAAATGTGACAATCTTAGTGACATACTCTACAATTGCTATGATGGCAGAACCGGCGAGCCGATACCGTATCCCCGCAGTATAGAGCCTCGAATACTTACGGCGGTGACTTGTGCGGACCTCCAAGCTATGGTTGCCAGCGGTCAGACTAAATGTTTTGTAGTAACAAGGGGCTACGACAAGGGATTTCATGCACTCCCAGGTATCATAATTAAGCAAATGGCAACCGACATCTATATGGATATTGAATGCGCAAATGGGCTAATAAAGGCAAAATAAAGTATATAGCTCCTAAATATGCTAATACTCTTAGCAGGCAAAGAAGGGCGTCACGTATGGGCGAACGACACATCAGACTCTATTATAAGAATGTAACAGCCGAGATAATCGGCAAAGAGCACGGCATAACACAAGAGCAGTTTGACGAGCTTGCGGAAAAGACAACGCCGCTCATCCCCGTTATCAAAGAAGAAGTAGCGGGTGGCAAAACGCGGTATGGACTGCTGCCCGGGAACAAACGGATTGCCCGGACCGTGGTCGAGCTTGTCTCCGAGCTACGCGAGCGTTGCGAGGTATTAGTCGTGCTCGGAATTGGAGGCTCGGCACTGGGCAACATAGCCATACAAACGGCTCTGAATCCGTACATGTACAGTATCGACGCAGCACAGCGGAAAGGGCCGCGTCTGTTCGTTTTTGATAATGTTGACCCCGACCAGCTCGCTTCATTTCTCAAATGGGTCGGCAACCGGCTCGACAAGACCGTCTTCAACGTTATCAGCAAGTCAGGTCGGACCGCTGAGACCGCCGCGCAGCTGCTTATTATCCGCAAAATGCTTCTCGACAGGATGGGTGAGAAGGGTTTCCGCAGGCAGGTCGTTGTCACCACAGACGCAAGAGAGGGCATTCTCAGGAAACTCGCCACGGATGCAGGGCTAAAACACCTTGAAGTGCCCGAAGGCGTCGGCGGCCGATTCAGTGTTCTCAGCGCGGTCGGTCTTTTCAGTGCTGCCATGTGCGGAGTTGATATCGATTCACTTCTTGCCGGTGCCCGTGACATGGATGGTCGGGTAACCAACGAGGACTTCTACAGAAACCCTGCTGCGATCAATGCCGCCATAAATTACCATTACTACCACAGGGGAAAACCTATCTCAGTTATTATGCCTTATAGTTACGGCCTGAAGGATTCTGCCGACTGGTATCGCCAGCTCTGGGCCGAGAGTCTCGCAAAGAGGTACGGTCTGGATGGGGGCGAAGTCAACATCGGCCCGACACCCGTAAAGGCCCTCGGCACAACCGACCAGCACAGCCAGGTTCAGCTCTATCGCGAGGGGCCCAACGACAAGCTGTTCACATTCCTCGCGGTCGAACACTTCGACAGAGACCTGGAAATGGGCCCGGCCCCGGAATGTGCACCCGAACTTGGATACCTTGCGGGAAGGAAACTCGGTGATTTGCTCAACGCAGAAAAGCAAGCGACCGAGTACGCTCTTCTGGTTAGCAAAAGACCCTGCCTCACCGTCCTCTTCCCACAGGTCAACGCCTACACCGTCGGCCAGTTCATATACCTGTTTGAGGTAACCACTTCTCTGGCAGGCAGCCTCTTCCAAATAAACCCCTACGACCAGCCCGCAGTCGAATTAGGCAAAGAGGTAACATTCGCCCTTATGGGAAGACCCGGATACGAAGACCTTGCCCAGAAAATCAGGGAAAAAACCAAAACCGACCGGCACTTTATCGTGTAAACGGGGATTACGCTATGGATTATGCGATGATAATGGCGGGCGGGGCGGGAAAACGCCTCTGGCCGCTCAGCAGAAAAAAAAGACCGAAACAGGTCCTGAAACTTTTTTACGGGCAGACCCTTCTCAACCTTTGTTTCGAACGCCTCGCCCCCGTTTTCGACCCGAGAAACATTCTTGTATTCACCAACGCCGGATACGCCGACATAGTCAGGGAAAATGTCGCCGGCCTGCCCTACAACAATGTAATCCCCGAACCCGCCGTCAGGGACACCGCCGGCGCCGTCGGCCTGGCAGCCGCCGTCCTGACAAAGTTCGACCCCGATGCAACTATGGCAGTCGTCACCGCAGACCAGATTATCGAGCCGGCCTCGATTTTGCAGCAGGCAATCAAAGACGCACTGCTCTTCGTAAATCAAAATCCCGAATGTCTTATCACGTTCGGCATAAAACCCGCCTTCCCAAACACCCAGCTCGGCTACATAAAGTGCATTAATCCCACCACGTTCCCTGACTGCAAAAACCGGATTTATACCGTGGAATCCTTCAGCGAAAAACCGGATGAACAAACCGCCCGGCAGTACCTTGAAACAGGCCAATACTTCTGGAACTCCGGGATGTTCGTCTGGAAAGCAAGGACCATACTGCGTTACCTGAACGAATTCCTGCCTGAAACCACGGGGCCGCTGAACAAAATAAAAGCCGACTGGGACGGACCAAACCAGCAGGAAACGCTCGAAGAATACTTCCCGAAACTGCCGAAAATCAGTATCGACTTCGCCGTTATGGAAAAAGCCCCGAAAGTACACGCAATCCGGCTCGACTGCCGATGGCTCGACCTCGGCTCCTTCGCCGCTCTCGCCGACGTCATCAAATCCGACGAGAACGACAATATCGTCGTCGCCGGACGCAGCGAGCTGCTCGACTGTAAAAACAGCATCTTTATCACCGAAGATAAAAACCATCTCGTTGCGGCAATAGGCCTGGAAAATATGGTTGTCGCCCACAGCCCCGACGCCACCTTAGTCTGCCCCATCGACCAGGCACATCGGCTAAAAAAACTGCTCAAGCTCATAGAAGAGCACGGCGGTCACAAGTTTCTATAGCTGAAAAACGATAACTCATATATGCGCTATCTCGCAATAGATTACGGCAATAAAAGAACGGGTCTGGCAATCTGCGACCGCGATGAAAAACTCGTCTCGCCGCTCGCCGTGATAGCCAGCCCCGACAACCTCGTTAATAAAATATCTGAAATTATACTCTCGGAAAGTGTCGAAGCCCTCGTCGTCGGTCTGCCGCTCAATATGGACGGCTCGAAAGGTCGCCAGGCCCGGCTTGTCCTCAACTTTGCTCACCGGCTGAAAAAACAACTTCATATCCCCGTCCACTTCCAGGATGAACGTCTCAGCTCCTATGCCGCCGGTGAAAAACTCGCCGCCGCTCACCTGACCAAAAACAAAAAACGCCGCCGCCTTGATGCCGTCGCCGCCGCCGAAATACTCGACAGCTTCCTCGAAGCAAAACGTCCACAGTAATACCCGTTTGATAAACAGTGCTAATCTATGTCTAAAAAACAAAATATGTACCCGCGAAAGCGGGTATCGGTCGGCACTGAGTAAATTATTTGTACCGGAGATAACTAAAATGTCTGCCGAAAAAAGAAAAGTAGTAGTCATAGGCGCCGGCTCCGTCGGAACTACCTACGTTTACTCACTGATACAGACCGGCCTGGCCGGTGAAATTGTCCTCATTGATACGAACCCAAAAAGACTCGAAGGCGAAATTATGGACCTCTCGCACGGCCTGCCTTTTATTCCGCCCGTTCGGATTCGAGCCGGGGATTACACCGATTGTGCCGATGCACACCTGATTGTCGTTACCGCCGGCGCAAAACAAACGCCCGGCCAGTCCCGCCTTGAACTCGTCAGAACGAATGTGCGCATAGTCGCTGATATTGTTCAAACTATCAAAAGCAGCGATACAAATGCCGTTCTTGTAATCGTTACCAACCCGGTTGATGTTCTCACCTACGCCGCGGTTAGACAACTCAATTGGCCGAAAAGCCGCATCATCGGCTCGGGCACAGTCCTCGACACCTCGCGTTTTCGCTTTATGCTCAGCCGCCACTGCGGTATCGATGCTCACAATGTTCACGCCTACATCCTCGGCGAGCACGGCGATTCGGAAGTGCCCGCCTGGAGTATGACCCACATCGCCGGCATTGCCATAAAGGATTACTGCAGAATCTGTGCAAAGTGCGATTCACAAAAAACACTCGCTCGCATCGGACGCCAGGTCCGCGATTCCGCCTACCATATTATAGACTACAAGGGCTCAACGTACTACGCCATCGGCCTGGCGCTTGTCCGCATCTCGCAGGCCATTCTCAGAGACGAGCACAGCGTCCTCACCGTATCGTCGTTTCTTCAGGGCGAGTACGGCCTCGATGACATCTGCCTGTCCGTACCCTGCGTAGTCGGTCAAATGGGCGTGGAACGCATAATAACCGCCGACCTTGCTGCCGATGAAAAAAAACAACTCGCCGATTCGGCAAAAACCCTTGCCTCGGTCATCGCAAAAGTCATAACCTAAGCTCCCTGTACGCCTTCATCGCCGACTCCGAAACGGCCTTCACCGCTGCGTTGTGCTCCCCGGCTGCTCGCACGCAGTCCGCAAACTCCGGCTTTGCATTGACAACCCTGCCCGAAAGCTGGCCCGTCTTAATCCTTATATCCCCGAACTCCGTTGTCACCGTGACAAAATCCCTGACTAATTTGCTCCTCTGCAAGCTCTGCCTTCTGATGCCGAAAGTAAGGCCCGCCTCGAAAATGCTCTGCTCCATTTTCTGAACATCGTCCATCCGGCACATAACCGACAGCTTCACGGCGGGGCGGCTGTGCTTCATACTAATCGCCGATGTAAATACGTCCAGTGCACCGTTTCCCAAAAGCTTATCCGCTGTCGCTCCGACCAGCTCGCCGCTCACATCGTCGATATTCGTCTCAAGCAGATATACAGTATCGGTATTTGCCTCCGTCTCGTCCTCGGCCAGGCCGATAATCAGCCGAAGCACATTTGCAAAACCCTCCGCCTCGAGTGTCCCCGCCCCGTATCCGATTGACTCAATCTTCATCTCAGGTACCAGGCCGAACCCGTCGGCCACCGTCGTCAAAATCGCCGCCCCCGTAGGCGTCAGCAGCTCGGTATCTATCGGCCCGCCGGCAACCGGCACACCCCTGACCAATTCCGCCGTCGCAGGCGCCGGAACCGGCAGCACGCCGTGAGCCGCCTTCACCGTCCCGCCCCCCAAACGCAACGGCGAGCAATACACCTTTTCAATCCCAAGAGCATCAAAACCAATCGCCGCCGAGACAATATCCACTATCGAATCAATCGCACCAACCTCGTGAAAGTGAACCTGTTCTCTATCGGTACCGTGAACAGCCGCCTCGGCGTCCGCCAGCCGGTCAAATATCGCAATCGCCGTCTCCCTGGCTCTCTCGCCTATCTCGCCGGCCCTGATAATTGCCTTTATATCATCGATATTCCGGTGATGATGCTCATGCCCGCCGCCGCCGCTCGGAACAAACCGCCTGGCACGCAGGCCCCCACGGTGCACTTCACTAACCTCAACCTTGAGTTTATCCAACTTGAGCGTAGCGAGCCGGCCCTGCAAAAACTCCAAATCCAGACCCGAATCCACCATCGCCGCCGCAATCATATCTCCCGCCGCACCCGCAAAACAATCGAAGTAACATATCCTCATTATTATCGTTCCCAACAATTAAACCAAATTTCACCCCCCATTATCAGCGCCAAAACCCCATAACGCAAGCAAAATGCACCCCAAAACCACCTCACCGAATATCGATGGATTTTCTCACTTGACCCTATCACACATTTGCCATAAAATTCCTCTTCAGTGGCCTTACCACACCGACCATCCCACCTCTGCCGCCACCGACTGCTTTTATTATATAACGATAGGATACGCGTATATGCCCAAAAGCGACCCAAAGCAGAATCTGTTCAGCAAACTCGCCAAAACTAAGCCCGTCCTGCCAATAGTCGCAGACCACCCCCTCGCCGACGAAAAGGCCGACCAACAGGACCAATTCGAGCTTTGCTACACCCTCGGCCCCGTTTTCGACATCATTCGACACAAAGACACGCAAACACCAACCGCAATCGCCATCTACGGTGACTGGGGTACCGGAAAAACCAGCGCAATGAAATGGCTCGAAGGGCTTATCGCCGAATCCAACAAAGTCGCAAAAACCACTACCGCCGTAAAAATCCACGCCGTCTGGTTCTATCCCTGGAAATACCACGACAAAGAAGATGTCTGGAGAGGCCTCATCTCAGAAGTCATCACCGCAAGCATCAAGCTAAAGGGCGCAACCGTCGCCCGCGTCACAAAAGCTGCAAAGCAGTTCGGCCTCTTCCTCGGAAAAGGCTTCATTCACCTGCTCGGCGGATTAACACTCAAGGCCGGCGCAAAGAAACTCGGCGAAGCCGAATTCGACCTCTCATGCATACAGGACATACTCAACGAATACAACCAGACCATACACCCCGAAAAGGCCTTCCTGAACGAATTCGAACACTCCCTCAAAGAATGGATCGAAGATACCATCACCGCCGGCGAACGCCTCGTCATCTTCATAGACGACCTCGACCGATGCATGCCGGATATCGCTCTGCAGGTCCTCGAAGCGCTAAAGCTTTACCTCAATATCGAAAAGCTCGTCTTCGTAGTCGGTGTGGACGACAAGGTCATAAACCCGCTCGTCAAAAAATACTACGAAAAACTCGGCGTTGAAGAATACAAAAGCGATGACTACCTCGCAAAAATGTTCCAGACCGAAGTACACGTAGGCCCGAGCGAAGACCAGGTCACCAAGTACCTCGACTACCACCTCGATAACGCCGAATACTTCAAAAAAACATACCTCACGTCCAAAGAAAAAACCCTCTTCCGCAACCTCATCAACTCCCTCGCCGACCGCAACCCGCGAGAGGTAAAGCGGCTCATAAATAGTGCCGTCATGGCCGGCGCCGGAGCTGAAATGATAAAGCACACTGGCCGGAAAGATACCCCCATCTCATTCAAACAGGGCCTCCAGGTCTTCTTCATCAGAAAGATTCTCAGCAAAAAGCCATACAACCTGCCTCGCTTTGTCGGCAGCACGCTCGGAAACCGATTCTTCGCAGAATGGTCACAAATCGTCTGCAACAACATCAAAACCGACCCCAAGTTCCCAACCTCTCTGAAAATACCCACCGGCTTCGGCAAAGATATTGCCCCGGATGAAGACCTTGAAGAGAAAACCCGCAAGCGGCTCGAAAGCACCTTCCTCGATTTCGCCCCTGAACCCTACCACAAACTCCTCAAAAATCCTCAATTCGCCCCTTACATCCACCTGCTCGCCGATAAAAATCTCGGCCGCCTTATGACAATACAATACTCAACCGAAATCGCCGCCGTCACTCAAAAAGCAGGGCAGGAACCCTCCCGCCCGGACAGCGACCGGATAATCAGAGAAGCAATCGCACGCAACCTAAATAAATCCCCGGACCGGCTCACCGACGCCGACTACCTTAAGGTTGAAGAGTTGAACCTTTCTTCCAGCCG
>CAYMYK010000009.1:0-30547 GCA_964394625.1 uncultured Pirellulales bacterium
GCAGGGGGGATTTGTGCTATACTACAATATCTATGGCTAAAATCGCGACTCGGAAAACTCGGAAGAAACGTTCGACAAACCGTTCATCCAAAGTTGCCGCCGTCAGGCCGAAACGGCCTTTCAGGACCTACGACCAGGCGATTTCGTATCTGCATGGGAAGACGGATTACGAGCAGCAAAGGCACCTGCGGTACAATGTCGATACGTTCGACCTCAAGCGGATGGAGAAGCTCCTGTCCGGTGTGGGTAATCCCCATAAAAAAATCGATACAGTCCATATAGCCGGTACAAAAGGTAAAGGCAGCACGGCCACGATGTTGGCGAAGATGTTAGAGGCGAACGGCTATAAGGTGGGCCTGTACACCTCACCGCACGTTACGAACCTGCATGAGCGGATTGTAGTCAACTCGAAGAGGATTAACAAATCACAGATGCAGGCCTTGTTGAATCGTTTGTATGCGCCGGTTGAGAAGCTGTCGAAGAACGGGCGGGACCCGACGTTTTTCGAGATACTGACTGCAATAGCGTTCATGCACTTTGGGGATGTCGGGACCGACATTGCGGTGATAGAGACGGGCCTGGGCGGACGGCTGGACAGAACGAAAGTAATCAAGCCGAAGGTGATTGGCATAACGAGCTTGAGCATCGACCATCAGCATCAGCTTGGCGATACGATTGACAAGATAGCGATGGAAAAGGCCGGAGTAATGAAGCGGGGAGTTCCGGTAGTGACGGTTCAGCAGGACCCGGCGGCGCTGCGCGTACTCAGGGCACAGGCGGCGACGGTAAATGCGCCTTTGAGCGTTACCGGCGAGGATATAGATTTTTCTCACCGTTTCGAGACCTCGCCGGAGCATGGGCCTCACAACCGGATATGCCTGACGACGCCGACGAGTCAATTCGAGCATCTTCGCGTCCCTCTTCACGGGATACATCAGGCGATTAACTGCGGTTTGGCGCTGGCGATGCTGGACAAGCTCAAGGCCGGCGGATTTGAAGTAGATGAGAGCAAGGCGGTGAAAGGGCTCTCGAATGTTACGCTTGCCGGCCGGATGGAGATGATTTGCACCGACCCGCGGATAATGATAGACGGCGCACATAATGCCGCGAGCATAAGGGCCCTGATACATGCTACGGGACAGAACATTCCGTACGACTCGATGATTGTGATATTCGGGTGTAACAGGGACAAGGACGTCGAAGGCATGCTCAGAGAGCTTCAGTACGGGGCGGACAAGGTTATATTTACCCGCAGCAACTCGGCCAAGGCGATGAGCCCGGACGAGCTGGCGGAGATGTACGGCTCAATAAGCCGCAAGATGTGCCAGACGGCACTAAATCTCGGCGAGGCGTTACGTCTTGCTCAGTGTGCGGTCGGCAGGGAGGACCTGATTTGCATAACGGGCAGTTTCTACCTGATTGGCCAGGCGAAGCTGCGCCTTCAGTCAACATAGACGCTCCATTTCAGGCGGACGCCGTCCGGGCGCCGCTAAGGCGCCTTAAGAGAGCAGGGCGGATGCTGATTTCCGTAGTAATACCAGTTTATAAAGAGGCCGGCAAAATTGCCGGCGACATAAAGGCCGTCGCCGAGTTCCTCGCAGACAACCGGCTTGAGGCCGAAATAATCGTTGTGGACGACGGCAGCAAAGACGGCACAGCCGAAGCGGCCGAAAAGTCCGTCCGTAAGCTCGGCCCCGGCGTCGGGCTGAAGGTTATTCGAAATAAGGGGCATCGCGGCAAAGGTTATGCAATTCGCACGGGCGTCGCACAGAGCACAGGCGAGTACGTGATGTTTGCCGACAGCGGGCTATGCGTGCCGTACGATAACGTTCTTCGCGGACTTGAGATGCTCAAAAACGGCGAGTGCGAGCTCGCACACGGCTCGCGGAGGTTAAAGGCCACGCACATCCTCAGAGACCAGGGGCTTTACAGGCACATCTGTTCGAGGTTTTTTCACTGGTTTGTGATTGTGTTTATGGGCATACCGGCCCGGCTCACCGACACGCAGTGCGGCTTCAAAATCTACAAAGGCGACATAGCAAGGCGTCTTTACGGTCAGTGCGTCACGGACGGCTTTATGTTCGACGTGGAGATTACCCTCCGGGCGCTGAAGCAGGGCCGGCGCATAAGGGAATTTGCAATCGAGTGGGCCTGCGACCGCGACAGCCGGCTCAGTCCGACGCGAAACGTGCGGCGGATGTTAGCCGAGCTTATGGCGATACACAGACGGCTGCGGGACTGATTCCGGCCTGCGGGGCTTACCACTCAAAAGTCGAGCCGGCTTATATCCTGCCACTTACCGAACTTTAGTATATCAAACCGGCCATTCGGGACATCGGCCTGAAGAATCACTATAGCAAGCGTTTCGGGATTAGAAGAGCGGAACTGTTTTAGCTCGTCGGCCGACATCACCATAAAAGCGGTCGAGAGTGCATCGGCCTCGGCGGCGGTTTTGGCGGCCGACCAGGCGGCGATTTTCCCCTCGACCGGTTCGCCCGAACGGGGGTCAATGATGTGACGGCCCCTCTTCAGACCCGAGCCGCTAAGGGCAAGGTCTTTAATGTCGAGATGAACAAGGGTATGTTTTGGATTGTTTGGGTTGGTTATGGTAATAGGCCAGCCGGGAGGATTGGGCGGGCTGCCGACGGGCAGGATTGAGCTTCGTCCTGCACTGAGCACCGCGGTACCAATGCCCCATTCGCCGAGCAGCTCGGCCATTTTATCGACGGCATAGCCCTTTCCCACGGCGCCGAGGTCGATACGGACGCCTTCGGTCAAAAGCTCGGCCGTGAAATCGGATTCGTTCAGCTTTATCAGGTTCGAGCCGGTTCGGCCTCGAGCGAACTCGAACTGTTGTTCGGACGGGCGGCGAGGCGTCCCGTCGGGATTGAGCAGGCAGTCAAACAGCGAGCCGACAGTAACATCGAATGCGCCGCCGGTTTTGTGATACATCTGCAAACTCAGCTTAAGGCACTCAAATGTTGCCGGGCAAAGCCGGAGTTGTTTGTTTGGCTCGAGAGAGTTTATTGCTGATATGTCGCTGTTTTCGACGAACCGGCTGAGCTGCGTTTCGAGCCGGTCGAGCCGGTCGAAGGCGGCCCAGGCGGCCTGCTCGGCGTAGCCGGGGTCTTCGTGGACTACGAAGATGTCGAAGACCGTTGCCATCGCCTCGTGAGAGAAGCGTTTCAGATTCGGTATCGAGCGCCAGTCGCCGGCGGCAAAGCCGGTATCTGATTGGGTCTCGGTCATTTCTGAGCTTCCTGGATTTCGGCTGCTTCGAGCTGATTGTATTTATCGAACAGCTCTTTTGTTATGTAGCCGCGAAGCTCGATTTCGGGCCGCAGTTGGATGTAGCCGTCGAAAAGCGGCACATAAAGATTTTTTTCACCCGGCGGCGCAAGGTCGTAAAGTTTTGCGATAAGTGCATCCTCGACGTCCGGTGAGGCGATGACGACTGGTGCGGTTCTGGGCATCTGCCCGACGCCGCTTCGCCAGCCGACGTTTGTGAATCTGCGAAAGTACCACGGCAAAGGCCAGTAGTCGGCGCCGGGGACAACCACCTCAACACCCATCCCGTAATGAGCCGGATGAGCGGCAGAGACATCTTTTAGCTGATTAGTGATTTTGAAAACGTCTGTCGTGGGATGCGCATAGACGTATGGGTTGGTATAATCGGCGTAGAAGACGTAGTTTGAAAGATACGCCTGGAGCAGCAAATCCAGCAGGGCAAGGCCGAATGCGAAACCGAGTATGATTCTGACGCTCGCTCTTGAAGCGAACTTGAAAATTGCCGCCGTCCCTACTGCCGCAAGCAAAATCATACCGTGAAAGAAACTGAGCAGGCACCAGGGTGTTTTGTAGGGAACGGCTGAATATACTGCGGTTATGATGATTGTATAGACGGCGATAAAGTTGAACAGCGCCCGTTCGGCGGTGGGCAGGGCTTTTTTAACGGCGATAAAGACCAGACCGGCGGCGGCTAAGATTACGATAAACCCTTCTGTCCAGGGCGGCTGGTGCGCATAACCGGGCCGGTAAAGCAGGATTTCCAGATAGTAATACCAGGGGTGGATATGGAGCTGATTGCCGCCTGCGCGACTGAAGTAGGTGGCGTAGGTGCGAACAGAATCAATGATTCCGTGGGGGTTTGTAAGAAAAGAAGAGAAGAACAATGCCGAGACGATTATTGCGGCGGCACCGGCGGCGTGCAGGTGGCCGGCTTTGATTTTTCCTGGCGGCCCGCCGGCGCCGGCTGAAGCTCGCCTATGCAGCAGCAGTGTCAAAGCTAATGCGGCCAGCATCGAGCCGAGGGCAATGACACAGGTTTCCTTTGTCGCGTGCATAAGCCCGACAAAGACACCCGTACATATTGCCCAGCCGATTTTTCCGCTTTTGGCGTAGCGATAGCCGCTGACGATAACGGCGAAGGTAAAGCAGACCAACAGCATCTCGTGTATGTAGTATCTGCTGTAGAAGACAAAGGCGGGCGATATTGCCGTTAGCCCAGCCGCGACGACGGCGGCTGGTTTGCCGATACCCCTGATTAAAAGCAGCGGCATCAGCACTAACAAAAAACCGAAAAAGACGGGCACTATGCGGACCGTTAGCTCGTTGAGTGAGGCGTATGTTTTTTCACCGGCCAGCCGGGCGACTATGAGAGTAAAGTAGTTCAGTGTGGGCCCGTGATACTCATGCGGGTCGTAACGATAGAAATTTTCCTCGAGCAGCTCGCCGAATTTGTAGGCCCCGACGGCCTCGTCGCCGTGCATCGGACGCATCTGCAGACGCGGCAGGCGAAGCGCAACAGCAAGGGCCGCCACTGCTAAGATGACAATCCAGTATTTCTTTGTCATTTCGCGGAATACGCACCAGCGAGATTTTATTTTGCCGGTTTTCCGAAGGCCTCGACCTCTATGTAGTTGTTCAGGTCATTGCTGCTGTTTCCGTTGCTGTAGCAGCGGATGTATCTGCCCGTGACGCCTTTGGCGTCGATGAGCTTTCCTTCGGATGTTTCGACGTAGTTTTTGTCGCTGCCTGTGCCGAGACCGGCGGAGTTGTCGTCATCGTTGTTGAACACCGTATGCACATTCGCAATAAAATCGGCGTCGTCGGCAACCTGAACAACAACGTCGCGATAGACCCTTGCCTGCTTGTGATAGTGCCAGATGATGATTGCATAGATGTTGCACTCGGCACCGAGGTCGATGGTGGCATACTGGAGGAAGGGGCCGAGCTCGACGTAGCTTCCGTCGGCGGCCTCCTTGTCGCCGTCGGTTATCATTTCGATTTCACCGATGATGGGCTCCTCGTCAGAGGCGCTGACGGGCTTTCCCGCAGAAATGTTCACCGTCCCTTTGGGGGCGTAGAACGGCGGCCTGGGCTTGCCGAGCGGTTTTTCGAGGTTGGCGACGCCCTGGAAACTCTGAGGCGTACCGACGAACATCGGCTTGGGCAGCTTGATGTCGATTGGTACCATCTCAGCCGATGTGCCCGCGTCGGCGGGCTTAACAGCCGGGGCGGCGCCGGTTTTTTCGGTGGTGTCGCCTGGCCTGGGAGGAACATCATTTCCACCTTGCGGCGGGGCCTTTTTGCAGCCGGCAACGAGCAAAACGAGTGCCAGCACGACGGTCAAGCTCACCTTTATACATCGTGCGGTAGTCTTGTGCGACATTTCAGTCTTTTCTCCTTTGTAAAATGATTCGAACAGCGATTTTTAACAAACACGCCCAGCGATTCAACTCTTATACTATCACATTGCGAAAGAGTTGTCAATTCCGCATTTTTTCGGGTTTGCCCCGGCGGCCCCTGCCCTCGGCAATTAAATCAGCTCGGTCTTGCCGGGTACGGCGATGGGCCTTACGGGTAAATCTCCGAATTCGTATTTTGCGGGGCTGAGGTCGAGCTTCGAGGCATTCATTACCCAGTCCCACTTTATTTCCCGCCCGGTATAGGCGCTCATTCTGCCTAATATCGCCGTCATCGTGCTTTCGGCGACGCGGATGCCTTCGTTAAGGGGTTCGCCTGCACGTATGCTCGCCACAAGGTCGGCGTGCTCAAGCTCATAAGGATTCGGCGGATTTTCTTCTTCGTATTTGTAGGGCTTTGGGCTCTTGATTTCGCCGTTGGCGCCGTCGGTATAGACCGTGCCTTTCGTTCCGACGATATGCTCGGAGACCCGCTCGGCGCAGCCGTCAATCTGCCTGCACATGCTGAGCGTCCTTGCCCCGTTCGGATATTCGTATTCGATTGCGAAATGGTCGAAGATATTTCCGTACTCGGGGCCGGTTCGCACCTGCCTGCCGCCCATACCCATCGCCTTGACGGGATGGGCGTTGAAGGCCCAGTTGACGACGTCGAGGTTGTGCACGTGCTGCTCGACGATGTGGTCGCCCGAGAGCCACGTAAAGTAGAGCCAGTTTTTGCACTGCCATTCCATATCGGACCATTGCGGCTTTCTGTCGTGTACCCAGAGTCCGCCCTGGTTCCAGTAGCACTGGGCGGCCACTACTTCGCCGATGTCGCCGTTGTGGATGCGTTTCATTATCTCCAGATAGTGTGCCTGGTGACGGCGCTGTGTGCCTGCTACGATTCCGAGGCCCTTCTGGGCGGCAAGCTCCGATGAAGCGATGACCGAGCGGATACCGACGGGATCGACGGCGACGGGTTTTTCCATGAAGACGTGCTTGCCTGCTTCGATTGCGGCTTTGAGATGAATCGGGCGAAACTGAGGCGGCGTCGCAAGAATCACCAGGTCCACTCCCGATGCGATGACCTGCCTGTAGGCATCAAAGCCAGTAAAAGACGTCTCCTTCTCGACCTGAAATTTGTCCTCTCCTATCTGCCCTTCGCGGAGTTTGTTTCTGATAGTGTCAACAGAGCCGGCAACTCGCTCCTTGAAGGTATCGCCCATTGCCGTGAGCACAACACCTTCCGTTGCCCTGAGGCAGTCCATTACGGCTCCGGTTCCTCTTCCGCCACAGCCGATAAGGCCCATTCGTATTTTGTCCGAGCCGGCGGCATAGGCAACCTTTGCCGCCGAACCGACCGCCGCCAACGACGCCGCGGTCGATAAGGCCCCGCCGAGAAAATCCCGGCGGGAAATTCCTGTGTCGGAGTGTGTCGGTTTCTTCGTTGAGCTCTTCATTTTCAAATTTCCTTAATTTTGTTACCAGAAATATAAAATACACACAGAACAGTTCTGCGGACGATTCCAATCCTGATTTTCAACTGTACATTTCGTTGAAATAGTTTTGTGCGTTTACCACGGCTGCCCGGAGCAAATCCTCCGCCCGGGCCGTCTGCCTCGCAGCCAGGAGTTTCATCACTTGTTCGTTGTCCAGTTCTGCGGCGGCCTTTGCGCAGGCCTCCCAGCTTATAATGCTTCTTACGACCCGGTCGATTGCCTGTTCGACGTTGTCGTAGGGCCGCGGCTGCATATCGTGGCCCTTCCAGCGGGCGAAGCCGGCCTCCTGAATCAGCCCTGCGATGGCGATGTTCATACCGTTCACCCGGCAGCCGTGGTCGATGTCGTACTTGCCCGGCCCGCCGAGGATAATCCCGTCGTTGTAGCCCTGGCTGTTGACGTGCATATGCAGCAGCATATCGTTGTCAAGCTCCTCGACGCTGTCATAGACGTGGTCCAGCCCTATCATTTCCGAATGGCCGAACTCCTTGTTGACCCCTTTTCTCTCTCTGCTGATTCCGAACTGCTCTTCGAGTTTTCGCCAGAAGACGATTGCGCTTGCGACGGTGGGGATAAGCATTGCGGGATGGCCCTCGTTGGGTTTCGGTTCAAAACAAATAAACAAGGCATCTCCGCTTTCGCGTTCGTACATACACAGCTCCGCGACGCTCTGCTTTAGGTTTTGGTACATCTGTTTGACCGCCACCGAGGCCAGGTCGTAGCCGAACGAGCCGTTCCAAATCACAAGCGAAGGCGCCTTGTCCGCCTCCTCGTGCCAGGCCTTTCGCAGCGTAGTGTAGGCCAGCTCAACGGTCCTGACGCCAAAATCCTCGGCGCTCTTTCTTTCATCGGCATCCAGCGAGGCGATGCCGCCGTAGGCGTAGTGGCTGTGTGCGCCGGGCGTTATCATTGCAAGATATAAACCACAATCAACGAGGGCGTCGGCGATTTCGCCGGCGGTCTGCTCGCTGACCTCGGTGTCGTAGTGCATCTCGATACCAAGCTCGACGTTGCCGGGCAGCCGCGGTGCGATTTTACCTTTGACCAGCTCTATCATATCGACGGTCGTGAACTTATCGCCCGCCCACTCGGGCCTTATATCCGCAGGGACAAAACCGCCCTTTCCGGCGTTGAACGTCCAGCGGCAGACGCTGTGCAGCGATTTTTGAGCTGCCGGCATTGTGATTACTCCTTCAAATCAGATAATCGATTGACTTTGCAAAAACACGAAACGTACAGGATAAACACTACCTGCGGAAATTTCACGCTAATTCCTGTTCAACCTCCGGCAAATCTGTGTCATTCATTACGGTTGTAAGACGATAGTCTGTCGATGCCTTATAACGCCTTATAGCTTTTTGACCAGAATTACCCAGTCCTTGTCCTGCTCTGCAGGGCTGTTGCCGAGCAAAACTTTTCCGGGGCCTTTTACAATCCCGACTGAGCCGTTTTGCAGCTCACCGCCGGTACGCGGATTAAACCACCGGACAGCGTATTGACCGGCCTGCAAATCGAGCTTCGTCGTGTCGCCATCGGTAAGATAGACTGCGTAAACCTCGCCCGGTTTGGCCAGGCACCAGCCGGCTGAGACAAGAGAATCGTCGCCCTTCATCTCGGCAAACGGCAGGTATTTGTGGAAAAATTCGACTGCATAACGGCTCTGGTCCCACATAATGTCCCGGCTGCGCCAGTCTTCACAGTTCAAATCGTTATTCGGGAATTTGTAGCCGAAGTACCATTCCACTCCCGCACCGCCTGCCATTAAATTACCCCAAAGAGAGTTCTTTCGCGGCTCGTTGTGGTCGGGGTCCATCGAGTCGGGTTTTACGCCGTTTGCACCGTGACCGTACTCGTCGAGGCAGACGAACCATTTGTGGCGTGTCTCCGCAGAGCGTCTCACCCATTTCAGTGTCTCCGAATGTGTGTCCGAGCCGGTCTTGTTCATTTGCAGCGATGGGCCGTCAAAGTGAGCGTTCGCAAGCAGCGGGTTATAGACTTTGTCATATTCGCCCGGGAAGGTGTGAACCACAACAGGGTGCTTGTAAGGGTCGATAGTTTTGAAGTAGGCGCAGAAGGCCCGCAACTGTTCGCTGGTGTTGGTGTTCTCTTCGCCGAGGTTCCAGACTAAGCCGAGATGATGACCAAAGCGAGCGATGAGCTCGCGGTAGTAGAGCTTTCGCTGAATGCCCAGGCCACCGCCGTCCAGCCCCTGGTCGTTCTCGGTTTCCTGTGTGAGCAGGTGCATCATTATTCCGAGCTTATCCATCTGTGAAAAGACGATTTCCCACTGGTCCAGCTTGCTGCAGTCGAAGCGCAGCTTCTCGTCAGGCCCTGTCCAGGGCCAGACGTCTTTTCCATCCCCGCCGTCGAGGTTGTATGTTATGAAATAGACGCCGTTCATCCCCTTCGATGCCAGATAATTCAGTGCGCCGATGATATTTTTGCCCTTGCCGGCCTGCCAGGTCGCCTCGCCCTGCCGCCAGTCCTTTGCGTGGGGAGCGTACTTATGAATGAACGGCCTGCCGCGTGCTTCGCCTTGACGAGTGAGTTCGCCCGTATCGAACGTGTCGTCGAAGTCGGCATAGGCCAGGAAGTTTTCGGGGCAGTCGGCGCCGGCCTTTATGAAATACTCGCCCGTACCTGAAAATTGCAGGTAATGCCCGTCTGTGTGGAGCAGGAAGCCCTTTGAGCGAAAGTCGCCGTCGCTTTTGTCGGAAGGTGCGATGGTGAATGTCCCGGCCAACCCGTTGATTGAAACACCGATGCCGGCGCCGGGGTCGTTACTTACGGCGATTTCAGGGCCTCTGCGGAAAGAAACGATGTAGTTCCAGATGCCGGTTTGGTCGGGCGTGAAACGGACCTGCCATTTGCCGCCCTTTTTCGCACCGGTCTCAGCCGCCTTTCCGTCGGCGGCGTAAAAGCCCGGCACGATGTAACATCGCTTGCTATTCGCAAAGAAAACGTTCAATCGGTAATCGCGAAACGGATTCGGATTGGCGCCCTCGGCAGATTTTGGACCATCGAAAGTAAGCGTCGCCTTATGCCACTGTTTAAGCTCGCCTGAAATTGTCACTGCCTCATCCGCAAGCAAAGGCAGATTCGCAAAGCAAAGAGCGAACGCAGCGATGAGCAAATGCACACGGGCTGATTCAGGATTCGAGTTTCCGCAATTCACTATCCAGCACCTTCTTCCAGTTCTGATAGGCGTCTTTGTATTGACCGGTTGATTTGCCATCCGGCTCAATGGTTCTTATCGGTTTTAGCCCGGCAAAAGCATCCTCGATATTTTTATAAATGCCTGCGCCTATTCCCGCACCGCGGGCGGCGCCCTGTGAGCCGTCGGTATTGTAAAGCTCCACCGTTGAATTCGTAACGGTTGCAAAAGCCCGGGCAAAGAGCGGGCTGAGGAACATGTTTGCATCGCCTGCGCGGACGGTGCGTACCTCGACGCCGACGCCGCGAATAATCTCAAGGCCGTAGTTTAGCGCAAAGACGATTCCTTCCTGTGCAGCCCTTAGCAGGTGACTTTTGTTGTGGATGTTGAAGTTCAGGCCGTGAATCGAGGCGCCGGGATTTCTGTTCTCAAGCGTACGCTCGGCGCCGTTGCCATACGGGAGCATGAGCAGGCCATCCGAGCCGACCGGCGCTTCTGAAGCCAGCGCATTCATCTGGTTATAGTCGATTGTTCCGGTGTTGTGCCTGAGCCAGCTATTCAAAATTCCCGTCCCGTTAAGGCACAACAGAACTCCGTATCTCGGGCTGTCTGCGGTGTGATTGACGTGGACGAATGTATTGACTCTCGATTTCGGGTCGTGGTTTGTCTTGTCGGTGATGCCATAGACGACTCCCGATGTCCCCGCCGTCGCCGCTATCTCGCCGGGGTTGAGAATGTTAAGGGACAATGCGTTGTTGGGCTGGTCGCCCGCCCGGTACGAGACGACGGTTCCGGTTTTCAGGCCCAATTGCCCCGCCGCCTCTCTGGTAAGCTCGCCCTGCACACTGAAGGTGGGAACAACCTCGGCTATCAGGTCTCTCGAAATCCCGTAATTGTCGAGGACGATACCGGCAAGGGCCTGCTCTTTGAAGTTCCACATTATACCTTCGGACAGGCCCGAGGGTGTGGTTTTGATTTGGCCGGTCATTTTCATTGCGATGTAATCGCCCGGCAGGAAACCCTTATAAATTTTGGAATAGACGTCCGGCTCGTTTTCCATAACCCACTTCAGCTTCGACGCGGTGAAGTTGCCGGGCGAGTTCAACAGCCGCTCGAGGCAGGTTTGCTCACCGATATCGGCCAGCGCCTTTTGCCCAATCTCTACCGCCCTGCTGTCGCACCAGATGATTGCAGGACGCAGCACATTCTGCTCCCTATCGACACAGACCAACCCGTGCATCTGGTAGGAAATCCCGATTGCCTTCACGTCGGCGGCGTCAAATTTTACCTGTGCCCTGATTTTCCCGGTCGCTGCGATAACATTTTCCCACCACGTTTGCGGATGCTGCTCCGCCCAGCCGGTGCGCTCTGCGATAATCTCCAGCTCCTTTTCCGGCGACGTCGCCGATGCGACGACCTTGCCGCTGTCGGCATCCAGAAGCGCCGCCTTTATTGACGAGCTTCCGACATCGTAGCCCAGAAGAAGTGCCATTCGGACGTTCCTTTCCCTGCAATCGCAGACCTGCAAACGACGGTAAGCTGTTGGAATGTTGTATTATAGCTGTTTTGCCGCCGAGATAAAGGCCTTGATATTCTCTGAGGAGACGCCGGGCGACATTCCTCCGCCGCAGGAGAGGATAACTCGCGTCCTGTCGGTGACGGATTCGACTGCTGATTTGACGGCGTTGGCCACCTGCTGAGGTGAGCCGGCGGCTAAGACGTCCCGCGGAGGTATATTGCCGAGCAGTGTCACGCGGGCTTCTGTCAGCTCCCTCATCTCACTAAGCGTGTGATTATGGCTGAAATTGAAAAGATTGACGCCGACTTGCTGCAGGTACGGCGCACAGACGCACCCATCGGCGTCGTTATGGAAGAACTTTACGGTCGTCTCAAGCGAATCAAAAATGCGTTTCAGGTATGGCAATGCGCAGTTTTGGAAATCGTCTTTGCCGAGAAAACCGACGATGTCGTCGAGAACAAGCAGTCCATCGATGGAAGCAAAGGTCTCTTTCTGGAGTTTGAGCCAGTCGATTATGAAGTCGGTGACAATGTTAAGAAGCTTACGGGTTTGGTCGGGGCCGGTTCGGATGGCCATAAGGAATTCGGTTGTCCCCATCAGGAAGGAACAAATATTCAAAGGCCCGCGAGAAACCGCGAATTTGATTGCGTGGCCGCGGCTTTCGATTTTCCGTTTGAAATGCGCGAGCCGGTTGAGAACGAAAGGCAGCATACCGTCTTTGCCCGGGTCGGGTCTGTTCAGCGAATCGACCTGCGCGATATCGGTGATAATTCGTTCGGCGAACGGCGGGGCATTTCGCTGCCAGCGGCATTTTGCGCCGAACGCCGACGGCTCGGTGCACATACCGAACTCGGCCCAGAAGCCGGGAAGAAAAATTGCATCAGGGAACGTCTCGATTGCCCTTACGTTGGCATCAAACCAGGCCTGTTCGCTGGTGAAGTAGTCGATAGTGGTGCAACCCGCCCAGCCGGGCAGCCAGGGACTGTCGATGATAAAACCGGCCGGAATTGGCTTGACGATGTTACCGTTGATGACTGCTATCAACCGTTCCCACTGCTCGCCGGTCATAATTTCCTTTTCCCTTCCCCAGCCGTACCCTGAAACCCTGCGTTTTCAAAAGACCCTGACACCGACCTCGGCGCCGTTGTTTTCCGCTGAAACATAAGCGCTGTATATCGTGGATATGCAGTCCGCCGCGAGCAAGCTGTCGGACTGTGCCGGCTCACCGTATGCAGCGGTTCTGTAGAACGCCTCGATTTCCTGCTGATAGCCGGTGAACCAGTCCTCGTCCGGCGAAGGGGTTGACCAGCCCTGCTTGGTCTCTGTCTTTTCGACAACGTAGATGTCCCTGAAATTCTCGTCAACGGGGTTATATGTCTGCATCGCGTTATTCGGATTGATATTGCAGATAGTGCGGTGGTTGTTGGCCGCCACCTCCAGCCGGTTGCGAACTCCGCCTAAGATAATTTCCGAAGCAAATATATCGGCAATTGTCCCGTCGTCAAAGGTAACGTGCATCGCCGAAAAGTCTTCGATGTCGTGGTAGTTCGCCCGGATATGTCCTTCGTCCCTGAAATTAGCCAGTCGCGTAAGCGCATGAGTACGCGCGGTGACGGTTTTGGGTCGAATCGCCCTGCCGTTTCGGCTGATACCCTCGACCTTTTTGAGATAGAGAGCCGCCGTCAGCGGGTGACAGCCCTTGCTCAGCATCGAGCCGCCTCCCGAGTGCTTCCAGTAGCCGTAGGTTGGTGCGTGCGAGCCGGAGTGCGCTTCTTCGCCGTGAATCCAGAGAATCTGCGAACCGGTCTTTTCGATAATCTCGCGCTCCTTTTGAATCGAAGGCGCATAGACCCAGTTTTCGGCGTAGAGGATTTTGACTTTGCTGTTTTTTTCCGCTTCGAGGATGCATCGGATACTTGCCAGTGCGTGGTCGAGCGCCTTGACTTTGGGGAATGTGTCGCCGTTGAAATCATCGGAGCCGTCACCGAAATAGCCGGTGAGAGGTTTTTCAACGATGGCGTACTTGTCCCTTTTGAGGGCTTCAACGGCGATCGGCTCATGTGTCACCGCCGGCGTGCAGACGTGGACGACGTCAACCTCGTCGAGCAGGGCTTCGAGCGAATCGAAGGCCTTTATGCCGCGCTTTTCCGCAAAGGCCTTGCGAGTCTGTTCGGTTCGACAGAAAACACCGACGAGTTCAACATCGGTTGCATAGACTTTCCTTATTGCTTCGAAGTGGAATGAAGCTGCAAAACCTGCGCCGACAATCCCGGCTTTGACGTTCTTCTTGTTCACCTGTTCTCCTTGTTTGCGGGCTTCGGGTTCGGTGTTGTATCCGCATCGAGATCGCCAAGGACGAACTGAATTCCGTCGAGCCAATGCTGCAGGACGACGGGATGCCAGTACAACTCGTGGTCGTGGCCGATTGCCGAGTAGAAAATCCTGCCTTTTTCGTAGTTTTTAATCCAGGCAACAGCAAAGTCGTCGTCTTTTCGATGTACCCATGTGACGTGGTCGAGTCGGACAAATGTCTTCTGAGTATCGATGCTTAGCAGCACACGCAGGTTCTCTCTGGAAAAGTTTTTGACCTGATAGACCTCGTCTTTGTAGGTGAAAGAGGGGGTTTTGAATGCGCTATTGAGAGGATGTTCGGGGTCTTCGACTTTTAATGTAACAGTTGAGCCCGATTCCCACGGGTGGTTGTCGAATCTTGCGCCAAGGATTTTTTCGAATTCAGGCCAGTCGCGAAAGGCATTTGTTGCGGCATGAATCGCAACCAGACCTTTGCCGCCCGCGATAAAGTCGGCGAGGGAATTTCTCAACTCCTTATACCTATTGACCGCCTCCTCGTGTTCTTTAGCACCAAGCTTGCGGAGGTTTTCGGGTGCGAATACCTCCTGATTTATGTTGTTAAAGACAACCGCGTCAAACTGCTTCAAATTCTCCGGCTCGAACATTGAGATATCGTCACTGACCACGGCTTCATAGGCGCCGGTCTTCTCGCCAAGAATCCTAAAGGCCGCCTGGCCGTACGGAATGGCTGTGTGGTAGTAACCGTAAGACACCGAGAAAACCAGTATCTTCCGCGGCTTTTGCGGCTCGACGCGTGGCTTGGCAGGCGCCGCCGCCTTTATCTTTTCTATTTCCTGCTCAGACGGGCCTTTTTCAGCGGCAAAGCCGAAGGGGCCGGCGACGAGAACCAGGATAATGCTGAGGTTGAGTATTGATGTGACGCGATTCATAAGACACTCCTTTCCAGATATAATTTGCTTTACGCATACTCAGACATCGAATCGCCACGGCGGACGCATCGGCCTGGACAGCATGCGGTTGGCTTCATCGCTGTTTGTGAACCGTTCCTTTTCGGGGTCCCATTTCAGTTTCCGCCCCGTGCGCATTGCGATGTTACCGAGATAACAGACCGTAGCGGTGCGGTGACCGATTTCAACATCAGCGGCAGGTTTACTTCGTGTACGAACACAGTCGAGGAAATTCTGATGGTGGTCGATGCTGCGGTACAGCTTGACATCGTTCGGGGCGAGGTTCGATTTGAGAATTGACTTCGGATGAGCGTCGAGTTTGTATCGTGCCGCAAAGACCCACCCGTCGGTCCCTTCGAACATGACCGATGCGCCGAAATCCCCTGTTTCGTTAGTCTCAGTGGTGCGGCAGAACAGCTTGACTCCGTTGCCGTATGTGTAAGTTATGTCGTATTTGAGAGGCGTTTCAAACAGCCCCTCCTGCGGAAACCGCCCCTTGCCTTCGATTTCAACCGGGCCAGTGTACTGGGTGTCGTTGCCCCACTGAGCGATATCAATAAAATGTGCGCCCCAGTTTGTAAGCTGGCCGCACCCAAAATCGTGCAAAAAGTGCCACCGGTAATGCGTTCCAAGCTCAATATAGGGCCGATATGGCGCAGGCCCCACCCACATATCATACTCCAGATTCTTCGGCGGCTTTTCCACGCTCCATTCAAGCGGATTAGGCCTGCTGTTTACGGGCAACTCCACTCTTATCGTCTCCAGTTGCCCGATGCGCCCGTTACGTACAAGCTCGCATGCGAATCGGAAGTTGTTGTCGGAGCGCTGCTGTGAACCGGTTTGGAGAACTCGCCCATACTTTTTCACCGCCTCGCATACTGCCCGACCCTCAGCAATGCTGTAGGCCAGCGGCTTTTCGCAATACACGTCTTTGCCGGCTCTTGCAGATACAATGGCGATGAGTGCGTGCCAGTGGTCGGGCGTGCTGATAACCACCGCATCGACGTCACTGCGCCTAATAAGCTCGCGGTAGTCAACGCAGGCAGAATTTCTGTGGACACGCGCAATCCTGGCGGCCTCTGCCATTCGTTCCATATCGACGTCGCAGACGGCGACAACCTGTGCGCCTCGCTTACCCATAAAGGACTTGATGTTGTTCGGACCCTGGCTACCCGTGCCGATGGCGCCGATTGTTATCCGGTTGCTCGGCGCATCGGCTCCGAAAACACTCGGCGGAACTATCGCAGGAAACGCCAACGCAGCAGAAGCGGCCAATGTTTGTTTGAGCAATTGCCTTCTTGATACGGCATCGGCAGTTTTCTTTGCGTAGTTTCTCATACTTACAATTTCCACGGCGGTCGCATCGGCCTGGACAGCAAGCGGTTGGCTTCGTCGTCGTTTAAGAACCGCTCATTCATCGGGTCCCACTTCAGTTTGCACTCCAGCTTCATCGCGATATATCCAAGAATGCACGTCGTGCAGGAGCGGTGGCCGATTTCAACGGGCGCCACCGGCTGCCGGCGCGACCTGATACATTCGAGCAGATTCGCCTTGTGGTCGTCGCTTCTGTACAGCCGTATTTCGTTCGGGCCAATCTCGCAATTCAACAATGACTTTGGATGTGCGTCGATAAGGCCGCGTCCTACATAGACCCAGCCGTCGGTTCCTTCGAAGAGGACACCTTGTTTATTGGTGTCGTTGTCGGCGCAGATGACTTTTGTTCCGTCGGCGTAGGTGTATTCGATTCTAAATTGCCCGTGGACATCCCACAGCCCGTCTCTTGGGAACCGGGCTTAGGCTTTGATTTCAACGGGGCCGGTGTACTCGGCGCCGATACCCCACTGGGCGATGTCGTTGTGGTGCACACCCCAGCCGGTTATCATGCCCAGACAGTAATCGCTGATTCTCAGCCAGCCCGGACGCTCATAGCCCGTGACCGGGTGAACGCGGTTGACGGTATATTCCGCCCACGGCGCAGGGCCCAGCCAGAAATCGTAATCGAGCTGCTTCGGCACCGGCATTGTCGGCTGTGGTGTTGTCGATGGGTCCTGTGGCAGGCCGACTTTGACGGTATGGACTTTTCCGATTCTGCCGTTTCGCACAAGCTCGCAGGCGAAACGGAATCGCGCATCCGAGCGCTGCTGGCTGCCGACCTGCAGGATTCTGTTATATCTTCGGACGGTGTCACTGAGAATACGCCCTTCTTCTATCGTGTAGGTAAGCGGTTTCTGCAGAAAGATGTCCTTGCCCGCCTTTGCCGCGGCGACGGCGCCGATTGCGTGCCAGTGGTCCGGCGTGCAAATCAAAACCGCGTCGATGTCGTCACGAGCGAGCAGGTCTCGAAAGTCACCATAAGTGTCACAGCCCGAATACGCACCCGATGCTGCGGTGCCGGCATAGCGCTGTTCGACTTTCCTCTTTGCGTTGTGTGCACGTCTTGAATCCACGTCGCAGACGGCGAGGACCTGGGCCTGACTGAAGCCGAGTATTTCGGGCAGGTCTGCATAGATGCACTGACGTCCCACGCCGATAGCTCCGAAGGTGATTCTATTGCCGGGTGCGTTGGCGCCGAAGACCGACGATGGGATGATAATTGGTGCTGTTACTGCGGCTGAAAGTGCAGCAGCCGATTTTCTCAAGAAGTTACGTCGGGTGATGGTCTTGTTTTCACCGATTTTCGTGTGTCTCATCGATTTTGCCTGGCTTCGTTAGAATTTCTGCACCTTCACCGTTGGTGGCTCGGCAAAATCATACCACAGTCGCTCGGCCTGTTCAACGTCCAATTTGCCCTCGTGAACGTAGAAGCGGTATCTGAAAACATAGTCTTGACCGGGCTCCATCTTCCAGTTGTCGATTTGCGACGGGCAGAAATTGAAGAAAATAAACTCCATGTCCCCGGGCCATAATCGCATTGGTTCGGGATGACGGAAATTCTTCGGATGACTCATAACCGTCACCCCTTTGTATTTGCCTTCAAGCAGCCCGTACATATCGCACCAGCGTGCCCGCGTCGCGTGGCCGTCCTTCTTTGTCTTTCCTTCGCTGGTCAGGTAGTCGCAATTATCACCACGCCACTGGGTCGTCGCCCTGAATCCCAGCCCGCCATAGCGATACTTGAACTGATACAGCGGCGAATCGCTCGCACAACGCTGCGTAGAGACAAAATCCCATAGCCAGTAATCCTGTTCAGGCCCGCCGACATTGTAAACGCGAACATCCCAGACTTCGTCAAGAGCAACTTTGTCCCCGTTATTTGCATCCAGCACAACATGCTCCTGCTCGGCGAGAAACCCGCCAAAAACCGGCCCTGTTGTCGTCGAAAGGTATTTCACAAACCGGACGGTTCCCTGTCCCTCTGCAAGGTTCCAGAAGTCAACGCCCCTGCCCTCGAATCCCGTCCTTGTCCACGGCATCCAGATACCCATGTGGTGGATATGGTCTTCCGGGTGCATCGCCGTTAGTACCGACCCGGCCGGCGACCACAAAGGATGAATAAACCCACTTCGGTTATACAGCTTACTTTTGCCCGCCGGCGGCGGGACAACCGCATGATTATATCGCAGCACCTTATGTCGTCCGGCAGCTATCTCCAGGAAAGACTCGTTCTGCTCCATCTTGACGGTCGAGAACTTGGCGAACACCGTTGGCTTATCCACAACTTCATAGACTTTTTCTTCACCCGGCTTGAGCGTACCGTGTACAATCCAGCATATACGCCCGGGATCTGCAGGGTCAAACTGATGTGCCACCGGGTAGCGTTTCGAATCTTCAACCTCTTCCAGTGCAAAAGTCCGCGGCAGTTGACCGCTGAGCTCCATAAGCGACAGCGACACAGGGACGTCAATTCGTCTGTGCTGCCCTGCCTCGACGGTTATGCGGGCGGATTGGGCTGAGGCGGAACCGGCAAAGATTATTACAGAAATCCTCAAGAGCATGACGTGGTAAAATACCTGGCGCACTTGTCGAATCTCCCGCCGGACAACCGTAAAGGAATATGGCAGAAGCACAATGTTCTGCACTCCTGCCATATTGTAGCAATCGCACCGAATAGGTGTAAGCGATTTTATCAGTTGTTACCGCCCTGTTCAGCAGCAGGTTGAGTCTCCATAGGTATCACCTGCGGCTGAAATCCGATTTTGGCGAGAACGGCATAGAGCACGGCACCGACGACAAATGCCGCCAGCGGAGCAGCCGGGACGTTAAACAGCCCAACAATCGGAGCCATTCCGACGACGAAGCCAACGGCCCACGATATCCAGCCGGCCATGTTCCAGCCCTTTCTCGGGCCGGCCCACTTCTTGCCTGACATAAAGTAGTCAACCATCATTGCACCGCAGACCGGGCCAAACGAAGCACCGATGACGGTAAATACGTCGATGACTTTGCCTGCCCAGCCGGTTACCGCCAGCAAGATACTAACGGCGGCGCCGATGCCGACCGAGATGAACGGATTGACCTTTGGCAGCGTTGTCTTGAAGCTGTTCGCAGCAATGAAAGATGAGAAGCACGCCGGGGGAAATGCTGCAACCGCCAAGAGAAGGCCCATCGTCTTGCCCAGGCCTTGTGAGCCCATCAGAGTACCCATAAACGAAGGGTCGGCAGTATTGACGTTATATGTGCCGCTGGAAGCAAAGGCCCCTGCGGCTATAAGTATCGATGCGCCGCCGGCCAGGATTGTTGCCAGCGCAATGCCGACCAGGCCGCCCATCTGGACGTCCTTTGTGTCCTTATTGTTCATGCCGAAGTCCACACCTGCCGCACCGGCTGTTGCAAAGAAACCAACGATATATGTCACGCAGAGAGCAAGCACTCCGAACATGCTTAGCCCTGCAGTTTTGCCGGTGGCAACCGTACCAGCGGCGACAAACGCTTTGGCGTCAAAGTCACCAAGAGAGCCGATAGTCTTAACCACCATTATGAGCAAGATGACCAGTGGTATCAGCGGCAGAAACGTCGCAACCTTTGCAACGTACTGAATGCCTTTGAGGCCGATAAACGCTGCGACAGCGGCCCAGACAACGGCAATGACCTTCTGGGCCACGGGATTGCCGCCAAACAACGGCGACAGAGCCAGTGAAGCAAAATATGCGTTGACACCGAGCCAGCCGAATTGAAGCACACCCATCAGAAAGCCCGGCATTAGAAAGCCGCCCTGAGTACCGTAGGTCGAAGTGCCTACGATGTACAGCGGCAGGCCCGTCTGCATACCGAGCAGACCCGGCACGAGATAGAACAGGAAATGACAAAGCAGAGCAGCGACAACCAGGCCCAGCAAAGCAACGACTATCCCCTGCGAGAGGATTCCACCGGGGTTGCCATCGGCGGCGCCGCCGCCTGACATCTGGCTCCAGAAAACGAACCACAGGAAGATGCCGGCGTACGTCGGCGCTGTGTTCTTGTACCACGGTGCTCGTTTGTCGAGAGGGTTTGGCCTGGCCATGCTTATGTAGCTTGGCAGCATTCCATTACTCATAGTTAGTTCTCCTAACTAACAATAACATTCCGCCCCCGGCACCACACCGGGAAACATTCGCTCAGTGAGCCGTTACAAAAATATCAAAAAGCGTATTAACTTGCAGCATTTTTCTGCATCTCAGTCATAGCCGCAAGGTACAGCCATGCTATCGAAAACAGCGCCAGCGACAACGTACTGTAGCGATGCAACACTAAGAGTAATTCCTGGCCGTACGTGCCGAACAGCGGGAACATACTCAACACCGCCGACAGCATCACAGGCAGAGCCAGAAACAGAATTAGCCAGAAGCAAATCTTGCGGCCAAGCTCGTATTTTTCAACCGGCGTGTTGCTCTGCGGCAACCGCCTGAGAACCCGGTTCAGCCAGGGCCAATAGTTCTTGTCGAGGCGGCTGTTATCCGCCCACATAACCGCTAATATCGCAACACACGCCGCGAATACCGGGGCGAACGTCGCGTGAATCACTAACCACCATCCCGAGATTGCTTTGCCTAAAATCAGCGGCGGCACAAAACCCGTTACCGCCAGAACCGCAAAACAAAACAGGGCAAGCAAAAATACTAACTTTCGCAGCGCCCCGGCCAGGTTCCATTTCTGCTCGACAAACAGCAGTGTCAGCAAAAAGACTATGCACCTTAGGCCATCCAGAATCCGCAGCCGGCGGTCTTTACCGAAAACATCGTCCGCTTTGGGCCTTGAGACGATAAAGTGCAGCGCTATCGCCGCAAGGACAGCGACAAAACCCGTTATCGAGACCATCCGAAACATAATCTGCATTTCCAACAGAAAATTTAATCCTTACCAACAAAAACGCGGGCGACAAAACCAAGTGCCCGAAGCGCGTAAAGAACCAGTACGCCCAGGATAACAACCGCCGACAGCAGCACCACGACCTTCAGCCAGGGGCGAAACACAAATGAAAACGCAAAGAACCACGTGTACCGCCGGCTTAGTTGCTGAAAATCTATCATCTGCCTTGCAGCGCCCGCCACCGAAACAACGGGCGTATCGACCGGCACCTGTCCGAAGAAAACCGGTGAATCCGTCGAATGGCAGTCCTCACATCGCCGAACGCCCAATGACTGCGCGGCGCTTCTGACATTATGTGCGACCGCCCACATATAAGGCCTGGCCGAGTCATTCTCGCCGGATGTAAGTTTGCCGTTTTTGTCGAGCATATACACCCTGCCGCCGGCGACATAAACGGCTTTTGCGTCGTCCGGCACCTTCGACGCCAGCAAAGATAAGCATTTCGTTATCTGTTCGTCGGTCAGTTTCGGCCAGTCGCCCGAGCGCGGAATATCGCCCGCGGCAAAGACACTGACTGCAATCGATTTGACAATATCTAATTTAACCGGCTCGACATTATCGCCCTTCATCCGACCCCAGTAGGCAGGCCAGATGAGCTTGTAAGGCCCTATTTTGCCCTCCGTATTTTTCGCAAAAACAGGATAGACAATATGCGGCAGCATATCAACCGACTTGTTCGAGCCGAGCGTGCCCATCGCGTGTGCCATCGCGGTCTTTGTACGTATCGCGATTTGCCCGGGCCACGGCCCTGAGTGACACGCCGTGCACGTCAGCTTCTCGAAGTGCACAGGCGGAATACCGGGATGCTCGGGCACCGGTGCCGCAAAACGACCCGCAACCGGCGCCGCAGACCCGTCGCCAAGGTGACAGCCCTCGCAAGACGATCTCGCCGCCAGCGGATTATCCGAAGTTTGCCATTCGCATTCGTAACCACGCGTGATGTTGTGGTCCAGACCGTTGCGGTGACAATCAACGCACTTCAGCCCCGCCGAAATATGTATATCTTCGTCGACCTGCCACTTCTCCGGCTGCTCATCCACAGCATCTATACTCGAATGGCAGAAGTAACATCGCTGGTTCGGAACCTCTCGTTCAATGTCGAACACCACGTTAGACTTCTCATCGAAGGCGCTTTTTCTGTATGTTACCGTCGGTGGTCTTATCTTGGGGTCGTCAAATACCTCGGAAATCCTGAAGTCGAACATGTTGGGCACTTTGGCCGTCGAGCCGGTCACCGACGCGAACTCACTGGCGGCGGTGGCGGCCCACCGAAAGTTTTGACGCGCAATCTGTACGGCGAACTCGCTCTGGTCGTACCCGTAGTGGGCGTCGTGGCAGGCCAGGCAGTTTATCTCAAGAGGCCCCGTCACGTATCCCCTTAAAACCTCCTCGGGCTCATCGCTTCTTTCGACCATCTCGCCCGGGCCGCCCCCCGGCATCTGCCTGCCGAAAAACCGCACGAACGCCGCCGGTGTCATTCCAAGCCGCTTAGGGGCAAATGTCCCGGGCCAGCGCCTGTATGAAAGGGCTATCTGCGTGGCGGCACCCGGCTCGGAAAGTATCCACGGATGACCCGCCCTGCCTGCGGCGACATTCGGCTCGACGTCGTTGAAGTGCCACCCACGCCTGATAGTCGCGTAGCTGTGACACTCGCCGCACGTCTGCCTCGTCGAAAACGGCAGCAGTGGCTCATCGTCGGCGTATATCTGCTCGCCCTCGCCGTCGGATTCCCCCTCCGTCAGCAGTGGCATAACGTGAACGCTCACGCTGCGACCGCCGTCACTGACATCGCCAAGCTTTTCGTCCGCAAAAGCACCCGGCAGCCCGAAAAAAAACGGCATACACAACCACACCACTGTCAGGTACGACAATCCTTTCCTCAATCCGCCAAATCCTTTACTCAACTTGCTATACCTTAAACTCTTCCGGCTTGAACTCAAGCCGACAGCCCGCTTCGACCGCGTCGTTCACTTTCAGCACGCTGACAGCGGTCTCATAACCGATTTCAGCCGGACAGTTCAGTTTTTCCTTCCCGCGAACCGCGTTGAAGAAGTTCTCAAGGTGCGGCTTATGGTACGGGTCATTGAATGTCACAGCCAGCTCGTAGCTCGGCGGCGCCAGCGTCTCTCGCGCATCGACAACAGCGTCACTTTCAGCCGTCTCTTCTTCCTTCGGCTCGAGCAGATAGCCCAGCTTGACCCATTTGTCCCATTCCGGGGCGGTCGGCTCGCGATAAACATCCCCCCTCGCCGACGACTCCGAAATCAACAGTGTTCCCTGGTCACCCATAAACGTTTCATAGTAGCCCTGGCTGCTGTTGGTTGTAATGGTCTGATAGAACGCCCTGACCATCCCCTTCGCCGTTTTGTACGTGTAGATAGCCATCACCGTGTCGTACCACTGGTGCGTATTCTTATCATAGTAGTCGGTCCCGCCGCTGGCCATAACCGACGACGGCTGCGCCTCGAGAAACCAACTGAAAATGTCAATCTGATGTGAGCCCAAATCGACAATAGGCCCGCCGCCAAGACCCTTATACCACCGCCAGTTCCTGAACTGCTCCATCGACTCAAAGCCATACTTGGCCAGCGTCGCCTGGTCCATAACCGCCTTCTTGGGGAAGCCCAGAAACGGCCTGGCCGCACGATTCCACTGGCCGTTGATCGTCGTTATCCGCCCGAGTATCTGCGCCGATTTCAGCAGCTTCTGATAGCAGTGAATGTACCGCGGGTTGCTGCGCCTTTGATGGCCTATCTGGAGAAGCTTGCCAGTCTGCCTGGCGGCCTCGGCCATCTTTTTAGCGCCCTCAAGCGTGTTGGACATCTCCTTTTCGCAATAGACGTGCAGACCCGCCTTCAGGCACGCAATCGTCTGCTCCGAATGCCAGAAGTCCGGCGTCGCAATGATGACCGCGTCGAGGTGCTCCTTCTCCTTATCTAACATCTCCTGGTAGTCAACATACGTATTGACCGGCTGCTTGTATGCCTTTAGGAATCTCGCCTGGTTCTTCTGGTTGTACGCCGTCCAGATGTCGCACAGCGCCTTAAAGCGCACGCCGGGAATCTTCACCGCCGACTCGAGCAGTATCCTGCCCTCGGCGCCCGCCCCGATAATCGCAACGTTTATATCGTCCGGCTTGCCGCCGCTGTCGGTTTGCGCCAGGACCATAGGCGAAAACATCAGACCCGCCCCCGCCGCGGCGCCTGTGCCCATAAACTGTCGTCTGTTCATAACCCGTTTTGTTTCTTTGTCTTTCATAGCGTTCCGCATCGGCTCCTTTAACCTGTAATAACTATCGTTCTTTTGTCGGTTCCACTGCCTTTTATTATAACCGCCGGCAAAAAAACAGGCAACTACAAACTCCAGCCGGGCCGATACTCCCGCTTTATCAGTTCATTTGCCTCGGGCACATTCGTAACCTTGGCATTCGCCGAATCCCACTCGATTCGCCGGCCAAGGCGAAGCGAGACGTTGCCCAACAGGACCGCCTCGGTCAAAGGCCCGGCATAGCTGAAATTCGAGCAGGCGGCAGGCCCGCCCTTGCACGCCTCAATCCAGTTCTGCTCGTGGCCGGCAGAACCGTTCCTGACCCTCGGTATCGTCTTGGCGGGTCGTTGGTATTCTCTCATACGCTGCTCCGGTATCAGCCGGCCTTCCATCATCGCGCCCTTGTCACCGACAAAAATTACACCGCCGTCCGGCATTGTCCGACCCTTCCCGAGACCGGCCGGCGTCGGCGGCTTCAAGCCCCCGTCGAACCACGTCAGCGTTACCGCCGGCTGGTTGCCGCGAGCGCCGAATTCATACCGAACTATCGACGCGTCCGGGTACGTCTCATTGTTCTCAACTACGTTCCAGTTCTCTACAACTCGCGCCGAACCGTATGCCTCCACCGCTGTCGGCGCCGTCAAGCCCAGAGCATAGTAGGCATGGTCGATTATATGACAGCCCATATCGCCCAATGCGCCCGCCCCGAAATCCAGCCAGCCACGCCATACAAACGGCAGATACGCCGGGTTATAAGGCCGCTGCGGCGCAGGCCCCAACCACAAATCCCAGTCAAGCCCGGCGGGAACCGGCGGCGTATCCTCAGGCCGACCTATCCCCTGTGGCCACACAGGCCGATTCGTCCACGCATATACCGTATGCACCTTCCCGATTGCCCCGTCCTGTATCCACTCCCGCTCCAAGCGTATCTGCTCGTCAGAATGTCCCTGGTTGCCCATCTGCGTCGCAACACCGGTCTCCCTGGCAACCTCCGCCATTCGCCTCGCTTCATAAACCGAACGAGTCAACGGCTTCTGGCAATAGACGCCCTTGCCCATCTTCATCGCCATTATCGATGCTGCCGCGTGAATATGGTCCGGCGTCGCTACTATTACCGCGTCGATTGTCTTTTCTTCCCTCTCCAACATCTTGCGAAAGTCTTTGTACCTTTTCGCCTTCGGATAGGTCTTAAACGTATCGGCCGCTCGCCGGTAATCGGCGTCACACAGCGCAACGATATTCTCGCCCCGCAGCGCAGACATATCCACGTTGCCGTTCTCGTCTTTCGGCGCATTGCTGTAACCGCTGCAGTTGTCGATATTCGCCCGTCCCATACCACCCGCGCCCACCGATGCGATGTTCAACTTCTCACTCGGCGGCTTCTGTCCCGCACCGCCGAGCACATGTCGCGGCACTATCGTAAACGCCGCCACCGCAGCCGACGCCCGCATAAACCGCCGACGCGTGATTGTTTTATCGCCCTTCGCTCTGTCTTCTTTTTGCTCTTTCATAATCCTTCTCAACTAATTAAAAGACCAAGTGTGGAGTTTATAACGTCCAGCCCTCGCGGTATTCCGGTTTCACCAGCGAGTTCGCCTCCTCATTGTTCGTAAATCGCATATTCTCCCCGTCCCACTCCAATCGCGTATCCTTCACCCGCATCGCCAGAACACCTAACAGCACCATCTCCGTCAAAGGCCCGCCGTACTCGAATGTCGAGCTGGCGGGCTTACCGTCCTTGCACGCACGCACCCAGTCCCGCTCGTGGCCTGCCGAGCCGTCCGGCACTCGCGGAATCATCTTCGGCGGCCTGCCCACCTGGCGCATCAGCTTCTCCGGCACTATCCTCGCCCCGCCCGCACCGTGCGAGCCGTGCATTATCACCCCCTTGTCTCCGATAAGCAAAGCCCCGTTGTCACCAAGCTTCCTGCCCTTTTCAAAGCACTCAGGCACAGGCGGCTTGAGCCGTCCGTCATACCACGTCAGCTTCACCGCAGGCATATTGTCTCGTGCAGGAAACTCATACCGAACAATTGACGCCCGCGGATATGTCTCATCCATTATCCCCGGCTCCCAGTGCGTCGTCGTCGCCTCAACGCTCTTCGGCGCCCCCAATTTCAACGCCCAGAACGCAGGGTCGAGAATATGACATCCCATGTCACCCAGTGCCCCCGTTCCGAAGTCCCACCAGCCACGCCAGCTCTGCGGACAGTATATCCGATGATAAGGCCGCCACTTCGCAGGCCCTAACCACAGGTCCCAATCCAACGTCTTCGGTACAGGCGGCGTCTTCTTCGGCCGAGCCATCACCGGAAAATCACTCCACGGGTTACCTCCCACAGGCCTGTCGCTCCACGTATGAACCTCTCTGATGTCCCCTATCGCTCCGTCAGCAACCCACTCGCAGAGCATCCGTATCGCATCATCCGAATGACCCTGGTTGCCCATCTGCGTCTGCACACCCTTCGCCCGCGCCGCCTCCGTCAGCTTTTGCACCTCGTATATCGAATGACACAACGGCTTCTGGCAATACAAATGCTTGCCGTTCTCTATCGCCGCCATCGCAGCAACGTAATGTGTATGGTCGGGCGTTGCCACTATCACCGCATCGATATTCTTCGCTTCCTTCTCGAACATCCTGCGGAAATCCTTGTACCTCGGAACATCCGGGTACTCCTTGTATGTGTCCCCGGCCCGAACATCATCCACGTCCGCAAACGCTGTGAACCTCTCCTCCGTGCAGGCGTTCATGTTGGCTTTGCCCATACCTCCTGCGCCGACCACCGCGATTTGAAGTCTCTCGCTGGGCGGTTTCTGCCCCGCACCAAGAACATATCTCGGCACCACCGTAAACGCCGCAACCGCAGACGCGCTGCGCAGAAAACTTCGCCGCGACAACCTCCTGTCCTGCTCCTTTTTTCCTTCCCGTTTCATACTACATCATCCCGCCAAAAATGACTCATAACGTCCATCCGCTTCGATATACCCTGTGCACAAATTCGTTTGCCTCGGGCACATTCGTAACCTTCAGATTCTCCGAATCCCAGTATAGTTTCTTACCGGCCCTGATAGCCACACAACCTAACAAAACCATCTCAGTCATCGGCCCTGCATAATCAAAGTTCGAGCACGCCGCCGGCCCGCCTTTACACGCATCTATCCAGTTCTGCTCGTGCGTACCTTCTATCCTCGGTATCGTCTTCGCAGGCCGCTCGTACGCCTGCATCCGCGTCTCAGGTATCAACCGAGGAGAATCACCCATGATCCCCGCCACTAATGTCCCCTTCTCTCCCACAAAAAGCACACCGCCGTCTTCCGTACCCAGCCGTCTTTCCGGCTCAAGCTCCTCCGGACGAGGCGGCTTCAATCCGCCGTCATACCACGTCATCGTTAATCCCGGCATATTACCCCGCGCCGCGAATTTGTATGTCACCATCGACGCCACCGGGTAAGTCTCACTGTTCACCGGCGTGCTCGCCGCCTCCACGCTCTCCGGCGCGCCCAAATCCAGAGCACAGTAAGGCGTATCGAATATATGACACCCCATGTCCCCCAGTGCCCCCGTCCCGAAGTCAAGCCACCCGCGCCACTTGCTCGGATGATAACACGGATGATAAGGCCGCTGCGGCGCAGGACCAAGCCACAAATCCCAATCCATATTCGCCGGCGCCGCCGGCCTCTCTGGCGGACGCTCCACTCCCTGAGGCCAACTCCATTTGCCAAAGGGCCGATCCGTCCAGATATGAACCTCCCGAACCCCACCGATAGCACCTGCCTGTATCCACTCTCGCACCAATCGAACTCCCTCTCCGCTATGTCCCTGGTTGCCCATCTGAGTCGCCACCTTCGCTCGCCGCGCCGCCTCCGTCAGCTTCCTCGCCTCTTCAACAGAATAAGTCAGCGGCTTCTGAACATAGACGTGCTTTCCCAATTTGACCGCCGTCATCGCCGGCCCCGCATGGGTATGGTCCGGCGTCGCCACTATTACCGCATCGATGTTCTTTGCCTTCTCGAACATCACGCGATAATCTTTGTACCGTTTCGCCTTCGAATAATTCCTGAACTGCGCCGCCGCATAATCCCAGTCAACGTCACAAAGCGCAACGATATTCTCATGCTCACAGTTCTTTATATTACTTCGTCCCATCCCCCCAACGCCCACCGCCGCGATATTCAGCTTCTCGCTCGGAGCCGTATTCCCTGCACCCCCCAGTACGTACCGTGGAACTATCGTAAATGCCCCGATACTTGCCGCTGCCTTTCGAATAAATGACCGGCGTGATTGTGTGTCCTCTTTCCTGCGAATTGGTCGGAATTTCTTCATTTGCGTTTCCTAAATAAAAGAGCTTGGTATTTTACACGCTCACCGGCCAAAAATCAACGAAAACTTCCTCCATTCAATTTGCAAACCGCCTCATCCCATCTCCCGGACCGCAATCATCTCCGCCCCGGACCCCTTCTCACTACTCTGCAATGCAATACAGATGCGTCTTGCCCTTCAGGTACAGTTCATCCCCGACAACCGCCGGCGACGCATCGATTCTTTCATCAAGTGTATTCGTCGCAAGCACCTCGAATTTATCCGACTGCTTCAAAACCGCTGTAACCCCGTTGCGCCCGACAAAGTACAACCGTTCTGCCACGGCAACCGGCGACGCATAAATACCCTTCAACCCTTCGAGCCGCTGCTTGAAGAACTTCGCCTCGCCCGTCTTCGCATCATAGCACGACACAATCGCCTTGTTCACCGAGCACACGTAAATCTTCCCCCCGTGCAGAAGCGGCGACGGTACATAAGGTGTCGCCTTATTCACCTGCCACGCAATCGCATCCGTTCCCGTCAAATCACCGCTCCGCCCCAGCTCAATCGCCATAAGAGCATTGCCCCGGAATCCGCTCGTACAGTACACCCTGCCCAAAGCAACAACCGGTGTTGGAATCACATTCTGCGTCATACCCGAGCATTGCCAGACAATGTCACCCGTCTTGAGGTCATAACTTCGAATGAACTTCGAGCCGTTCGTGATGACCTGCATCTTCCCGCCCACCTCCGTCGCCACCGGTGTCGCCCAGTTCGTCAGCTCATCGCGCCCCTTCTTCCAGATAACCTCCCCTGTCACTTTGTTCAGCGCATAAATAAAGGAATCACCATCATGGTCCATCACCACTATCAGCGCATCGCCGACTACCGCCGGCGAACTGCCCTCGCCAAACCCCGCCCGCGTCTTCATCTTGCCGAAATCCTTACTCCATTTTACTTGCCCCTCCACATCAAGACAATGCACGCCTCTCGAACCAAAGTTCACCCAAACGTGCTTTCCGTCCGTCACCGGTGAAAACGAAGCAAACCCGTGGTCGGGATGATGCCCCTCGTGTGGCTGTTCCTCCCGCAGCGTCCGCTGCCACAGAACCTCGCCGCTCTTTCTATCCATGCACACAACATTGAACTTATAAATGTTATCCGGAGCCGTACCGCCATGGAATGGCACCTTCTTCTCCCCTCCGCCACCGACGCCGCCTTTCTTGTCCGTCTTGAATGCCGTCTGGAAAAATATCTTATCGCCCCAGATAACAGGACTCGATGTCCCCTCACCCGGAAACTCAACCTTCCACTTGATATTCTCCGTCTCGCTCCAATTCACAGGCGGATTACCCTTCTCCACAACACCCGACCCTAAAGGCCCCCGCCACATCGGCCAATGTCCCTCGCCCGCCCCCTCGCAGACGTTACCGGAAAAAACTGCCGTCAAAACAACCGCCACAGTCAACAACCTGATTACTCTCTTCATCATTATCTCCTTAGCATCCGTTTGAATTCTCGGTCTCCTTGTATGTTGACGTCAGTCATGGTTAAAGGTTCTATAGTTAAAGCAGCTCGC
>CAYMYK010000010.1:0-30058 GCA_964394625.1 uncultured Pirellulales bacterium
CATAGAAGAAACTTGAGCAAGTTGCCAATATGGAGAGTGTGGGTAACGGCAGGACTTGGGATCGTAATAGGTGCCTTCCTTATGCGTTACAGAGAGTACAGACAAACCAATCGGTGGGATTGGTTTATGTTGGGACGTGATGTCCCGGCGATAGTAATCTTAGCAGTGGTTGTCGGAATAATCATATATTGGTGCCGGTGCACTGACAAAAGAAATTAACATATGTTTGAGTTAGCCACGAGATTACAAGGACTGATTCCGCTATTTTTAGGCGTAATGATATGCCTGTATGCTTGGCGGATTCTTCCTCGCAAACTGGCGAAACGAGAAAGGGCAGAATTGTGGAACAGAAAATTCGGTGGTGCCATAAAAATACTAGGACCATTTCTGATTATCTTCGGAATGTTGTTTCTGCTTGGTGTCTTGTGAAACGAAATATGGCTCTTTGAAAGAAAAATACGAATACGATGTGTTCGGGCGGGTGACCATCCGAGATTCGCAGGACCAGGTAATCGGTACCAGCGCCTACGGCAACCCATACACCTTCACCGGCAGACGTCTCGACGACGAATCGGGGTTGTATTATTACCGTTATCGCTACTACAGCGCCGATTTGGGACGATTTCTGCAAACGGATCCGTTGGGTTATTACTACTCGATGAACCTGTACGAATACTGCGCGAATGATCCGATTGACTGGACTGACCCTTGGGGCCTGAGGCCATATCGTGGCAGAAGAGGGTGGCGGGGTTTGCCAGGCGATGGTCCTCGTCCCGTCTGGGATCCATTCGCACATGAGTATATTGCCATCATCGGCCCTGACGGCGAAGTCCTAGCCACATATAGCTTTACCGGCGATGACAAACCGAGCTCCAAGTGGCTGAGAGACCTTGAGGAAGATCGGGCTGCGGCGGAACAGGCTTTGAAGTGGGGTCTCCTCGAACCTGTAGGAGATGATTCGCTTGATGACTACATAGACGCTGCGTTCGAGGACGTGAACGATAATTATCCACCGTGGAAATTTCCGGGCAACACTTGTCAGGATGCAGCTAAGGACCTAATAGATCGGGCGAAGAAAAAGAAGGGGGAGGCAGAACAGGAGTAATCTCAGGAAGAACTATGTTTATCATCAATAGGAATAAAGGGTGTTCAATTATGATGCATATCTACAGATTGTCGTCTTGGACTGTGTTTTGCATGCTTGGGTTGCTGCTTGTGGTTGTGAGTGGATGCAGTACATGGGGGAAGAACTGGACATTTAAGGATAAGTCTGACTGGCACAAAGGTGATATCTGGCTTGTGGGAACCAATTATAAATGTCTGGATGGGCCATATCGAGAATATGTTCGCATATATATTGGCACGCCTTGTGTTCGGGCAAAGCAATTACCCCCCATATACGTAGAGCAATGTGAAGGCAGGAAAGTTCTTTTGAGTTTATTATCTGTTGATGACTTGGAGGAACTGGGACCCGTTGAAAAGGTTTCATTTATTTCGGGTCCACCGCTTTCGATTGAATGTCATCGTTGGCCGCATAATTACGAATACTATGACATAAGATGTCCTGAGGCTGGCCCTCTTAACCTTGCTTTTTCTTTCGCTGTTACTGATGGAAACATTGTTGCGGTCATCATTTATGGTCATGGTGGGTGCACTACGATATGGAATCGGGATTTGACAAAGCGGTACGAATTTCCATTGACATATGACGAAGTAGTAGAACTGTTCGGCGAGCCCGATGAGGTTATTGAATACTTCGCAAAGTAGACCTCGAGCAGTTGACGGCGATGACCGACCCGTGCGATAACGTGACGAAGTTCACCTATACGGCGGCTAAGATGCTCGGAACCGTTCGGAAGGTGACGGCTGGGCCGGAAGATGACCAGTTGACGAAATTTACCTATACCAATCTCGACCACGTTGAGACCGTTACCGACCCTTTGAACTACGTTACCACGCTTGACTACGATGAGAACGATAAGCTTAAATCGGTGCTCGACCCCGAAGGTGCGGCGGCTGCGCCACAGTACGACACGAAGTTCGAGTACGATGAGCGCGACCTGCTGTGGAAAGTAACCGACGCCAAGGGCGGGGAGACGAAGTTCTGGTACACTCTGAACGGCAAGCTGAGCAAAGTCCGGGACGCCGACGGCGAAGAGACGCAGTTCGAGTACGATGCTTACGACCGGCTGGAGAAGATAATTTATCCTGATACATCTTACGAGCAGTTCGGCTATGACGACAACGGCAACGTTACGAGCCGGCGGGTGCGCAACGGTACGGTCATTGTCTATACCTATGACGAGCTTAACCGGCTCAAATCCAAGACGGTCGGGGCTGAACCGGCGATAAACTTCTACTACGATGTTATGGGCAGGTTGGTCAGGGTCATCGACGGCAGAACGGCAGCGGAAGGCGGCGGGACGATGAAATACACGCGGGGATAGATGAGTTTGTAGCGGACTTCAACGGGCATCCGTACGCAGGTCTTAGCTTGCGGAGTATAGCGAAGCAGTATTACGAGAAGGCGATGCGGCTGCGGCAGGCCCGTGATGTGGGGCGGGCGGACGAAAATTTTCGGGGGGCGAAGAGGGTATATGAGCGGATAATACAGTTTTTTGATGAGAATTCGCCGCATATTCCTGTGGCGTATTATTTTTCGGGCAGGATGTGTCATCTTTTGCGGTATTATGCGTGTGCGGCGGCTAATTTCCAAACGGCAGTTGAGGGCTGGCCGGATTATCGGTATGCCGGGGGTGCGCAGTGTGCGGTGGGGTATTGTTATGAGGCGATGGTGAAGCTCGGCGAGATTAGCGAGGCGGAGGCGCAGCCGGTGATAGAGGAGGCGTATGAGCGGGTGCTGGAGCGGTATCCGGATTGCTACCTTGCGGATTATGCGGCTCTGCAGTTGGGCGAGATGAACTTTGCGAGGGGCGATTTTGCGGCGGCAATGAGCTGGGCGGCGTTCAGTTTTTTTGTACAGGGCGAGGCCGCTTTGGCCTGGCTGGTGAGGTCGTTGCGTTTTGTTATTCGAGTTTCATAGCTTCGGCGAGGGTGGTTAGGTTGTTGGCCCATTTTTGGGCTTCGAGGAAGTCGATTTTCCCTTCTTTAACGAGCCGGGCGAGGTGTCTTTCCATAGTAATCATTTTTTCATCGTGCCTGTTTTGTGTTTTCGTCTGGAGCTGGGAGTACATCTGCTCGATTTTTCCGGTTCGTATGAGGTTTGCGACGGCGTAGTTATTGTTGAGGACTTCCATAGCGACGAGGCGTCCGTTGCCGTCCTTTCGTGGTATGAGCTTCTGGCTGATGATGTATGCCATGCCGAGCGAGAGCTGGTTTCTGACTTCGGACTGTCGGCCTTCGGGGAAGTAGTCGAGGATACGGGTGATACTTCCGGCGGTGTCCCGGGTGTGGAGGGTGGAGAAGACGAGGTGACCTGTTTCGGCGGCCATAAGAGTCATAGCGATTGTTTCAGCGTCTCTCATTTCGCCGACGAAAATGATGTCGGGGTCTTCGCGGAGCATCGAGCGCAGGCCGTCAACGAAGGAGTAAACGTCTCGTCCGATTTCCCGCTGAGAGGTCATTGAGCCGTTCTGGGCGTAGATGTATTCGATGGGGTCTTCGACGGTAATGATTCGGCAGGCGCGTTCATGGCTGATGCGGTCGATGAGCGAGGCGATGGTGGTGGATTTGCCGGCGCCGGTGATTCCCGTGACGAGTACGAGGCCGTGCTTTCGGTGGATGATGTTTTTGTAGATATCGTTTGGGAAACCGATGTTTTCGATGGGCGGGATGTTAGCGGACAAGGCCCGGATTGCGGCGCAGATGCCGTCGTTTTCATGGAAGACGTTGATTCTAAAGTGAGTTTCGCCGAGCCGGTACGAGCAGTCAACGCTGTGTAGCTCGCGGAGTTTTTCGAGCTTCTGTTCGGAGAGCAGCGGGAAGATAAGCTGCTCAGCGGTGTCTTCGGTGAGCAGAGGGCCTTTCATTTTTTCGAGGTCGCCGTCGATACGGTAGGCGGGTGGAGCGCCGACTTTAAGATGCAGGTCGGAGACCCGCATTGTGCCCATTTGCTCGAAGTATTCGAGCATATCGTGGATGCTGAGCTGGCCCATATTTTCGGTGTCGTAAACGGTATTCGTGGCTTCGTAAGTAACGGCCATAGTTATCGCCCCTTAAAATCTTTGTGATTTCTGATTATTGATTGTCGGTTTATGATATCGGCAGAAAAGACCCTATGGAAAACATAAAATCTGCCGGGGCGGGATGCAAATGTGAGGAAAGCCTATTTATGGCTTTTTGCGGGCCTTTTGGGGGGCAAGCCATTCGTTGAGGTTTTTTGCGAGGACATGGACGTCTTGTTTTTGCATTATATGCCCGATAATCGACGGTGAGATTTTGAGCTTTAGCATCGCTTTATGGGCTCTTTTCCAGAGCCGGCTTCGTTTTTCGTCTGTTTCGGCGAGGTAGAGTTCCGTGACAAGCTCACTTAGTTTGTTGAGCATGATGACATCGAGGTTCTGGTAGTAGTTTGCGATGACGTCTTTCTGGTATTTCGAGCGTTCGGTTCCTGCCATATTTTTTCCTTTTTTATAGGGCCGAGTCAGCAGAGATATTATCAGTTTTGTGGTTCTTCGACTAGCGTTAGCAGGTTGTTGGCGTCAAGTGTCTGTGCGGTATAATGGATGTGGCGGGGTTATTTGTTCGTCTTGCGGCTGCGCAGCCAGTTGACAGGTGCGCGGTCGTCGGTGAGGACTTTCGCGTGCGCGCCGGGGCGTTTGTCGGGTAAAAGCTGTCTGGCGACCATTATCAGATTAAATGCAAAGCGGTGTTTTCGCTGCAGCGTCTTCGCCCGAGCCACAGCATCTTCGATGGTGAGGGCAGGGGCGGCGGGCCCGGGTGCTGCGAGCATGGCGTTCTCGGAATAGGCGCCCAGAAAGGCCTGGCATCGCCCGAAGACGGCCAGGAAGGTCTTGAATTCTGCATCAAAAAGGCGGTTGGTGTAAAAGACATTGGCAACGGCCACGCCGTCCTCTGCGAGAACACCTTTTACCTGCTCAAGGAACTCGGTCGTCATCAGGTGGAAGGGGATATAGTCACTGTTGAATGCATCGAGGATAACGAGGTCGTATTTGGGCACAGGGTTACTGCGGATGAGCTTTTTGATAAACATTCGGCCATCGGCAATGTGTACCCTTAGTTTATCGTCCCGGCGGAAGCTGAAGAAGCGCGTTGCTATTGGCGGGATGTCGGGGTCTATTTCCACGACATCGATGTCGGCGGCAGGGAAATAATAGTGCATCTCTCGCGGGATGACTCCGCCGCCCAGCCCCAGGACAAGAACCTTTTTCGGCTCGGGCTTGTAGAGCAATCCACAGAAAGCGAGCTTGCTGTACTCGGCCATGTGCTGTCTTAAGTTGTTGACGTTGACCTGGCTCTGGACCTGGACGCGGGGCTGCATGCCGAATCGAAGGGTCACAACGGGTCCGTATTGATAGACAAGGATGCGGTGATAGAGCGAATTCTTTTTGTGAATCAGCGGGCCGAACCGGGCAGCGGCTGCCATACCAGGAAACAACAGGTGCCAAAAGGGCGCGGCACAAAACATCAAAATCAGGACCGCCTTGCGCATTTTATTTTCCATCGCCGGATTCCTGCCAGGTCATTTCACGGCTGGAGCACCGGAGCCGGGCTCTGTGAGCCATTATAGCTTCTTTTGTTCGGAAGCATTCTTGTTTTCGAGGATTTGTTCGGCCGCTTTCGCTTCGGGTTCGTCGCTGCGTTTGCTTTTATGCTGCGTGGCCGCCTGCAACAGGGTCATTGCCCCCAGGGCCAGCAGGGCAAATCCCGAGACACGGATTGTGAGCCGTATAGAAAGAAGCACAAGGTAGAATGCGGTTACCACGCAGCCGGCAAAACTGGCCATGGTGGAGAAGGCAAGTACCAGGCCGGCATTGAGTCCGGAATCGCTCGCTCGCCTCGTCAGCCAGCGTACTGTGGTAGGCGTTACCGTACCAAGCAGCACGGTGGGCGTGCCAAAAAGAACAAGGGCGGCCAGAAGAGAGCCCCATTTCTCATCCAAACCGACATTGAATATCCCGTCGCACACCGGCTCTATGAAGAACGGCATAGCACACAGCCACGCCCCGGCCGCCATCAGGTTCATCCCCAGCGCCCGCTGGCTGTTGGCTCTTCTCGAAAGCCATCCGCCTAACATATATCCAACTGAAAGCGTGAGCAGAAAAACCCCGATTACGCTGCCGGTTACCACATATACGGCACTGCCGAAGTATGGAGCGAGGATTCTTACGCCGAGAATCTCTAATTCCATCACGAACCAGCCGCAGACGCACGCGATGAGGACTATCGCCACGCTACGGCCCTTGCGTCCGTTTACCCGCTCCGCTTTTTTGGATGATTCCTGCCCCATATAGGTCAGAACTCCCGTCCTGTCCGGATATTCATTCGAGCATTCCGATGATACAACAGCATAGCACTATTTCTTGAAATTTCAAGCGATTCTGATAAGCCCACTTTCGCACGGGTGAGGCGAGAATACTTGGTTTGTTAATCAACCGGGGTCCTTTCAGTAAAGCCCGGAGGCGGGAACACGGCAAGACAGGTTTTATTTTATGTTGGTGGATGAATCAAGTTATCAGTATCGGGAGGGGGTTTTTACTGGCGTTGGGGTTTTGACCGGATATAATCCGGCAACAAACGCCTGACGAGAGCAGGTATCTGCGCGGTAAGCGGAAGGTAAGTATGTGGAGCAAAAGGTGTAATTTAATTCTGGTAACGATATTGGCGGCGTCTGTGCACGTAGTTTCCGGTGTTGACAGTGAAATGGGCCGGGCGTTCCTGGGAGGCAATGTTCATTTCGAAGGGAAGAAACTTTTAAGCTATCGAGGCGACCAAAGCGCACCCGGCGGGGGCGTGCAGGTACTTGTTTTCCGTGACGGTTTTTCGCTGTCGGTGGGGGCAAGCGAATTTAAGAGCACCCGTGGTGTGGTTTGGGTAAAGCCAGGTGCGCCGGGCAGGACGGCCCAGTCGGCAGGGCTGCAAATAATCTCATATTTAGAGGGGGACATCTCGGTCGGCAGGAGCAGGGGTGTTCGTCAGCCAGGTCTGCGTGAGAGCGCCGCGGAGCAGGGCCGGTCGATGTTCGTGAGTTTCCAGCCGACCGGCGAGGTATTTGTGACGGCCGATGTGGTTGAGCCGGGCCAGCCGCGAGGGCTGGACTTGTATGAGAGGGCCTTCGGGGCGGCTGAGCGTGAAAACAGCCGGTTCGGCGAGGAATTTGGCGTCTTGGCGCCCTTGGGGGCTGTTGTCGAGCCGAAGTTAGAAAGCCGGACGGCTGAGGCGAAGGGCTTGCCCCCAAGTGGCGAAGCTCTTGAGCCGGCTGAAAAGCGAGCCGGCAAGGCGCAGCCCAGGGTTGGGGTTTTGGAGCGGTTCTTCGGGCGGAGAAGGAAACCCGAGGCGCCCGCCAAGCCGAGCACCGCCGAAGTGAAGGTCAGATATCCCGTGAACGTGGCGCCGGTCGCCGGCGGCATATTGAAGCTCGAGCGTGGGCCCGGCCTTGACGGTCTTAATATTGTGACGGTAATCGGCAGGTTCTATCTCTGGCAAAAGCGGGACGAGACAGGAGGGCTTCTGGAGCTTGGGGCGGATGCTGCGGTGTTGTATTATTCGGGTGAGGATTTGAAGTTCGGCGCAGGGCCTGGCGGAGCGGCAGATGCGCCGGCGAGCGGGACGGTGAAAAGCGTCTATCTGAGCGGCGATGTAGTGATGGGCGAGGGTCAGCGGACGATTCGGGCCGACGAGATGTACTACGACTTCGAGAACAGCAGCGGTATCGCTATAAACGCTCAGATGCGCAACTTTGACGTTCGCCGCCGGATACCGATTTACGTTCGTGCGGCGATGCTTCGGCAATTAGACGAGAGCAGGTTTTCCGGCGAGGATATCGTTTTGACAACGAGCGAGTTTCACGTGCCGCAGGTTTCTTTAGGGGCGTCGAAAGTGCTGATAACGGACCGGACGGTAATCGACGAGCGCCTGGGCCGGCTCGGCGACAGCAGTTACGATGCGCAGATGCGAGATGTTCGATTGAAACTCGGCGACAGGACGGTATTTGCGTGGCCTTTTATGCGGAGCAATCTGGCCAGGCCCGATGTTCCCGTCAAGAGCGTTCGTGTGGGCCACGACAGTATATGGGGCACTTCGGTGGAATCCCGGTGGCACCTGTCGCGTCTTTTGGGCCTGGCCGAGCCGGAGGGGACAAATGGGACTTTCGGGCTTGATTACTACGGCAAACGGGGAGTGGGCAGCGGGTTCGACGTTGATTATGCCCGGAAAAGCCACTTCGGCCGGATTTCGGGCTACATAATCGAGGACAGGGGCGAGGACCGTTTAGGCAGGGACGAGAGCCGGCGAGACCTTCAGCCGCCCCGGGAGCTTCGGGGGCGATTTAGCTGGGTTCACCGGCAGTTTATGCCTTACAACTGGCAGGTGACGACGGGGCTGAACTACGAGTCGGACGAGAATTTTGTCGAGAGCTATTACCGCAGCGAGTTCAACGCCTCCGATAAGCGCGAGACTTACATTCATACGAAACGCATAGAGGACAACTGGGCCCTGGCGTTTTTAGGCAAAGGGCGAATAAATAATTTTGCCGACGAGCTGCAGGAGATGCCGAGCGCCGAATTTCACCTGACGGGCGAATCGATTTTCAGCGACAGGTTCACATTTTACAGCGATAGTTTCGTTGGGCAGTTTCGCCAGAGAATAGGCAACGAGCATTCGACCGTGATAAGCGATGAGCGTTTTGGTTTTGCGACGCACCGCAGCGAGCTTGACATGCCGCTTTGGCTCGGCCGATTCAAGGCGGTTCCCTATCTGGCGGGGACTTTCGGGTACGACGACCGGAGCGGCTTTACACGGAGCTTGGTCGATGGGACAAATGCGGGCAGCCAAAACGAGAAGACGGTCTGGCTCGGCGAGACGGGCCTGCGCCTTTCGAGCGAGTACTGGAAGGTGTATCGTCATATAAAGTCGCGGCTGTGGGATTTGGACGGGCTGCGTCACGTAATTCGGCCTGAATTGACGGCTGTGGGGTACGCCGAGAGCGATACGATAGTGAACCAGCACGATGTGTTGCGGTTGGGCCTTTCTCAGCGGCTTCAGACGAAGCGCGGCGCCGCCGGCAAACAACGGACTGTTGACTGGATGCGGTTAGATACGGCATTTACGTGGGTGGACGACTCGCAGCAGGATGCCGGCGGGGCGCCGGACAGGTTTGTCTGGAACAGGCCTATGACGCCGTTACGTATTTTTGCGGTGCCGGGGATTTTTAACGGCGACCTCGGCAACGGCCTTAAGCGGTTCGAGCTTTTTGGCCCGAGACGGAATTACTTCAGCGCCGACTACATCTGGCGGATGAGCGATACGTCGGCACTATCGAGCGACGTCTATTACGGGATGCAGGACGGCGTTGTGGAGCAGCTCGACATCGGCTTTACGCGGATGCGGTGGCCTGACCTGAGCTATTATGTGGGCAGCAGGTATTTGCGAAGCGTGGACGTGCTCGATGAGCATGGCTCGAATGCGTTTGTGTTCGCGGCGACTTACGTTCTTGACCCGCGATATACGATTGTTTTTTCACAGCAGTATGACTTCGATTACGGGGCGAACATAGACAGTGATATAACGCTGATAAGGCGGTATCACAGGATATTCTGGGGGCTTTCGTTCGGTTCGGACGGCTCGCTTGACCGGCAGTCGGTGGTTTTCAGCATCTGGCCCCAGGGGGTCCCGGAGCTTGCAATCGGCTCCCGGCGGTATATGGGGATAAGCGGGCCCGGCGGATATTAGCAACGGGGCAGGGTATAGTCCAGGTCTATCGCATTGATTTTCCAGAAGTCGTCCATCTCGTCGAAGCTTGCGTAATCGAAGTCGTCCACCACGCGGTAGTCGCCTACCGTAAAGCTCCAGGTATCGCCCGGCCGGCTGAATCACAGGCATCCGGGCGTTGGGGATACACCAAACATTGTAAACTAGGAACGTCCGGGCAACAGAGGCATTATTATAGCTTATATCGACTTCAGCACCAAAGCTGTTTACAACTTGCGGTGCTTTATTTGCCTGCGGGGGGTGTTTTAGGCGATATTGGATGCCGGGGCGAATCAGTTTCGTTCCGTAAGCTCCTGTAAAATAAGCAATTAGGTCGGCATATTTTTTGGTTAACCCGCCTGCGGGCTCTGCCGATAAAAAGGACAATTGCAAAAAGCGTATGTTGGCTTAGAAAATAGGGGAATTTAAAATGGGGATTCAGAACTGGTCTGAAAACATAGTTCTCGTGGACCTGCCTACCGAGCCGCAGATGGGCGACGAGCTCAAGACGGTTACCGACATTGTCAGGGACAGGGGCGACTGCGACGTTGTGGTTGACTTTTCCAGTGTGGACATCATAACGTCATCGAGCTTGTCCAAGCTGCTCAAGCTCCGCAAGCTGCTGCTGGACTGGGACCACCAGTTGATATTCTGTAACGTGGCGCCTGCGACGAATGGGATTTTTGCAGTTACCGGCCTTGAGGGCATATTCAAGACCGTGGAGGACAAATTCGTTGCACTTGCCTCGCTGCAGATGGTCAGTTGATTCGCCGCTATGGGGGTCTGTTCAAAAAGCGGCAGGGGGCTTTCAAACATTGGCGAATTAAGAATTGCGATGCCGTAAGGCATGGCTGGCGCCATTGCCGGTTTTGTATCGAAAATGGGAACCCAAATCGAGGCAACGACGCACAGCGAATCGGCGGTTTTGTTTTGAGAATCAGCCCTTGACAATCGATGGCGGCCTCGGCTAAGATGTAAGGGTGTTTGTTGAGCCGGCTACGAAAATCGCCCGCCGCGGCGGTGTTCGTAATCTGCTCGCAGGAGTTCCTGAATTAGGACCTGAGCTAAATGGAAGACGAAGTTCTGCAGCAGATTGAGCGGATAATTGGCTACGAATTTTCCGACCGCAAGCTCCTCGCCAAGGCCTTCACGCATGCATCCGCCGTTGAGAGCCGTTCGGCGAGCAACGAGCGTCTGGAGTTTTTCGGCGATTCGGTTCTTGCCGTGGTAATATGCCAGGCCATTTTCGAGCACTCGCCGAATTACCTTGAGGGCGACCTGACAAAAATGAAGAGTATGCTCGTTTCCCGCAGGACGTGCGCGCGCGTTGTACGCGGGCTCGGCCTGCACAAATTCCTCAAGGTGGGCAAGGGTATGGCGGGCAGCCGGTCGCTGTCGCGGTCTCTGGCGGCGGGTCTGCTCGAAGCGATTATCGCGGCCATATATATTGACGGGGGTCTGGACAAGGCGAGAGGCTTCATTTTGAGCAACTTTGCCCCGCTGATTGAACAGGCGGATACCGAGCAAAACCAGGGCAATTTCAAATCGGTGCTCCAGCAGTACGCCCAGCAGAAGATGGGTACCACCCCGGTATATGAGCTGCTTGACGAGAAGGGGCCCGACCACGACAAGTGCTTTGAAGTCCAGGTAGCGATAGACCGCCGACATTTTGAGAGCGCGTGGGGAACAAACAAGAAGGACGCCGAGCAAAAAGCGGCCCTCAACGCCCTCGTGGAGCTTGGGATTTTCGAACAGGAGAGCGAGGCGGCGGAAGACTGAGCCCTGACTCAGGGCAGAGCCGGTCAGCCGGTAACGAGCCAGGCGATGACGCACAGGACCAGGGCCGTCAACGCCATAAAAACGAGTATCGAGCCGAACAGAAGCGCCGATTCGGTCAGAAATGCAGCCGCCGTGAGCCTCTTCACTTTCGTCGCCTTGTAAGCGACGGACACCGCCGCCACTAACGGCAACAGCAGCAGCATCGACTGAGGTGTTGTGCCAATCTGCTCCGGTGTCGTGAAGGTCGCCAGGACCAAAACGGTTTGCAAAAACATATCACTTTCCTCCCGGGCGGCTGTGTGTGGAGGCCGAATAGACGGCGTTGACGATACACAGCAGGTTCAGCAGCCCCGCAATGGTTGTATAGATTTGTCCGATTTCGGCCGGCCTGCCATAGACACCGAATCGGCCAACCGCAGTGACGTGCCCGATTAGCGCCACCGCCGGCGAGAACAATAGTTGAGTTGCATACCAGAGTTTGGCTCCGACCGGGTCGATGACGCCGATTGAGCCGATATATAGTCCCGCACAGAAAGTCAGGGTTATTGTCAGCAGTATTATCACCGCCCGGCTGTATTCTTTGAGAAGAAAGTATCCGCCTCCCGGAACCAGCCAGCCGGCCAGGCCGACCGAGAGCATAAGCAGCGAACGGTTGTTTTGCGAGCCGGTGTTCGTCACAATGAATTCTCTCCGTCTCTGTCGGCTCGCTCTGACGGCGTTTCGGCCCTGGCCTGCTCCTCGGCCTCTGCGGGCGGCGCCGACCCGCGGGGCGGGACGAGCCTGAAATTCATTCGCTTGAGTATGTTTTCCGGATTATAGTGCACCGCCGCCAGCACCTGGGACCGGCGGAAATCTTCGGCGTACGCCAACTGAGCCCTTATTCTATCATAGTCCCGGCGATAAAGCCGTTCGATATTCAGATTCTTTATGCAGTAAAAGCTCATTCCCGGCGCGAACTCAATTATTGTGGGCACCGTCTCGAGCGAGTTACTGTCCGGCGGCAGAAGAGAATAGAGCTTCTCTGTCAGCCGGCTCTCGAGGGTCCTTCTGTTGATGAACGTCCGTGCCATTGGGTCGCCCTCATTTCGAACCGTCACCGTCTGGAGGTCAATATCGGAAATTCTGGTCAGAGCCGTATTCATCAGCCTGAGTGTTGCCTGCCGGCCGCCTGCGGCATTCGGCTCGCCGGGGGCATACGATTTGTTGAACTCATCGACGGCGCCGGCCCAGCCGTTCGCATCGGCATATTTGATGAACTGCCGGGCCTTTTTGCGGGTCGTATCGACTGTGGCGAGCTTTTTCAAATCGTTGATAACTTTTTCTTTGACCGAGTAACGGTCTTGTTCGGATTCGGCCTTGTCGAGCTTTATCGTGGCGATACTGGAGGTATAATCGACACTATCCGGCACGCGGGCCTTTTGCGCCGCCGTGGCCCGGACAAGGGCTGTGATTTTGCCCGAATATCCGCTGTACTGCGCTCGCAAATCTGTTAAAGGCCCTATCGTTTCATACATCCTCGGCTTCGAGACGTCGAACGGTCCGAGATTGCTGTCGGCGAGCTCGTCAATCGCAAAGACAAGCCGGACAAGAGATGTCCTCGATACGTTGCCGGCCCTGGCGTAGAGCATAGCAAGGCACGGGTCGGCCTGCATAACCGCTGCGCTGAGCATCCCGGTCTTGCCGGTGTGAACAGGCACGCCATATTTTTTGGCAAGCTCATCGGCGGCCGGCTTGTAGTCGCCGGCCAACTGCCTGAACTTCTCGGCGGTAAGGTCCGTTGAGTCGATGCCCGATGCATCGAGAGCCGAACCGGTCAGTGTCTTTGCATCCCGAATAATCTGCTCGGCCTTTGTGTTGACTTTCTTTTCCATAAGCGTTTTGAGAATCAGCTCCGCAACCTCTGCAAAGCTTTTCGTCCGCTGCTGAACCGGCGAGTTGGGGTCGTTCGGGTCGGAGGGCACCTGCTCGACAAGACGGCTCCTGTTTCTCTGGTAATACTCCTCAGCTTCTTCGTCGGTTGGTTTATCGACTACTGCGGCAGCATCGTCGAGCCTGACCGCAATGTATTCGAGCTGCACGCTGTCGTCCAGCTTGTAGCCGAAGCCGTGCGGGTTGTCTTCGGTCAGCTCACCGGCGAAAAACCGCTTATATTTGTCGAATTGTTCTGCTATTTCGTTCTCGCCCGGCTCGGGCAGGTCTTTGGTGAACATGCCCGGCTCGAAACGCACGTACTCAACGTTCATTTTCTCCTGCGAGAATTTCGCCGACTGTCTGAGCTGGCGAAGCGTAAGGTCCTCCGTCGAGCACATTATCTTTGCGTACTCTATTACGGAAAGCAGGTTTCCGAAAGTGGTGAGAATTTGTTCTTCCGAAATCCCCTGCCACTTCATTATCGAGTTGATTACATCCGGGTACGCCCTGCCCTTTTGCAGCCGGGGCACTATTGCTGCGAGCTGATTGCGCATCTGGTCGTTGTCCAGCCGGAGCCCGGCGGCACGCGCCTCATCCCGCAGCAGCAGCCAGTACATCGGCGGCGGATAAGTTTTCCGGTAAAGAGCGTCGATTTGTTCGTTCGTAATCTGGTAGCCGCTCCTTATGGCCATCTGCTTGATTCGCTTGCTCGTCTGGGCGCCGCTGGACTGCTCGGCAAACAGCAGCTCTCCCAAAAGAACCACGCGAAAGTCCTGCGTGGGGGCAAACTGCAGCGGCTGGGGGCGAATCAGAACGTCGGCGCCCAACATCCGCAGCATCTCGAGCTCGGCCCGGGCTGTTGCCAGGTCATAGTTGGTTATCTTATGCTTCTTGCCGTAGTAGGCCATCGCGCTCTTGCGGGCCGTGGGCCGCGTCCTGCCAAGGCGACTGAGCCAGGCACTGCCTACGAAAACGAACATCAAGACGATGACAACGACCGCCATCAGTTTCTTGTTGTTTTTTCGAAACCATTTCATCAAACTCATATCGATACTCCCATTTTCCATTGCCGATTGCTTTACCACAAAGACACAAAGGCACGAAAACTGACAAATCAACTTTTGTTACGTTGGTATTCTTTTGTAACTTTGTGACTTAGTGCCTTAGTGGTAATGTACGCTATACGCGGCCTTCTTCAGAGGCTCCATCGAAAACTGCATAATACGTTTTCTGCCGCATTTTGCAAAGACCGAAAAAAACTTATTTTTGCAGAAAGATTGAAGCAGTGCCGCTTTTTAATCGATAAAAGTATTGTCCGTGCTCTGAACGTAGGGGGTCGGACCCTGGTGATTTTTGCTATGGAGCTGGAAGTGATGCGAATCAGGTATGTTGTCTCGTCGATGGTGTTTTGGGGACACCAGTCTCGGCTGAGTCTCGAACGGGAGTGCCGGCTTCTAAAGTCCCTCGGTTTCGGCATTGAGCTTTGGCCTAACACCGGAGGACTCGACGAGTGCCGTTACGACAGGGCTAACTGGCCCCGGCTTGCCGCCGCCACCGAGGGGATGACCGTCTCGATGCGCTCGCGAAACGACAACCCCACCATTGAGCAGTGGCTCGAGCAGATACAATGTGCAAAGCTGCTGAACGCCAACATCGTAGCCGACCTCAAGAGCTTGGCTGTCGGCCAGAGCGGCGAGGATAATCCTCTGGATTTTGCCGCTGAAATCGTCAAAATAGCCGACGAAAACGATGTCAAGCTATGTATCGAGACCGGCCGGCTCGACCGGCTCAAACAATTAGGCGAGAAATTCGACTCCGTCCGGTACTGCCTCGATACCGGTTTTGCAAATATCGACCCGAATTTTGGCTTCAGAAACTATATCGATGGCCTGGCGGACAGAATCACTCATCTGCACCTGTCCGATAATTTTGGCTCGTCCGACGACCACGAGCCGCTGGGCTGCGCCTGCGGCATACAGCGCCGGGACTGGGACTATCTGCTAAATTGCCTGAACAAATACGATAACGACATAATCGGCTCACTGGAAATGTCGCCCTGTCCGCCTCTTGTAATGATACACAAGGCAAGCGAATACCTTTTCGACCGGCTCGGGTGGCCCGAACGCCCGAAAGAAGAGCCCGTTGGCGAGCAGCACATCGACAATCCGAACAGCACGTTTTAAATCAGGCGCCGGCCTATGCCCTCAAAAAAAAGTTGAACAAAACATTCTGGCATCGCATACTATACAGCATTCTGTCGAAGATTTCAGGTTTTCGATTTGAAACCGGCAATCGGCAATCGTCAATTATAATTCGTCAGTGTTTGGAGGTCTGCATTATGAGAAAATTCTGTCTGTGTGTGCTGCTGGTCTCGGTTCTGGTTTTCCTCGGCTGTGCCGCTGGTAAGGGCGAAAGCCACGCCAGGGCGAATTTCGACTTCAGTAAAATAGACAAAGTAGCCGTCGTCGATGTTGCCGGCGCCGTCGTCGGTGATGCCGCCAAAAATCAAATCGGCGATTTCTTTGTGATGGAGCTGTTAAAGAAGGGCTATGCGCCGGTGGAGCGGGCACAGGTGCAGACCCTTCTCAAAGAGCAGAAGTTCCAGGCATCGCAAATAACCACCACCAAGGACGCCGCGCGGGCCGGCAAGATATTGAACGTCCCCGCCGTGCTGTTAGTGAACATACCCAACTATGACGAAGAGATGTCGATGACTGCAAAAATGATAGACGTCGAGGACGGCAGCATTTTGTGGCTTGGGACCGGCTCGGGCAGAACGGGAAAGACGCTGGCGACTATTTTCGGTGCCGCCGCAGGCGCAGGCGCAGGCGCTGCGGTCGCCGGCGGCGACAGGGGCGACAGAGTCCTCGGCGGTATTGCCGGCGGGATACTCGGCGGGGCCGCGGGCAGGGCGCTTACTCCTCAGCAGGCAGAGCAAACACAGAAAATAATACAGCAGATTTGCACAACCCTGCCGTCGAGAATTCAAAAACCATAGACCGGTTTCAGCTCATCGGCGCCCGGCAGGTGGTCGTAGTATTCGCCCTTCGGGCCGACGTAGTTGGCGCCCTGTTTTTTCAGCTTGACCGGCGTAACAGAGCCGTTGCTGTTGGTTACGTTGACGGTGACGATGCCTGTCTGCTGAGAATATGTGCCGGGCTGGCTGGCCGCTTTCTTCTTATCCTGTTCGTTGCCGATAATATACCCGGCACCACCACCGACAGCCGCACCGATAAGCGTACCTTCGGTATCTCTGCCTATGGCCTGGCCCGCAAGCGCACCGACACCGGTACCGACGAGAGCCCCTGTTTGCGCGTCGCTTTCACAACCTGCGGCCAATGTCAAAATAATGCTCGCAAGGACCGATACACAAATTGTTATCCAGTTTCTGCCCATCGTAAACCTCCAACAAATAATCTCCGGCAAACAACTTATACTACTCAATGTTATATCGGCCTGGTCCTCTGTCACACTTTATCCTTGTTCCCAAAGACCGTATCTCAATTGCACTATTCCTCAATCTTATGCAATCGCAAAGCCAGGTAAGGCCTGCCCGGCAGCGGGACCGGTTTTCGTCCCCTGAACGTCCCCTCAACCGGTGTAATCGTCATATTCCACGTGTCAATTACCTCCGCCTTGTACGCAAAAACATCCGGAAGAGGCAATCTCGCTTCGACCGGTTGATGAACGCCGAAGTAGCACAGGTAATAATCTGTTCCCTTCTTTCCGCCGGCATATACGTTCCATTCCCACGAACCCTCAACTGGTTCGAGTCCGGCTGCCGGCCCGTCCTCGACGAGCTTGCGCAAGAATGCGATGCGGGCCGGACTTTCACCGTGAAGCACACCTCCCTTCGACCACCATAGTATATCATTCGGGTCCAGGTACGTCTCGCCGTGGCCTACATATGTCCCGACAACAGTCCCAAGCCAGAAACGGTGCACAAGCTCCTGCGCAGTGATATTGCCCCACGGCTCGCGGATATTACCCTCGTATTGGCATTCATCATTGATTACGGGCTTTTTATATCGCCTTCGCCATTCTTTTGCGTCCTGGAGGTTGCCGCTTTGAATGCTCGCGTGCGTTACCCACGGCTTTGTGTGGTCATACCATTTTGCGCCGTTGTGAACCCCCCGAAAATGATTGTACGGGTCGGACTGCTGAACTATCCGGAAAAAGTCATCCCAGTCGCCCGGCTTCTTTTCCTTCATAAAGTCGTACTCGTTCGCCATCGACCACCACACGTTACGAAACGCGCTCAGCCGAGCGACTATGTATCGCAAATAGCGCCTGTCGGTTTCCGGGTCCATCCTGTCGAAGCCCCATCTGCCTTTGTCATAAGGATGAAACAGAATCAGGTCGGCCTCTATGCCCAGCTCCATCAGGTCTTTAACACGCCGCTCGAGGTGATGAAAGAACGCCGGACTAAAGCGGCTAAAATCAAACTTGCCGTCGGCGTCCTTCTCGAAAGCGTAAAGCGACGGCTCATTCTTGTTATAGGTGTAATTCTTCGGAAACACGCACATCCGAATCTTGTTGAAAGGCGCAGTCGCCAATGTCTTTAGCGTTTGCTGCTGCAATTGCTCGGTCTGGTGAATCCACGCATAGCACGTCGTCCCAAATTGATAGTACATAGTTCCGTCCGCGTAGGCAAAATGATATGTGTTCTTCACCCGCACGGGGCCGTGATTGCCCGGCGACGGCTTTGTGCACTCGAATTGCCCTTTTTTGCCGTCAAGCTCAGCGGTATCGCTCTTGGTGACGTACCTCCACTCACCCGGCTTATCCGGCATAAATCGCACGCGGTAAGTACCGCCACCGTCATAGAACCCTCTGGCAGTGACGGCCTTGCCGCCGTTTGTGAACTTCGCCGAAAGCTCAACATCCACGAACGGATTGCCGTCGCTCGGGCCTTTGAGAGTCAGCTCGAATGTTCCCCATTTCTCTACGCCGGCAAGTGCGGATGCGCAGACAAGCAGGCAGACGGCACAGCACACAATCACCCCCCGGGCAGCTTTTAATGTCCTCATTTCGGTCCTCCGTAATTTCAGAACAAGTCCGATAGCGCAGCCGGAGCCGGCCGCGGCACTATATCAACTGCGTTTTTCCGGGCATAGCGGCCGGCCTTACCGGCGCATCACCGAACTCATAGTTCGGCGGCGCAAGGTCGAGCTTCGAGGCGTTCATAACCCAGTCCCACTTCAGCTCTCTACCCGTATAGGCGCTCATTCTGCCCATAATCGCGGTAAGTGTGCTTTCCGCCACACGTCTGCCTTCGTTGAGCGGCTTACCTTCTTTGATGCTCTTGATAAGGTCGAAATGCTCGACGACATAGGGGTCCGGGTTGGCGCCTTCGTATTTGTAGGCGTTGTCGCCTTCGATGCGGCCGTTCGAGCCGTCGGTGTAGGCAGCACCTTTTGTCCCGGCTAAATGCTCGGATACGCGGTCGCTGCAGCCGTTTATCTGTCGGGCCATACTTGCTATCCGCACGCCGTTTTCATACTCGTATTCGACGGCGAAGTGGTCCCATATATTGCCTTGCTTTCGCACGGCCCTGCCGCCCATACCGAGCGCCTTGACCGGATGCGAGCCGAGTGCCCAGTTCATTATGTCGAGGTTGTGAACGTGCTGTTCGACGTAGTGGTCGCCCGAAAGCCACACAAACCAGGGCCAGTTACGCAACTGCCATTCCATTTCCGAATCGGCTTCGTTCCGTTGGTAATACTTCCAGTAGCCAATCATATCGCCGCCGCACCAGTAGCATTGGCCGCCGAGAATCTCGCCGATGTCGCCGTTGTGTATTCGCTGCATAATGTCGAGGTAATGCTTCTGGTGTCTGCGCTGTGTTCCTGCGACGATTGCCAGGCCCTTTTGTTCGGCCAGTTGTGAAGTGGCGATTAACGAGCGAATCTGCGTCGGGTCCACACCCGCCGGCTTTTCCATAAACACGTGTTTGCCCGCCTCGACGGCCGCCTTGATATGGATTGACCTGAAGTGCGGCGGTGTGGCGTGAATAATCATATCGATGTCCGAGGCAATAACCTTTTTGTAGGCGTCAAACCCAACGAAAATCGTATCGGCGGTAACCTTAAATCTCTCGCCGAGCACGGCCTTTAACTCGTCGCCGGACTTTGCTATACGGTCTTTGAACATATCTCCCATCGCGACCAGTTCTACGTCTCTCACGCCCTTGGCGCAGTCTTTCATTGCGCCTGTTCCGCGGCCGCCGCAGCCAATCAGCCCGATGCGTATCTTCTCGTCCCCGGCCGCGTAAGCCCGGACGCCCAACGGAGCGGCCGCCGCGGCTAATGACACCACGGCTGAGCTCTTAATGAAATCTCTGCGAGAAATGCTTTGTATTTGCTTTGCCTTCATATACCTGGCCTTTCAATTTTTGCTTGTTTTTCGTCTGTGTGAGAATTGCGTCGATTTAAAAATCGTCGCACCAGCGGTACGCCGTCAGCAGTGCCTTTTCGCCTTCGATGCCGGGCCTGCTTTTGCCGTGCTCCATACACAGCACGCCTTTGTAGCCCTTGTTGTACAGGTGCTTGAATATGTTGCGATAGTTTATTTCACCGGTGGTCGGCTCATTGCGTCCCGGGTTGTCGCCAAGGTGGAACGCGCCGATTTTCTCGTAAGCCATATCGATGTTGGGAATCAGGTTGCCCTCGGTAATCTGCTGATGATACAAATCATCGACCATTTTACACGAGTCGCTGCCGACGGCTTTGCATATTTGGTATGCCTGAGGTATTTTATGCAGGAACATCTGTGGATGGTCTGTCCAGTTGTTGAGCGGCTCGACCAGAACCGTAAAGCCCGCCGGCTCAGCCACCTCACAGCAGTACTTGAGGTTATCGACCATATTGGCCGTCTGGTATCCCCACTCGAGATTTGTTGCGTATGTCCCCGGCGCCATCACCGCGTACATACAGCCGGTGCGTTTGCCTAACTCGATCGCCTCCTTGATTTTGCCGACTACCATCTTGCGAATAGCATCGTTCTTGAGCACTAAGGTCGGTTTTCTGAACTCGGCATAGGCCGCGAAAGGCCCCATTGCCAGGCCCAGTTGCTCGCACTGCTTTGCGATTTTGTCCTGCAGCGATTTGTCTTTGCTCATCAGGCCGTTGTCGAACATCGCGGTAAAGCCGGTATCGGCTATAAACTTGAGCTGGTCGATGGGGTCCTTGCCGGCGTGATGCTCGAACATCCCGAAGTACGGAGCATACTTCAGCTTGAACCTGCTCGCCGCAGCCGAAGCGCCCGCTGACTTTAGCGACAATGCCGCCGCCCCTGCCGCTATCGTGCCCGAAATGAAAGTACGTCTGTCCATTACAGTTGCCTCCTTTATGTAGAAATGGCGAAATTGTTTTGTCAAACGACACATAACTCTATACGGCGTTTTACCGCATACCCGCCGGAATATCAAGCCAATAAATACATTGGCGCTTGCAAACTGCCGTGCCGACCGGTATCATTTTGAGCTATTCGGTGCAGGTATATATTCAGGAAAGTCAAAATGGGACATAAACTTGTGGTTTGTGGTGCCGCAGGGCGCATGGGAAGACGTATTATTGCAATGTCGGTCGGCGACGGCAGCTTCGAGGTCATCGGGGCCGTCGAAAAGCGTATCCATCCCGAGATGGGCAAAGACGCCGGCCTCGCGGCGGGCATAAGCGAATTAAAAATCCCAATCGCCGACATACCCGCCGGCGGTGCCGATGTTGTTATCGATTTCTCCACCCCCCAGGCCGCCGACGCAACAATAGATTACTGCCTGCAAACAGGCGCCGCTTTAATCCTGGGCACCACCGGCTTGAGTGAAAACCAGTACGACAAACTTGCCGATGCCGCTGGGAAAATCCCCGTCATCTGCACAACTAATATGAGTGTCGGGATGAACGTCTTGTTTAACCTCGTCGGAAAGGTGGCGACGCTGCTCGGGCCGGAATACGACGTCGAGCTCATCGAACAGCACCATCGCTTCAAAAAAGACGCCCCGAGCGGCTCGGCCCTTACGTTAGCCAAAAATATCTGCCGGGCGACCGATAGGCCCTTCCCCGACTCGCTCAAACACGGCAGAAGCGGCAAAGAGGCGACAAGACAGCAGGGCGCCGTCGGTATGCACTCGGTCAGAGCCGGCGACATCGCGGGGATACATTCGGTAATATTTTCAACGCTGGGCGAGACGGTAACACTAAGCCACACGGCACACAGCAGGGACACCTTCGCGAGAGGCGCACTGTTAGCGGCAAAATGGCTCGTCGGCAAAAAACCGGGCCAATACTCTATTGCCGACGTCCTCGGCTTGCAGTAATATACGTTTCTGATACGGTAAACAGACCGGGTGCGAATATATTCTGGTTGTTCAGAGTACATAAGCCAAGGGAGTGAACGAAAATGAACAGCGTCTTTGCAGTGATAGCAATTATAGGCGGCCTGGCCGGCTCGCTCGTCGCCTGGAGGGTTATCCCGCTCGAAAAGTGGCTCGACCCGCGAGAGACTCAGCTCTGGCACGACAGGTACGGCAAAATATTCAAAATCGCCGGCCCCATCGTAGCCGTCATCGGTTTGCTGTTTCTGATTTTCTGACAAAAAGCACAACGAAAGACGGGCTATTGACTCAATGCACTGAACACCATAGCAGCGTTGAAGAGTGAGTGAATGAAGATGGGACGAAGCAGCGAGCCGCTTTTCTCGTAAGAGTAGCCCAGACATAGCGCCAGCGAAAACAGGGCCGGCCAGTGAGGCATGTTCTGATGAAATGCCGCAAAAATCGCCGAACTTATCGCTACCGAAGCCCAGGGCCTGCCTGAAAATGTCCTTATCAGCGTCTGCAGCAGCCCCCTGAAAAACATCTCCTCGAAAACCGGTACGACCACAATCGCACTTATGCAAATTATTACCCTTACAGCCGGCTGCGGATACGATGTTATCTCTTTCAGCTCGGCGTGCTGCGGCATCTCGAAGCCGGGGCCTGCAATCAACCTGCTCACGTAAGTAGTCAGTATTATCGTCGCAATTACAACCGGCATAATCGCAAGCAGATTAACCAACGCCGCCCCGAAGTCGGCCCCGACCGACGTGGCGTCTAAGCCGAAACCCCTCAACCGGCGCGCAAAGCTTATCCTCGCTATGACAATAATTACCGCTATGCCGCTCAGCGCACCGACGCACATTATGAAGTTATCCACAAAAACCGCCTGCCAGCCGGCGGACTCACCGAGCAGCTTCTTTTCAATCAACAGCCCTAACCAGACCGTCACAGAGCATACCGCATACGGTATCAGCGGAATATAAATCCCTAACCGGTTACGCCGCGGCACTGAACGGATAAGAGCACTTCTGCCGAACGATGTCCGCAAAAGCCAGATGCCGAATAGAAAAAGTCCCGCCAGGCAAACGACCAAATCCGGGATGCTGATTTCAGTAAGACCTTCTTTGAGATGTTCCGTATTCATACACTTACTTGTTTAACGACTTGAAAAGCACGCCGCCGCATATTAAACTTAGAACCTAATCCGAATAAGTATTTGCTATCGTCTGTCATTCTGAACGGAGCGCAGCAAAGTGAAGAACCTCTTCTTCGTTGGCCAGATTCTTCGGCTTCGCCTCGCAATGACAAAGGCCGAAGGGTTATTCGGATAGGCACTTAGCCGTATTGACCCTGCGGGTGCCCGAGTTTCGCAGAACGCACCGTGCTTTTCAAGGGAAATAACTTATGGACATATTCAGCATCGAAGGCCCAGTTAAGCTCTCGGGCGCCATTACCGTCAACGGCTCGAAGAACGCGGCGCTGCCCATAATGGCCGCCGCCATCCTCGCACCGGGAAAATCGGTACTCAAGGCCGCCCCCAATCTCTCGGACATCACCGTAGCTGGCGAATTGCTTTCGCAACTGGGCTGCAAAGTCGCCCGCGACGCAAGCGGCGCTATATCTATCGACGCAGCCGAGCTCGATAATCCGGTAGGCGATTATGAAATCGTCCGCAAGATGCGTGCGAGCATCTGCATACTCGGCCCGCTGCTGGCCCGCAGCGGCAGGGCCGTCGTCTCTATGCCCGGCGGCTGCGCCATCGGGTACCGGCCGGTCGATATTCACCTGCGGGGCCTGCGCCGGCTCGGAGCCGATATCAAACTCGAAAACGGATACATCGTCGCCGAAGCGCCCAGGGGCCTGACGGGCAATGAGATATTCCTCGGCGGGCCCTTCGGCTCGACCGTTCTCGGTACCGCAAACGTCCTGATGGCCGCTGCTCTGGCAAAGGGCAAAACCATTATCGAGGCCGCCGCCTGCGAGCCGGAAATCGCAGACCTGGCCAACTGCCTCAACTCGATGGGCGCGAAAATCTCCGGCATCGGCTCGCCGCGCCTGACCATCGACGGAGTCGCCGAACTCAAGGGCTTCGACCACACCGTTATCCCCGACCGCATCGAGGCAGGGACATTTATGGCCGCCGCCGCTATCACAAAAGGCGAGATTCACATAAAAAATTGCCGCCCGCAAGACCTGATGGCCGTCATCGACAAACTGCGGCAAATCGGCGTCATCGTCGAACCTGAAAATACCGGCTGTACCGTCGCACGCACCGGCCCCGTCAGGCCGGCGGATATTACCACCCAGCCGTTTCCCGGTTTTCCCACCGACCTGCAGGCGCAGTTTATGACGCTGCTGGCCTTGGCCGACGGAAACAGCGTCGTCATTGAAAAAATCTTCCCCGACAGATTTATGCACGTCGCCGAGCTGAGCCGTATGGCTGCAAACTTGCGAAAGGAAGGCCCCACCGTTATCGTCTCCGGCGTCAAAAAACTCATCGCCGCCCCGGTGATGGCCTCGGATTTGCGCGCATCGGCCGCTTTAGTGCTGGCAGCCCTCGCCGCCGAAGGTACTACGGTAATCAACCGCGTCTATCACATCGACCGCGGATACGAAAAAATCGAACAGCGTCTGAACCCGCTCGGCGCTGAAATCACCCGCGAAAGTGTATAGCTGTCTTTCAGGAAAGGACTGTCCTTATGAAAACTCCAAAGCAGGTAATGACTCTCTTATTGCTTATTGTAACTGCCGGCGCAATCTGCGCATCGGCCGTAGCACGGCAATCGGATACGCAGGTAAAACGCAGGTTCAGCGAAGCCCGCTGGCACGCAAGCTGGGTGACGCATCCAACTGCTTCGTTGAAAGAGTTCGGCGTTTTTCATTTCCGCCGGACCTTCGAACTCGACAAAAAGCCCGACACATTTGTCGTCCACGTATCAGCCGACAACCGTTACCAGCTTTTTGTCAACGCAGAGCCGGTCTGCCGGGGCCCGGCCCGCGGCGACCTGCAGCACTGGCGTTTCGAGACGGTCGATATCGCACCCTTTCTCAGGACGGGCAAAAACTGTATCGCCGCTGTTGTATGGAACTTCGGCCGGTTTTGCCCCTGGGCACAAATGACTCTCAAAACCGCCTTCTGCCTCCAGGCCGACGATGCAAAGCACAGCTTCCTAAACACCGACAACAACTGGCGAGTCCTGCAGGATAGTGCCTATGCACCCATACCCGCTACTTTGAACACCTTCGTTGTCGTAGGCCCGGGTGAAAAAATTGACGGCACAAAGTATCCCTGGGGCTGGCGCCGGGCCGACTACGACGCCGGCAACTGGCCCGCCGTGAAAGTCCTCGTCAATGCAAAACCTCGCGGAACAGACCTCGATGGAACCTGGATGCTCGTCCCGCGAACCATCCCCTTTATGGAGGAAAAAACGCAGCGCATACCCAAAATCAGAAGAACACAGGGTACAGAGCTCAAAGACAATCCCTTCGACGGCCGGGGAAAACTTACCGTCGAGCCGAACTCGAAAGTCTCGATTCTCTTCGACCAGACCTTCCTGACCACCGCCTATCCGCAAATCATCGTCACCGGCGGTAAAGGCGCCGATATAAATCTGACCTACTGCGAGGCCCTGTTTGACGGCAATATGAAAAAGGCGGACAGAAACCAAATCGAAGGCCGAAAAGCTGTCGGCCTCAGCGACGTCTTCCTACCCGACGGCGGCGCAAACCGGCTCTTTAGCACCCTGTGGTTCAGGACCTACCGTTATATCAGGATGGACATCCGGACTCAAAACGCCCCGCTCACCATCGACGATTTTTATGGAAAATTCACCGCCTATCCCTTCAAGCAAAAGGCCTCCTTCAAAAGCAGCGACCCGTCGCTTACCGGCATCTGGAACGTCGGCTGGCGAACCGCCCGGCTGTGTGCCAACGAAACCTACTTCGACTGTCCCTATTACGAACAGCTTCAGTACGTCGGCGACACACGCATACAGGCCCTTATCTCCCTCTATGTCGCCGGCGACGATACGCTGTGTCGAAAGGCCATCACCTGTTTCGACGACTCACGCATCCCCGAAGGGCTTACTCAAAGCCGGTACCCATCGGCAAAAATGCAAATCATCCCGCCTTATTCGCTGTTCTGGATTACAATGGTGCACGATTACTGGATGGGCCGCGACGACGGCGAATTCGTCAAATCCTTTCTCGGCGGCATCGACGGCGTGCTGCTCTGGCACGAAAAATATATCGGCCCCGAAGGTATGCTCGGGCCGACGCCCTGGTGGAACTTCGTGGACTGGTGCTGGCCCTGGGATGCCAAAAAAAATATCGGCGGCGTACCGCCTCTGGGCAAAAAGGGCCGTTCGTCAATCCTTACGCTGCAGCTTGTCTATGCCCTCAACTATGCAGTCGAGCTGAACCGCGCCTTCGGCCGGGACCGGCAGGCAGACCACTATCAAAAACTCGCCGAGACACTCAAAAACGCAACCCGCAAGCTCTGCTGGGACGATAAGCGCGCCCTGTTGGCCGATACACCCGACAAAAAACACTTCAGCCAGCACGGTAATCTTTTAGCCGTCTTAGTCGATTTGATTCCACAGAAAGACCAGAAAACCTTTATGCAAAGAATCGCTGCCGAGCCATCGCTTACCCAGTGCACGTTCTATTACCGCTTCTATCTGTTCAGGGCGATGAAAAAGGCGGGCCTGGCCGATGAGTACGTCCGGATGCTCGGTCCCTGGCGAGATGCGATTAAAAAAGGGCTGACTACCTTTCCCGAAAATCCCGACCCCACCCGCTCTGACTGCCACGCCTGGAGCGCAAGCCCCAACTACGACCTGCTCGCGACCGTCTGCGGCATCGAGCCGGCCGAGGCCGGCTTTAAATCCGTCCGAATCGAACCGCACCTCGGCCCTTTAAACTGGGTCGAGGCAAAAATGACACACACGCTCGGAAGCATCGAAGTTAAGCTCAAACGAAAAGGCCCCAACGGTATCACCGGCACGATAACTTTACCTGCCGGCCTCGAAGGGACCTTTATCTTTAACGGCAAAACCATCCATCTGAAACCCGGCTCACAAAGGATAGAGTTATGATTTCACATTCGCTAAACTCAAGCAAGTCGGCCCTGATGACAACTTTTTGTTCGACACTAACGGTCCTGCTTCTGCTCTCGCCGCCGGCGCAGCTCAATGCCGAACCCGCCGCCGCCGTAATGCAGCAGATAGATACGAGCCGGCTCCGCATTGACGGCGTCCTTGGCAGGGCGATTGATGCAGGCGTCCGGGGCCGGTTGAAACACTTGTGTAAAGACGCAAACAGCCGGCCAATCCGCCTGTTCGACAGGGCCGTCGCCGCCAAAGAAACCGACAAGAACTGGCAGGGTGAGCACGCCGGAAAGTGGCTCGTCGCCGCCTCACGCGCCGCTGGCCGCACTGACGACTCACAGCTCATCAAATCACTCAAAAATGTCGCCGATTTCCTCGTCAGCCAGCAGCGGCCCAACGGCTACCTGGGGACATACGCCCCCTCGATAAGAATGACCGCCAAATCCGACGTTAACATCAAAAGCTGGGACGTCTGGGTCAATGCCTATATGATGCTCGGCCTTGTCGAGCTTAACAAGCACCTCCCCGATGAAAAATACATCGAAGCCGCGAAAAAAATCGGCGACCTCTACATCGAAACCTTTCAGAAGGGCGGCAAGTCAATCGCCCACTCAAGCTATCACCACGGCATGGTCGGCACCGGCTCAATCGATGCCGCTATGGAGCTTTACTTCGCCACCGGCGACGAAAAATATCTCGAATTCGCAAAATACTGCACCGGGCAGATGGAGTACAGAAAGGGACTCGAACTCATCTCCCGAAGCTTGAAGGGCTGCGACGTCGCCCTCATCGGGAACGGCAAAAACTACGAGATGACTCGCAATTTTGTCGGCCTGGTCAAGCTCTATCGTGCAACAGGCGACCAGGACTACCTCCAGGCCGTCCTAAACTCCTGGCAGAATATCAAAGACCACCACCTTACACTCACCGGCGGGCCCTGGGGCGGCATCGGCGGCAACCTCGAATGTTTCAACGTCGAATTCTTCTTCAGTCCCTACGGCTTCAACGAAACCTGCACCACAATGGTCTGGACCCGCCTCAATTCACAGCTCCTGATGCTCACAGGCCGGGCCGAATACGCTGAACAGCTCGAAAAAACCGCCTATAACGCCATCCTCGGCACCCAGTTCCCCGACGGCCTCGGCTGGTGCTACTACAGCCACACCAACGGAAAACGCATCAGGACAAGCCCCTGGGCCTGCTGCTCCTCAAGCGGGGCGATGGCGCTCGAAGAGATACCGCCCGTCATCTACACAATAAAAGACAACGGCATCGCCCTCAACATCTACACTCGAAGCGCCGCCCAAATCCAACTGCCCGGCGCAGGCGCCGTTACCATCGAGCAAAAAACAGATTACCCCTTCGATGGCGACATTGAAGTAACAATCACGCCGCAGAAAAGCGCCGACTTTCCGGTTTTCGTCAGAATCCCCCGCTGGGCCGACACGGCCAAGGTCTCTGTCAACGGCAGGCAAGTGCCTGAAAAAGCTGTCCCGGGCAAATATCTGGGCATTAGCAGAAAATGGTCGCCCGGCGATGCACTGAAAATATCGTTTCCGATGAAATTACGCCTGGCGGAAATCTCCAATGAGTATAACGAAAAGGGCTGGTACATCGATAAGACCGAGCATTTCGTCGCCATCCTCCGAGGTCCCCTGGTTTACGCCGCCAACCTGCCCGACACGCTCGAACAGCCCACCGCTTTCCGTGTCCCCACATCCAACCTGCTGCCGTTCATTTCGCCGGCCGAAACCCCACCCGGCCTTCAAGGCCCCGCATATAACCTCCGCCTGCCCGACAAAGACCCGCTCACATTCGTTCCCTTCTACGAAGTCGGCGCACGGAAAGACGGCATATACCGAACAACCTGGCTGCGGGTCGAATAGGCGTCAAAACCACAATAACCGACGGCTCTCGTGTATAACGGCAGCGTTGACCATTGTCCCACGATTGTCCGCACGGCAGAGTGTTCACCCTGGCTATTGCATCAGCCAACGATTCCGGCTATACTGTCAGGGTATGAAAGAACCGTATAATGCAAGGAACTGTCACAAATGGAAAAACTAAAGCGACGTGAATTCATCACGAGGTTCGCTGCGGGCGTCGGCGGCATGGTGCTCGGTTCAGGTGTTCTGGCTGCGCAGGAGAAAAAGGTCGAGACATACGACCCGTTCGAGATGGTCTTGCTCGGCAAAACAGGTCTCAAGGTAACCCGCCTCGGCGCAGGCACCGGCGCGCACGGCGGCCGGCACATGTCAAACCAGACCCGGCTCGGGAAAGAAAAATTCGAGGCCCTTGTCAAAACAGAATATGACCGAGGCATTCGAATGTTCGATATGGCCGACGGCTACGGCACGCATCCCTACGTCGGTTCGGCGCTGAAAACTCTGCCCCGTGATAGCTTTGTTCTCGTTTCCAAGGTAAGTACCTGGCGGCAGACGGAAAATGAGCGAGGCAGACCCGATATCGCCATCGAACGTTTTCTAAAAGAGCTCGGCACCGACTATATCGACCTCGTTCTGCTGCACTGCGTTATGAGCGGCAACTGGCCTCAGCAGCTTCGCAAAGAAATGGATATAATGGCGAAGCTCAAGGAAAAAGGCGCCATCCGCGCGCACGGCGTATCGTGTCACTCGGTGGCCGCTCTCGAAGCAGCCGCGAACGAGCCCTGGGTCGATTCCGTCCACGCCCGCCTGAACGCCTACGGCACGGAGATGGACGATGTGCCGGGAAAAGTCGCTCCCGTCCTGAAAAAAATCCACAATGCCGGCAAGGGCGTCGTTGCTATGAAGCTCGTGGGAAACGGTGAGTTCAAATACGACCAGGATAAAATAAGCCGCTCTATCGAATATGTTCTCGGACTTGACTGTGTTGATATGATGATTGTGGGCTTCGAGACACCGGACGAAATCGATGACTTTGCCCGCCGTGTCCGAAAAGTCCCTGTGCGAGCCTGAACTGCCGCGGCTCGAATCCTGCCGAACTTAACAATAGCTAAATTTCTCTGAAATTCCGGCCTTGCCCAGACTTACATAAGGGATATTATCGCGATTAG
>CAYMYK010000011.1:0-25781 GCA_964394625.1 uncultured Pirellulales bacterium
GGGGCCACTGGACAGGGGTGTTTATCTTTACCAAGTGCCACAAAAGTCAGATGAGCCGTCGTAGCTATAATTTGTTTACTGCTGTAAGGATCTTCCCGAATGACCCGAACACCAACTTCCATTGAAGTATGGCCAACATAATTAACAGAAGCCTTCAACACAACATGGTCGCCGACACGAATCGGTTCTTTGAACGAGAGCGAATCGATACTTGCGGTTACAACCTCTTTGCCGCAATGCCTTTGGGCAGCCATTGAAGCGATCATGTCGATCCAGGCTATAATCACACCGCCAAAGGCAGTCCCGTAAGGATTAGCCTGATGAGGCATCAACAGATACCTGCTCTCAACGGCACTATCGCCTGGTTTTTTACCTTCCATCTTGTTCGGCCATTTCTGAAAGTTTATAAAGTTTTTCAAGCAAATCACAAGGACCATTAAGCTTGCAAGTAAGCATTGATTATCTCTTATTTTATTGGCCAGCCGCCGTGGGCGTTTTATTATTAGGTTCGCTGAAATGAGCCAGAATCTTCTCCACGACATCTCGCCCGTGAACTGGACACTGCGGCACAAGTGCTCCTGAGACTGACTCTCTCATTCCCAAACCCGCCTTCTGACGCTTCTTAAGTAAAGGCCGCAGATTCTTTGCTTTGCTGAGTTTGCCTTTGACCGAATTTCCTTTCGGATATGTTATCCTCAGGATCACCGATTCAAATTCCTTGATATGCTCCTGCCTGCTGATTATATAAAGACTGAAATGCGTCCAGCAGTTTTTTAGTTTGTCATTAAGGTGATGTTTGATTCTGTTCTTTAAGTTACTCGCAAGCCCTATGTAATAAAGCTTATCCCTTTTATAAAGCGCGTATATCCCCTGACGCCCTTTTATCAACCCAGTTATCGAAGAACTGAAATCCTTGAATACCTTCTGCCCGATTCGCTCAAGATAAGCCTCAACAATCGGCCTTGCCCGCCGGACTTTTTTCTTTGCCATTTGCTAATTCCTAAATTATCAAAACGTTGCCCTCGCATCCACCACATTGCGCGAACAATTTATTCCGGTATCTCATCAACACCATAAAGCTCACACACTAATTCGTCTATTCGCGCCTCGTGTGCCTCGATTTTACGCTCATGGCGATCACGTTCCCTGTCGCTGAGCTTATTTCTCTGCAGCATAGTTTTCGTCTCTATTACCTTTTGGACATATGACGAAATCTGCGCGGCTATTTCTTTATCTTCGCACGTCGTAGGAATTTTGATGGGAAGTTGTCCTATGAACTGGCGGTTAAATGAACAGTAGCCACCACGAAAATGAGTCCCCCCGCTGGCGCAAATGAAAGCATTTGCCATTTGCGAACCGAGGATCCCCATAAGAAAGTAAGGACCTATAGTCCCCGAATAATTAGCCCGAATTCGGATACCATTTACGTCAACGTTGTCAAGGCATGTGTTCCCCTTTTGGTCGAATGCGCAACGTAATGACTCGGCAAGCCGTGGGACACAAATCTTTGGACCCTTTTGTTTCGCTATATTCTGAGATCGCCCAAAGCGGTACCAACTATCGTCGTCGAATTTGCCTTGCTCACGCAAACGAAGAGCCTTCTCATGGCGTCTAAGATACGACCAACACAAAGGGAAACGTTCTGTAAATTCTTCCTCTTTGATGAGTTGTCCGTGTTTCTCATCATTCCACCAGTAAGGATATAAAATTACCTGCCGCGCCGTGTTGATAGAAAACGGCTGCACGTCTACTCCGCTCAGTAATGGATGGACTAATTCACGCTCTAGTTGATAAATGGTCTCATCCACCCGGGATTTCAGGGAAGCGTGTTCTTTCCCAATGGCCACCATATCGAAATGGTATATCTTGTCTGCGCTGGTTTGCACGCCTACAAACACATCCGCTACTCTTAGTAGCGTAGGCCTGTCTCCGGAAATATAACCACACCAATTCTGAGTACTTAACGGTACAAAGGACCATCGCTGATTATCTGACGGATGGGCGGAAAAAAAAACCGATGCCCCTACGGTTTCTCTTGATTCATCAATATCGCGACATTGTGTATTACCATCTTGCAACATTGTAAATGCGGCGACGTTAACTTGGTGTGTGTTAGCCTGTTTACAAAATATATGGATTGCGCTGTAAGTTGTCACGCCACGGAAGACCTGCTGGTCTGCAAAGTTTATAATCGACTGGATGTTCTGCCCTTTAGCAAGAATTTCACGGATGCCAGCACCATAATTTGCCTGCCAAAACTTATGAGGACAAATAAACCCCAGCAAGCCATCCGGAGCAAGTAGCTGCAATCCTCTCTCAATAAAAACTACGTAGATATCATAATTGCCTTTTGCAGCCGCCTTATAATGGGCCTTGTAGAATTCGCACTCTTCGGGCTCCCATTTCTTCAATTCCTGCACCCGAATATATGGCGGGTTTCCTATTATGCAATCGAAGCCGCCGTTTTCTTCGAACAATCGCCCGAATCCTCGCGTCTTGCTTGTCCAATCAAAGGCATTTATTCTAAAGCGCGTATCTTCATCAAAACCGAATAAAGTGCTATGTTCATCTTCCCAGTATCTGTCAAAATCCGCTTGCGACAACAGACTATTGCCGCAACAAATATTGTTGTCCAATGGAGGCAGCAATTTCGATCGAAGAAACTCACGCTGCCAATTCGGTGGGAGCTTTCCCTCCAGAAGTTTGAGATAAAGGCTCATAATGGTAACTTCGACAGCTTGAGCGTCAATGTCCACACCGTAAATACAGGATGCAAGCAATTGACTTCTAAACAGTGGAGTCAGAAGCCAGTTACCATCCGTATCCTTAAACGCCATTCGTGTTTTCTTCGACCTCGCGCGGGGGCTTGCGGGTATTTCCGCCTCCTTCGGATGTTCTGAGATATAGCGCACACAATGATCAAAGAGAAACTGCAAAGCCGCAATCAGAAATGAACCTGATCCACAAGCGGGGTCAAGTATCTTCACGTTGAGAACGTCAGCCGGACTCTTGCCCTTGACCTTTGGACCAACAACTCGCCGGATTATCGTATCTACTACAAAGCGAGGAGTATAGTACACGCCACCGGCATGCCGCACCTCGGGCTTTTCTTCCGCACTGACATGGTTTCTTTGGACAGTTATCGCACTGCCCAAAAACCTCTCATAAATTATCCCAAGAATGTCATCGCCTATAGCATCGAACCGATAAGCACCTTCTGGGGGATATAATGAGCGAATCATGTCGGCAAGAAGCTCCGCTGGCACTTTAAGCTGCTCTGAGAAATGCGGCTTGAACAGATATCCGTTATATTCTTCGTCGAAGCGTCTGAACCTCCCCGTTATCTGTGAATAAAGGTCAACCCTGTTTTTCGAACAATAGTTCACTATATCCCGCAGTTCGCCGTACGGCGTAATATCTCTATCTTCGCACACCCGCATAAAGACCAAACGGTCTATCAGCCGCTGTGTTGCTTCTGTGAGTCGTGCCGCCCCATGGTGAGTCTGTGCATCCGGAAAGTCACCCCGATTCTCCTCAAACAAAGCTCGCGCAAATCGCAAACGAAATTCTTCAAGATGCTTCAGGAATGCCCGGTCAACCGGTTCGCTCCCGCGCAAGTCGATCAACATGCGGTCAATCCCTCGTATGCGCCTGCCTTTGCGAACACGCTTGACCTTTGCAAGAAGCTGCTCCAGAGATCCATTCGCTACCGCCTCCCTGCCGAAGGTGCTGGTGAGAATATCCCACTGGTTAACATAATCGTCAAATCGCAGGTCAAAGTCTGTAATGATTCCACGTTCCGGGTCTGAATGATAGGGTTTAAGTGTTGCGTCAAACAGCCGGAATTGCTCGAAGTTGGTTAGAATCGCAAATGGAATCTGCGCACTCCACGCGTAAGTCTTCGCTTGAAATATGGCATCTCTGTTTTGGTCCAAATCAACCGCGGGTTTCTTGGCTTCCACAATAAACCGTGAAAACCCGTCTATCCTAAAGATGTAATCTGGACGCCGTGACCGCGCCCGTTCGCCCTCAACGGTCTCGATGGTTCGTTCGATTACGACATCCTTCTCGGCTGCGGACCGGTGCCTGCTATTGGCAACATCCCACCCCAACGCTTTCCAGAAAGGGTCTATGTATTCTTGGCGTACAACTGCTTCCGAGACCTGCTCGTCGCACAAACTACTGAGGTTCGTCCGAAATCCAACTACCAAAGAGGCTATTTCACTAACCGAATCTTTCGCCATAATCTAACTCGCTACTTCCGCATCTCCTCGAATTCTCGAGTGGCCTTTCCTTTGGCCCCGCAAACGCCGGGTTCAACACCGGATTTTCTATAACAACCTGTTTCATATAGCTATTTCCCCAATGCATTAGACAACAACCAAAGTTGCCCAGATAATATCAGCGAAGCAGGGTATTGGCAAGCAGATTTCAGCGACAGGATATGTAAACAAAGGCCAGATATTGCCATTTAGGCCATTTCGGGCTAAACTATCGGGCGTGGAAAAGGCCGAAATCAAGCGTATTGCCGAGTATCTCAAGGACTTAGAGGAGGGGCTGTACGAGTGGGACTATCGGGGGATAACAACGCAAGGACATTTAACAGAACTCTATCGCATTATCAAAACCCTGATGGACGAAACAATCGACGCCCACGGCGGCTGGCCAATATGATAGGAGTTACATCAAAAATGGCAAAAACGATAACTCCTTAAATGGCGAACAGTTAGGCATAAAAAAAGACAGCTTGGCATTAGCTGTCGTGGGGAAAAACGAAATGGGCAGGGGCGGAATTGAACCGCCGACACACGGATTTTCAGTCCGTTGCTCTACCGACTGAGCTACCTGCCCGGCAATTTCCAAGCTGTTCGATATTAACGAGTTCTCTTGCACGTTGTCAAGTCCTTTGGGTGTGGCAAAAGTTAAAAACCTGTATTCGAATCATTTTTGCACCTGTTCTTTGCCGGGTTCCTATGGCGTAATCCGTGAGGATATTAAAGGCCTGTAACAAAACCCGCAGCTTCTATTCGTCAATCCCGGCAAATTTGTACTGAGTCTGCCGAAGGAGCGCGATACGAAAACTACCATTGTGCCTCGGCATAAGGGCCGATTGTGGCTTTGGGTTTGGGACGGCTTTTCAGGATTGCCTCGGCGATGGCGATATCGCCGGCGTGAGTGATTTTGATGTTGGAGGGGTCGGTTTCAACGATTGCAACTTTATGGCCGAGCGCCTCGACCAGCAGTGAATCGTCGCTGATTTTCTCCGGTTCTTTCGGGTTGGCTTTTGCGTGCGCCTCTTTCAGAAGCGCCGTCTCGAAGACCTGCGGCGTCTGGGCTTCATAAAGAGTCGAGCGGTCAACGGTTTTGGTGATAAGCCCGTCCTTTACCTGTTTGATTGTGGACGAGACGGGGCTGGCGAGAATTGCAGCGCCGGTTTTTGCAGCGGCTGTGATTACATCATCGAGCCATTTCTCGGTGATGCAGCATCGGGCCGCGTCGTGAACTGCGACAAGCTCGATATCCTCTCGTAACAGCTCAAGCGCCTTATTGATGGTCTCGAAGCGGGTCGCACCACCGAGGAACACCTTTACATTGAAGAGCGACAGGTTCGCGCCCCATCTGACCTTTACAAGCTCCTCATCGTCGGCTGCGATGCCTAAAAGGAGTTGTTTGACGTCATCGCGATTGGCGAAGAGCTCGACACTTCGCAGAAAGACCGCCCTGCCCGCCACGTTGACAAACTGCTTCTTTCGCTTACCTGCGAACCTGCTGCCGGGCCCGGCCGCACATATTATCACCGCAACCCTTTTCAAGACCTTCTATCTCCTGAAGAATCAGACGTCGCAAATCTTTATCGCCTCTGCCAGGGATTTCAGCGGGTCTCGCTTGGGAATAAACTCATGGGCGACGTAGCCCGTAAAACCGGTCTTGAGTATTGCCCGCATAATGGCAGGATAGTACAGCTCCTGCGTTTCGTCGATTTCGTTTCTGCCTGGGACACCGCCCGTGTGGTAGTGTCCGATGTACTGATGGTAATCTCGTATCGTGCGGATGATGTCACCTTCCATAATCTGGGCGTGGTAGATGTCGTACAGGATTTTCATATTTTCAGAGCCGACCCGCTTGCAGACCTCGACACCGAACGCAATGTTGTCGAACATATAGTCTTTGTGGTCGATTTTAGAGTTGAGATATTCCATACAGATGGTGACGTTTTTCTTCTCAGCGTGGCCGATGATTTTCTTGATGGCTTCGGCCGTGTTGTCGAGGCCCTCTTGTTCATCCATTCCGTAGCGGTTGCCCGGGAAGCATATCACGTTGTGGCAGCCGAATTTGGAGGCGGCGTCGATACTTCTTTCAATCTTACTCAGGCACTCGGCGTGGTTTTCCTTGTGGCTGAGGCCCTCTGTCAAGCCGTGCGAAAAGAGCATCGTACAGACAAGGTCTGTCCCCTTTAGCGCCGGCAGCTCTTCCGGCTGGAGCAGGTCGATGCCGACCAGACCCATTTTTGCGCAGGCGCCGCAGAACTTATCGAGCGGGATTTTGCCGTAGCACCAGCGGCTTACCGATTGCTTTATTCGACCTTTCTTGACGACTCGCCGGATTTCGGCGCCGGCTCTTGGCAAATTGAGGACGCCGGCAACGGCGACACCGGCAGCGCCGGTCAGGACCTGACGTCGGGAGATTTGCAATCGTGCTGACATTTGTGAACCTTTCGTTTTAAGAGCAGATTGAGTTTATGCGTTTCACATAGACAGGATATCCGACGAGAGAAAAATGTCAATAGTCGATGCCTCGGCGGGCCATCAGGCCTTTGTCGAACGGGTGCCTGATATTCCTGAACTCTGTAACCAAATCAGCCAAATCGAGCAGTTCGCTACCGGCCCCGCGGCCGGTCATCACTATCTCGACTCGTTCATCCCTGCCTTCGATAACATTCTTTACGTCCTCCAGCCGGGCCAGATGCTGCGAGACACAATACACAATTTCATCGAGTATCAGCACGTCATAGAATCTCTTCTGCGCGGTTTCGGCAAGCCGCTCAAGAGCATCGCTGATAGCGGCCCTGACTTTTGCGACGGCGTTTTCGTCGCCGGGCGACTTTGCCATATCCCAGGGCACGTCGAGGGCCTCGACGCGGATGCGCACCGCCCCCAACTGCAGGGCGAATCGCTCGCCGATATCGAGTGACGGCGGCTTTAGAAACTGATAGATGAGGACTTTGTTGCCCTGGCCCGCCGCACGCAGGGCAAGTCCGAAGGCGGCGGTGGTCTTTCCCTTGCCGTCGCCGGTATAAACCTGTACCAGACCCTTTTCAAGCATAGGGCTATAATAAGGGCAAAGCGGCGAATTGGAAATCAAAAATCGCTGTGGGCGGGCTAAAATGACAGGTGAACAGCCATCGCAACGCTCAAAAGTCGGATGCTGGAATGGCGCTCCAGGCGGACTGTTCAGCCGGCTCAACGGCAGCCGAACGGATGGCTAACAGGCCGCCGTCGCCTCGACGGCCTCGGCCGGCTCGAATCGACTCTGGTGCTGCTCGCCGGGCCTGAAGGGCAGCGGCTCGAAGAATTGTATTGCAACGCGTCGTAACTGACTGTTGATATGCTCCACCCGGCAGATGTTTCCGGGGCGGATGAAATCCGCAATGTCAAAGGATTCATCGGTCCCGTAACGCGGCACGCTGAACCTGGCCGTCACCTGCTGGCCCGGATGTACCCAGCCGCACTCGCCGCGGCATGTAAAGGCCGCCCCCCTGCTGCTGACGTCAATCATCTGACCCTGTAAAAGCTCTGCATCAAAGTCCTCAGCGAACCAGACGGGCCAGTAATACCTCAGCCGTTTTTCCCCTCTTCGCTCAGGCGTGTTTTCCATTTGCCGGTTCCTTAAAATTCCCGTTCATTCTCGCCTTCGTAATCGACAACTTTAGTGACCCGCTTTAGAGACCGACAGCGGATGGTGTGCTGTCCGGTGAAGCTGCGCTATACAAGCACCCAGCCGGCAAACACCCTATAGGGAATGAAAAAATGCAAAACCGCCGTCCGACAGGCCGGTGCTTTGCAGGAGATGGGCATAGAAAAATTTTTTGCTATCGGCTACCTGACAGAGAGCTAACGTCCTGATAATCGCTGCATCCTGGCCTTGACCAGCTCGGTGAACCGCCGGCCTCGCTGCTGGAAGTTATCAAACATATCATAACTTGCACAGCCGGGGCTGAGCAAAACGACATCGCCGCTGACGGCAAGCTCGCCGGCTGAATCAACCGCATCATTAAGTGAAGCAGCAACCTCAACTTTTATGCTCTCTGGGGCTAACTTCTTTTCAATTGCGTCAGCGATTTTTCGAGCCGTCCGGCCAATCAGAATCGCGGCCTTGGCCCTTTTGGCTATTGTTTCACCCAGCGGCTCAAGCGAAATGTGCTTGTCGTAGCCACCCGCAATAATAATCACCGGCTGCTCAAACGCCTCCAAAGCGGCAATCGCACTTACCGGGGTGGTCGCCTTCGAGTCGTTGTACCACCTGACGCCGTCAATCTCAGCTACCGGATCGAGCCGGTGCGGCAGCGGTTTAAAGCCCGGCAGAGAGGCGATGATGCTTTCGTCATCGACCCCGAAATGCCGCGCTACGCAAACGGCAGCCGCTAAATTGGCTAAATTAGCCCGCCCCGGCAAAGCAAAACAGTTTCTAATTCCATTGCTGAGATGCTCGGTTGAAAATTTAAGACAGACCCTGCCCGGCCGGCCATTTAATTTTGCAAACCATTCGCAGCCAATCTCATCGTCGGCATTGAAAATTGAAACGGCCGGGCGGCGCTCGCTTACTTTTTGATATTGAAAAATTGTCTTTTTGGACCTGCGGTACGCCTCGAATGTGCCGTAGCGGTCGAGATGATTGGCGGTTAGATTTGTAAGTAATGCTACGTCAGGCGCCCTGCGCAAGCGCGCCAACTGCTCGAGCTGAAAACTCGACAGCTCGAGCACGACCAAATTATCCTGTGCAATCTCGTCGATGACTGCAAGCAGCGGCTCGTTTCCGATATTGCCGCTGAGCCATACCTTTCGATAATTCGACTGCCGCCGGCCTATTGCGGCCCTTAGAAGATGCGCAGTCAACGCCGCTGTCGTACTCTTGCCGTTGGCGCCCGTAATACCAATGATTAGGGCGGGGCACAACTCGAAGAAAATCTCTATCTGCGACGTGATAAGGGCGCCGGCCTCCTGCGCAATGCGGACATACTCGTTGTCCGGCCTGACCGCGGGATTGACTATGACAATATCCGCACGTTCAAAATCAGCCCGCTCGTGCGAGCCGAGATGATACTCGATATTATCAAGACCATCGAGCCGGCTTATCGAATCGGCGAGCTTATCGCGGCCCGCAATATCCGTAGCCGTAATGTCCGCACCGGTGCCGCACAGAAACTTCACGACGTCCACCCCCCCGCCGAACCGCCCCAAACCCATCAGAAGCACCTGTTTGCCTTCAAAAAAGAGCTTGTTCATAAGTGCATTTCTCAAGACACTGGTCAACAAGGAAAATTCCGGTTCACGAGCTGTTTATTGTTTGCCGTTTGTCAAGGCTGGTAGATAGCTTCTGTATGTCGTATCAACTGCCGCCCAGCAGGGTATTTACCTGCTCAAACAGAATTGGCAGGTCTTTTTTTATGACATCCCAGACCACAGGGTCCTCAACGATATCGTAGCCATGTATGAGAATGTTGCGGAGAGAAATAATACGCTTGTAACGGCTAATCCGGCCTGCTACGTCCGGTTCCATTTTTGCGAGTCGATTCAACGCTTCGCCGACTATTTCAAACTGCCTCTCGACGGCGCTCTTAAGTATCGTATCCCCGCAATATTCGCTTGGCGTCTTGTCAGCGGTGAATTCAAGTATATGCCGGGCCGACTGGCGGATGTCCTCTAAAAGTTTCTTGCTCTCAAGCCGCATACAGCACCTCTCGACTGTTGTTGATCGCTTCGAGAAAATAGCGATTTGTTACCGCCCCGGGCATCACCAAATCAACATTTCTTCCAAACAGCTCCTTAATCGCTTCAAGCAGACCGAAATAGGTATCCGCATATTCACCTTCTTTAAGCGGTTCAAACTCCACTAGAAAATCCAAGTCACTCTTTTCCTCATCGAAGCCAACCCCGCCGGCTGCAGAACCAAACAGCTCAAGACGCTTAACCCTGTAACGCCTGCAAAGCTGCCTGACCGCTTCAATATTCTGTTCGACAAGCTGTATCATACCAGAATCCTACAACATACCTTTTCCCCGCCGGTCACAATAATACAAAAAACCGTGAAAAATCCAAAGTGAAAATCTCATCGCCGGGCCTCGGCAAAGCCGGTGTCGTTATTTGAAAAGCAGCTGGGCAAACTCGTGAAGGTCTTTTCGCCAGACCTGCCATTCGTGCGAGCCGTGGCATTCGTAGCGGACGTGTTCGATACCATGCTCGGTGAGCGTCTTGTCGAGGTCTTTACTGCCCTGGCAGCCGCCCTCAAGATTTCCCATTCCAAACCAGAACAAATCGATTTTTTTGTTGGCTTCTGCGGGGTCTTTGAATACGCCGTTGAACGATGTCTCGATGTCAAAATTTCGTGAACCGCCGCTGAAAGCACCGATCGACGCGAACTTATCGAGATTAGCAAAACCTGTCCGCATCGCCTGGCCTGCGCCCATCGAAAGGCCTGCAATGGCCCGGTTTTGCCGATTGGCGATTGTACGATAATTCCTGTCAATCATCGGCACAAGCTCATTAACGACAAGCTCGGTGAACCTGTTGTCTTGTCCCCTCGGCCGGTGCGCATTCTCCGCATCGGCTTTTGCTGCGTAGCCGTTGTCCATAACGATAATCATCTTAGCCGCCTTGCCTGCGGCTATCAGGTTATCGAGAATAAAGTTCGCCTTTCCCTGCATCGTCCAGCCAAGCTCGCTCTCGCCGGCACCGTGCTGAAGATAAAGAACCGGGTATCTCTTTGCCGGCTGCTTATCGTATCCGGGCGGCGTATAGACAAGGCATTTGCGATACGTCCCCGTCGTCTTCGAGTGATACCAGTGCTGCCTCACCTCGCCGTGCGGCACATCTTTCGGCAGGTAAAAATCGAGGTTTGGGTCCGCCACTTCCAGCCCGCTCGCCCACCATCCCCATCCGAAATACTTCTGGCTGGCCGGGTCCGGACACTTGAAGCCGTCTATATCAAGCTCATAATAATGGAAGCCCGGCCGGCAGGGCTTCGTTGTCACCGTCCACACGCCGCCGGCGCCCTTGGTCATCCGGTATTCCTTCGCCCCCATCGCCTCCTCGTCACTCTTATTTACAACCTTTACTTCCTTCGCGTTCGGGGCCTTTACGCTGAATGTCACCCGCCTGTCCGGCCCGATTTTTTGCCCCTTCATCAACTGCCCGGAGCAGAACGAGCAAAGCAGCAGTGTAACCACCACTGCCAAAGGCGTTAAATTTTTTCTTTTCATTGTTTGCATCCTCAAATAAAAAACCGCTGTCAGGTCAAAGTTTTGCCTGCATCGCGTTGGCCAAATCGACCTTGGCGTCGATGACCGCCTGCTCAATGCAGCGTTTCCAGTCGTCGCCGAACTGCTCCTTGTACTGCGGCTTCTCGTAAGCGTAGATTATCGAGCGTGAAGCATTTATCAGCGCCCCGGTGCTGTCCGGCTTGCAGAACCGCACGCAGTCCTGTGCCGAGGCCCCCTGAGAACCATACCCGGGAACGAGAAACCATATATTCTCGAACTTGTCGCGCAGAGCCGACGTGACGTCGGGGCTTGTGCCTCCCACTACCATACCGACGTTGCTGTAGCCGCTGTCGCCGATTCGGTCGGGTTTGTTTGCAATCTCAGCAACCACCTCTGCCATCTTCTCGTACATCCTCTGTCCGTCCGCGTCGGTAAAATCCTGAATCGCCGCCGCCGAAGCATTGCTCGTCCGCACCAGGACAAAAATCCCCTTACCCTGCTTCTGGGCCACAGCCGCAAACGGCTCAATACCGTCGGCGCCGATGTAGCCGTTGACCGTTATGGCATCGGGTGCGAGCGTATCCTCGAGCCCCACTAACTCGGGATTTTCGAGATGAGCTGCGGCGTACGCCTCGGCGGTATGCCCGATGTCGCCGCGTTTTACATCTCCGATAACCTCCAAGCCCAGCTCCTCCGCCTCCGAAATCAGCGAATAGTAACTTTCGACCCCCTCCCACAGGTAGCGCTCGAAAAATGCGATATTCATTTTCACCGCCGGCACCATCGGCCCGACGATACGCATCACCTGCGTGCAAAAATCAAAAATCGCATCCACCGCCGCCGCCGCGTCAAACTCATCGTTCATATCACGATGGCTTCGTATCGGAAGAGGAAGCCGGCCGTACACCGGGTCCAGTCCTACTATCAGAGTTGTCTTCTTGTTCTTAACCACCTCGCACAGCCGATCGCCAAAATGACTTGCCATATCTGTGTAACCTTTCCTTTCCGTTTTATTTTACTTTTCAAAGTCCACGGCTTACTATAATCGGATTGCTGAAACTGAGCAACCTCCAAATTCAATATCCGGGCAAAGGATTTGAAAAACCGCAAGAAGAAAAAGTTCAAAAGCCGCTACTGGATTCCGGTCGGTCTTATTGCTGCCGTACTGATATTGATATTATTGCTTGTTTCGCACAGACCCGGTGTTTACAGGCCGGCTTTGCCGACCGGCGACGACAAGCCCAGCCGTTATCTTACTCACGTGCTGCTGCCGGGGTTTTACAACGGTGCGCAGCTCGGCGAGCCCTTCGAGCTTGTTGTGACGCAGGAGGGCATAAACGACATCATCGCCCACTCAAACTGGCCTGTTCGAGTAAAAGAGATAACCTTTTCAGGCCTGCAGGTCGTTCTCTCGCCTGGACAGGTCCTGATGATGGCAACTGCAAGCATCAAAGACATCCACTTCGTCCTCACCGCCGAGCTAAATCCCATAATTGGCGAAAACGGCCTGCTGACCTTACACGTTGCCGCAGTCAAAATCGGCACCCTGAATATCACAGCCCTTGCAAAAATAATAGCCGGAAAAATATATTCGCACCGCCTCGGTGACGCCGGTGCAAATTTAGAAAACCTGACGGTAAGAATAACCCGCTCGGTAATTAACGATGAGCCGTTCGAACCTGTATTCGAATTCGAGGGCGCAATGCTTCGAGTAGAAAAACTGGACGTCCTGCGGCAAAAAATAGCAGTCCGTCTCGTGCCGGAAGCCCGACTAACCCGCCTGCATCTCAAAAAATAATCCGTGCCCATCTGTGTTAACAGGTGGTTCACGATTGCTGAAATCCCAGCACTGCCCTTGATTATAGGACCACACATCCTGCATAGCTGTAAAAGACCGGCGTTCAGCCGCGTTTTGCCGCCGATTCAGGGCCATTTATGCAAGCTCAGACGGTATGTGCTTAACCGGCCTCAATCATCTAACGATAACTCTGCTATGCGGAAAACATGTTTTGTTCTCAGGCGGTAGTCCTGTGAACTATCGGCGCAGATTATTTATACGGATTACCGGGGATTGTTAAATGGGTAAAACCCAGGGTAAGAACCACACTTTCCTTTCCAGGGCAAACCGGCTCGGCCTAAAAAATATTCATTTTACCTGCCCTCAAAACGAAAGGCCCATAAGACTATTCCTTGAAGCTCTGCTGGTTATTTTCCTGGCCCAGGCAGTCATAATGGCCCTGCTATATGCCATGTCCACAGGGAGCGTCTTCGACGTTATAATGCACTCGGTGCTACTGCTTCTGATTACGGTGGCCGTTCTCTATCGACTGTTCGTCGGCCCGTTGAAGAGGGCGTTAACCAAGAGCCGGCAGGCGGAACAACTGCTAAAGGCCGGCGAGCGGATTTACAGAACGCTTTATAAATCCTCCGGCAATGCGATTATTCTGGCAAGCGCCGAGAAAGGATTCCTGGCGGCCAACCCCGCCGCCGTCAAGCTCTTCGGCTGTGAAAATGAAGAACAGCTCACATCCAGGACATTCACGGACCTCGCCCCCATGCACCAGCCCGACGGAACGGCTTCCGCCGAAAAGGCCCGACAGACGATAAAAGCCGCACTCGAAAAAGGCGTTCATCGCTTCACGTTCACATATAAACGCACCGACGGAAGTGAGCTGCCCACAGAGGTAACGCTCACTGCAACGGAGATAGACAATCAGACAATACTGCAATTAATCATCCGCGATGCCACCGAAAAGGCCCTGCTCGAAAGCGATCTCAGAGAGCACGTCAGACAGCTCAACTGCCTGTACGGCCTTTCCCGGCTCACAGACAAACCCGATACCCCCCTGGACAGGGTATTCCAGCAGGCAACCACACTCATTCGCAACGCTTATCAGGACCCTGACAAGACATCTGTAAGAATCACTTTCGACGGAGTACAGTACAAAACGGAGAACTTCGCCAAGACAGAAGTGAGCCACCACGCAGAAATAAAAGTCGATAGTGAGCAGACCGGCCAAATCGAAGTTTATTATCTCGGCGAGCCCCCGTCAGGCGAGCAAACAAAAGCCGGCGAAAAACCGCTGCTGAAAGCAGAACAGGATATGCTCAATATCATCGCCAAGCGCCTCGGCCTCATCGCAGAGAGCAAACGCACGGCCGACAAGCTGAAACTCTTCCGAAATTTCGTTGACCGGTCAAATGACTGTTTTTTCGTTCTCGAACCGCAGTGGGGCCGGTTCCTCGATGTGAACGACAGGGTCTGCGAAACGCTCGGATACAAAAAAGAAGAGCTGCTGGCTATGGCCTATACCGAGATTGAGCAAACAATCACCGACCGTCAGTTATGGACCGAGTGGGTCGAGGGGCTCCGCGAACAGGGACATAAAGTCGTCGAGGTCATACACAAAAACAAGAACGGCACAACCGTCCCTGTCGAGGTTAATGTCAAATTCATAACACAGCAAAACAACACCTACCTGCTCGCTGTTGCCCGCGACATCACCGAACGCAAAAAAGCGGAAGAAAAACAGGCACAACTGCTCAGCAAAGTCGAAAGTGTAAATCAGGAATTGAAGGACTTCGCCTACATCGTCTCACACGATTTGAAGGCACCGCTGCGAGGTATCAAAGCCCTGACGGAATGGCTCCAGACCGACTACGCCGACAAGCTCGACGCCGACGGAAAAGAGCAGATGAACCTGCTCACCGGTCGTGTTGACCGGATGCACAATTTAATCGACGGCGTCCTTCAATATTCTCGGCTCGGTCGTGTCAGCGAGCGGCACGCGCCAATCGACCTCAACCGGCTCGTCCCCGAAGTCATCGATATGGTCTCGGCTCCCGACAACATACAAATTACGGTCGAAAATCGGCTGCCGAGGGTTGTCTCCGAAAGGACCCGCATTTCCCAGGTATTCCAGAACCTGCTCAGCAATGCCGTCAAGTATATGGACAAACCGAAGGGCCTTATCAGAATCGGATGCGGCGAAGAAGACGGCTTCTGGAAATTCAGCGTCTCCGACAACGGGCCGGGAATCGAAGAAAGGCACTTTGATAGAATCTTCAAAATCTTCCAGACATTGAAGGCCCGGGACCAGTTCGAGAGCACCGGCATAGGCCTGACGCTCGTGAAGAAAATCGTCGAAATGTACGGCGGCAAAATCTGGGTCGAGTCCAAACTCGGCGAGGGAACTACTTTCTTCTTTACGCTGCCAAAACAAAGTACACCGAGCGTCGAGCACAACCCCGAGCCCGTGCTCACATCTTCTCAAGGGTGAAATCCGGTCCAGAACAAGGCAACAGGCACCGCCGATTCGTATCACCCGGGGTCCGTCCGCCTGCTAAAGCCCCTTTTTTCGTCCGGTGCCGGCCAAAAAACCAGCCAAATATGCCAAAAAAATTATTGTTATCCGAAGCTTTGACGATTACTATGATGGTTTCGTTGATAAGGACTAACGGTTACCAACAGTGTGCTCGGGGTGATAAAATGCGTTTTGCAGGGTCGCTGAACAGTGCAGACTAACGGAACAACCGGGCGTGGCAACTATGAATTTGCCCCTGTGGTGGCCGGGATGCCCGTGTTTCTGCTTCAGTGGCGCCGGATGGCTGAATGTTTTTGCTACCGGAGGCGGATTATGTTGTAGGCCAAAAGCTGCAACATTCAGGTGCTGCCGGCGCGTACGAGGTGGAAACTTTTGGGTTTCCACTTTTTTTTACTCTCTTGGAAGGAAGTCGAACACAGATGAATCAGGAACTGCTCAGAATCATCGACAACATTGCTCGAGACAAGAATATCGACAAGGAATCCATTTTCCTTGACCTCGAGGAGGCCATGGTCTCCGCTATTCGAAAGCATTTTGGCGCAGTGGAAAGTGATATCGTCGTCAATATCGACCGCACAACGGGGCAGGTTGTTACCTTCAGGGACGGTGAGCAAATAGACATTAAAAAGCTCGGCAGAATACCCGCCCAGACCGCAAAGCAGGTAATCATACAGAAAATAAGGGCCGATGAGAGAGACAGCATCTACACCGAGTTCGTCCAGCGAAAAGGCGAGGTCACAAGCGGCTCGGTCGTGAGATACGAAAACGGCACCCTCATTGTCAGTCTCGACCATCGAACAGAGGCCTTCATGCCGAAGAACGAGCAGATTGTCGGTCAGACCCACAGGCCCGGCGAAAGGATCAGGTGTCTCATCCTCGATGTCAAAGAGGTCTCCAGCCAGGTCAAAATCATCCTTTCGAGAACACATCCCGACTTTATCAAACGGCTCTTCGAGCTTGAGGTGCCCGAAATCGCCGAAGAAATCATTGAAATAAGGGCGCTCGCCAGAGAGGCCGGCTACCGTACAAAGGTCGCCGTCGCCTCGTATGATGAAAAGGTTGACCCGGTCGGCGCCTGTGTCGGCGTCCGCGGAAGCAGAATCAAGAACATCGTCGATGAGCTTGGCGGCGAGAAAATTGACATTGTCCGCTGGAACGACTCCTCGCAGGTGCTCATTGTAAACGCTCTTATGCCCGCACGCGTCAGCGAGATAGCGTTGTGCTTTGAGCTTGGCAGGGCCACGGTTGTCGTTAATGAAGACCAGCTCAGCTTGGCCATCGGCAAGCACGGTCAGAACGTCCGGCTTGCCGCCCGGCTGACCGGGTGGGACATAGATATTCTCACCCCCGACGAGTACAATCAGGGAATCGAACGGCTGACAAACTGTGTCAAAAACGTACAGAACGCCGACGATACGCTCGTGGACAAGCTCATTGCTCTCGGTGTAATATCCGTCCTCGACCTCGACGACGTCGGTGCCGAACCACTTGTCACCGAGCTTAACATAAATCCGGAGCTTGCGCAACAATTGGTTGGCGCGGCTGTCGAAGAGGCCAGGGCCATCGCTGCGGAATCGAAGCAAAAACAGGCCGAGGAGCTGCTGCAGCAGCAGAATGAGCCGGCTGAGCGCCTCGATAAACTGCAGCAGCAATAGTCATTGCGGAGTTTGATAGTGGCATCCACAAGAGTTTATATTCTTGCCAAGAAGCTTGGCGTAAAAAGCGCTGCTGTCATCAAGAAGTGCCGGGACGAAGGGCTTGACGTCAAGAACCATATGTCCACCATCTCCGCGGGCCTGGCCGCCACCATTCGAGAATGGTTTAGCGAAGGAGAGCACACCACCACTATCGAGACCGCCGACAAGGTTGACCTTGAAAAGGTTCGAGTCAAGAAAAAGACCAGGAAGAAAAAAGCAAAACTCAAAGAGAAAGAGCAGCCCGAACCCGAGACGGCAACCACCGCGGTTGCCGAGCGGCAGCTCGCCGCCGCTCAACCGCAAGCTGCGCCGCAGGCCGGCCCCGAACAGTTGGCCGAAACGCCGGAACAACCCGCCGAAGAAGAACCGCAAGCGCCCGAGCCCGAGCCGGAACCGGAACCGGAGGTCATAACACCGGCAGGGCCAATGCTCGAAACACCCGAACCTGCAAAGCTCAACGGACCACAGGTCGTCAGAATCGAATCGCCTGAACCGCTCAGGCGCACCGGCGGACCGAAGCGCAGGCCCGCATACGACCAGCCCGTTACGGAACCACTGATGTACACCGACAACAAGGTCGATGCCGCCGAAACAGACAAAGAACACACGCTCAAACATCGCAAGGAAAGAACACACGGACGAAGACGAACCGACTCCGCTGCCGAAACCGTCAGGAAGGAAAAATTCGGTGCGTTGAGGCGCCAGAGGGACATCGAAGAAAGGCGGGCACGCCTCGATGCCGCAGGAGGCGAGGGCCTTCGTCGAAGACCAAGCAGGAAAATTGCCACAAGATCACGCGCTAGTATTACGGCAGCGGCAAGACCCGCAAAGGCCCTTATAAGCGAGCCAATCATCGTAAAAACCCTTTCCGCCGCCCTGGCCGTCAAGGTCTCCGACATAATCGCCAAGCTGATGCAGCAGGGAGTGATGGCCATCGCAAACCAGGTCATATCCCCGGACGTCGCCGAACTTATCGCTCTCGAATTCGGCACCGAGCTCACCGTAGAGCATAAGAGCTCCATTGAAGAGCAAATCCGGGAAGAACTCGAACAAAGGCAGAGAAATCACCTGAAAAAACGGCCCGTCGTCGCCACTATGCTCGGTCATGTTGACCATGGCAAGACCTCCCTGCTCGACAAAATCCGCTCGACGAATGTTACCGCCGGTGAGGCCGGCGGCATCACACAGCACATCGGCGCCTATCAGGTCGATGTCGGCGACAGCAAGGTCACATTCCTCGATACGCCCGGACACGAGGCCTTCACTGCTATGAGAGCCAGAGGAGCAAACATCACCGATGTTGTCGTGCTCGTTGTCGCCGCCGACGACGGCGTTATGCCCCAGACGATCGAAGCCATCCATCATGCCGCGGCCGCCAAGGTACCCGTCATAGTCGCACTTAATAAAATCGACCTGCCCGGCTGCGATATCAACCGAATTTACGCTCAACTGTCCGAGCACGATTTGACCCCGGTCGAATGGGGCGGCCAAACCGAGGTCGTCAAAACCAGCGCCGTTACCGGCGAAGGTATAGACGACCTTCTCGAACACATTGATTACGTCGCCGAGCTGCTCGAGCTCAAGGCCGACGACACTATTTCCGCCACCGGCTGGGTCGTCGAGGCGAAGCTATCTGCGCGGCGAGGTCCGGTCGCAACCATGCTCGTTCAGGAAGGCCGGCTCAAAAAAGGCGACGTCGTCCTGGCGGGAAGCGCCTACGGAAGAATCAAGTCACTCAGGGACGGATACGGCAAGAACATTAAACTCGCCATCAGCGCTATGCCCGTCGAGGTCACCGGCCTGCAGCTTGTCCCGGACGCCGGCGACAGGTTCTACTGCATGAACGATATAAACAGGGCAAAGGCCGCAGCCGAGCAAAACCAGGCAAGAAAAAGGGAAGGAACCCTCGCAAAGCGCACCCGAATCACACTCGACAACCTCTTCACACAAATTGAAGCCGGAAACGTCAAAGAGCTTAATATCATCATCCGTGCCGACGTCCAGGGCTCGGTCGATGTCCTCACAAAGTATCTCTCACAGCTCAGCACCGACGAGGTCAAAATCAAAATCCTGCACGCCGCCACCGGCGGCATCACCGAAGGCGACGTCGTGCTCGCCGAGGCATCCAACGCAATTGTCATTGGTTTCAATGTCGTACCCGAAGAACGGGTTCAGAGAATTACCGAGGAAAAGGGCGTAGATATCCGCCTTTATAGTGTTATCTATCGAATAACCGAAGACCTTCGAAAGTCGATGGCCGGCCTGCTTGAACCGGAAGAGCACGAGCAAAGCATCGGAAGAGCCGTCGTAAGAGCTACTTTCAAGGTATCAAAAGTCGGAACTATAGCCGGCTGCTACGTCAGCGACGGGCTCGTCAGGAAAAACGCCAGGATACGGCTCATTCGCGACAACATTGTTATCAGAGACAACCTCGCCGTCGAGTCGCTAAAACATTTCAGGGACGATGTCGGCCAGGTCAAGGCCGGTCTGGAGTGCGGCATAAAAATCGCCAGGTTCGATGACATCAAGGTCGATGATGTCTTCGGCTTTTATGAAATAGTCAAAGTGGCAAGAACCCTGTAGTCAGCGTTTCAAGCTGCCATGCCGAGAAGAAGACAGGAAAAAGTTGCTCGTATCGTCAGAGAAGCGGTCAGCGACGCCATAGCAAATCATCTCAACGACCCGAGAATCGCCGGATTCGTCTCCGTCACAAGAGTCGATGTGACAGCCGACCTGCGCTGCGCCGACGTCTATCTGAGCGTTTTTGGGCAGAGCGAAAAGGCACAACGCAAGACCTTTTCGGCCATAAACCACGCCAGAAGTCGAATACAATCAATCCTCGCGCGAAAAACAGAAAGCAAGTTCTGTCCGGTTCTGCGTCTGCACAACGACGAAAATTTCAAGAAAACGCTTCAAACAATGGAGCTTATTGACAGAGTTGCCGACGAGCTTAAACAGAAAGATTCCATTGACCATGCCGAAAACTAATTGTAAATTGGCCCTTTGCCGTTGCGTTTATCCTTGATACTGACTCACAGAAACGCAAGAGGTCTTTATGAAAGACAGCAAAGAATACTCGAAACAAATACAAAAACTCTACCGTGCCCTGAAACGGGATAATCCCAGCCCTGAAAGGCCCCGGTACGACGAGCCCGTCGATGCCCTCATTTATGGCATCGTCAGCGAGAACCTCACCGACTCGAAAACCCGGGACACTATGAAAAAGCTCTCCGGTTATTTTGTTGACTGGAACGACCTGCGAGTCGCACTCACCGAAGAAATTCTTGATGTCCTCGGAAACGACAATCCCGCAACAAAAAATATCGCCTCCGCCATCAAAAGAATACTGGGCGCGGTTTTCGAAAAATACAACACCGTTACCCTGCAGGCACTTAAGAAACTGGGCAAAAGACCCGCAAAACAGATACTCCAAAAAACCGATGCCGCCAGCCCCTTCGCCATTGACTACTGCATGCTCACCGCATTAGCCGGACACGCCATCCCGCTTACGGAAAGAATGATTCACTTCCTGAAGACCGAACGGCTCGTCCATCCGCAGGCCGACCGGCAGGAAATAGAAGGATTCCTTACAAGACAGATTTCCGCCAAAAACGCCTTCGAGTTTTACTATCTGCTTCGCCGGCGAAGCGAATCAGCCGCCCCGCGCAGGAAGAAGACAGCCGTTCGAAAGGTAAAGACCACGGCAAAAAGACCGGCCAAAACCGGGACAAAAAAACTCGCCGGCAGGAAACTGAAAAAATGAACCGAATCAAAAAATAAAAAACGAACTACAAAAACACTCGCGAAAAAACGATGACAAAACAAATACTCAAATTAGGCATTCCCGCCGGAAGTCTCAGCAAAGCGACTATCGAGCTCTTCCGAAAAGCGGGATTTACGATTTCCGGCTCGGAAAGAACCTTCCTGCCGAGCATTGACGACGACCGGATTCGACTGACAATGCTCAGGGCGCAGGAAATGAGCAGATACGTCGCGGACGGCGTGCTCGATGCCGGAATTACCGGCCGGGACTGGATTATGGAAAACGGCTCCGAGGTGGTTGAAGTCTGCGAGCTTGCCTACAGCAAGGCCACATCCGGACCGGCAAGGTGGGTCCTCGCCGTCGGCGAAGAATCGAGAGTAAAAACAGCCGAAGACCTCAAAGGCGCAATTATCGCCACTGAGCTGGTGAACGTCACCCGACAATTCTTCAAAGACAAAAATATCGACGTCAAAGTCGAATTTAGCTGGGGAGCGACCGAGGTAAAGGCCCGGCTTGTCGATGCAATCGTTGAGCTTACCGAAACAGGGGCCTCTCTGCAGGCCAACAACCTCAGAGTAATCGACACCGTTATGACCTCGACAACAAGATTCATCGCAAACAGCGCCGCCTGGCGGGATAAATTCAAGAAGGAAAAAATCGAGAATGTTGCCCTCCTGCTCAACGCCGCCATTGACGCCGGAAACAAAGTCGGTCTCAAGATGAACATCGAAAAAGGCAACCTCGCTAACATTCTCAGCGTTCTGCCCGCAGAAAGAAGCCCTACCATCTCCCCGCTCGCCGACGACAAGTACATGGCCATAGAGGTCATTATCGATGCCAGAATCGAACGCTCCCTCGTCCCCGCCCTAAAGCGCGCCGGCGCCTCCGGTATCATCACCTATCCGCTCAATAAGGTGATACACTGACCCGGCTTCACCGACCGGTCGGCTGTACGCGGTTTAGGTACTTCGATTCGAAAAAGAACCCGTCCGCCCGGCTGACGCCGTACATTACCGACGAGCCGAAGTACTTGCGAACCGCATCGAACTCAGGCAGCAGCGTAAAATCGGCCCAATCACCTATCCCGGCTGCGCCCAGCATATAACTTGCCGGGCCCATCCGCAAACCACCGCTGCTCTCGGCGCTTTGCTTGAGCATCCACCACAACAACTCCGTCGATGCGGCGCTGTCCTCGAACACTGCAACACCTGCCACCGACGGCATCGCAGCCCCGGCGGCACTGAACCAGCCCGCAGAACCAAGCGATGTCGCCTTCGTACCGCTCAGCATCCGAATCGCCTGCTCCACCGACGGCTCGGCTGCGATAATAAGATGACCGTCCGTGACCGTAAACGCCATCGAAGGCTCCTTCCGCACCTGCAGCCCGGCACCCGCCTGCATCGGCGTGGCCGCACCTCCGAAAAAAGGAAAATTCCCAAGCTTCAAAATGTATATCGTATGACCCAGCAGCTCACGCCTCGCATCGGGGTCATTTGACCCTACGAACCTGCTGTGAAGAAGCGACAGCGACTTCTCCAGCCCCACCCGGTCACGCACACCAACCGCAAACAGAGTCTCCGTCGGCATCTTGTGACTTTCAAAGGGCTTCTTCATACTCTGCGCAATCACTACCTGCGAACCAAGATAATCTATTAAACCGCTCTTAAGCTCGACCGCCGCCTCCCCGTCCGGGCTTGCGGGCAGCAAAGGCGTGTTCATCGCCGCCGCACTCGCCGGGCTTAGCTTCGAGATTACGTTGTACAGCTCGTCGTATGCCTTCTTGATATCGATATTGACAAACATCATCGAATATGCCGACGAGGGCACAAAGCGAGGCGCCCTGACAGGCGCCGAGACTAAATCCAGCATCTTGCATATTCCGCGTTTGGCCCCGTTTATCTTCACGAACATCTTGCCCGTCCACGAGCCGCCGGGGTCGGTCGCCACCGCAACCGAACAGCCGATACCGGAAACGTTATCAAAACCCATACTCGTCAGAGTCGCCTGCGCCCTGCCCGTGTCGTCCTCTTGCCCGGCCGTCTTGACCAGCTGCTTGATATTCACATAAATATCTATATCGTGATTCGGCCCGACCGCCGCCATCGCAGCCGTATAATCAGGGTCGCCGGCCAACGCCGGGCCCGAAGCCCCCTCTATATGCGCAACGACAAACTTAACAAGCTCTGCGTCCGCCGATACAATCAGGCAGTCGTCGATAAAACAGTAGCTCGTCTTCAAAGGCGGCCGCTGCACCGTTTTCGTCCCGACCGGCCCCTTGTCGGGGTCGTAATTGGCCCAGTCCTTGACTTCCACCGGCTTTAGCTCTTCTGTAGTCGTTACTATCGTCACATCCCGGTAGTCCTGCTTCGATATGTGCACGCCCCTGTCGGTCAGCTTCTCCGTCGCCTTTTCCACCTGCTCGCGAATCTTGTCCACGTCGCCGGCCCACTGGCTTATCACTAAGATGGGCGGTTCGGTGGCATCTTTCGACCGCTCGTTCAGTACTAAGGCAAATGCCAGTCGCCCCGATGGCAGAATCTCCAGCCCGAGTATGGCGCCGGCCATGCCTTGCGGCATTGTCGCCAACAAATCATCCTGCTCACCCGCAAGCCGCTCGTGCCATTTACTCCTGAGCTTTTCCACAAAACCCGACATCGCCGGCTCTTTCCAAAGCTCGTATATAGAGGTTTTCTCGAACTGTCTCCGCAGCCGGCCAAAATCATCCGCCTCCACCAGCAGTACCGTCTCGGCGGGCACAAGCTCCGCCGTCTTAGGCAGCACCTTCGCCTCGAGACCAGCCGCCGCACACAAAGTTATAGTCGCACCAAAAACAACGACGCCAGACACCAGCTTCATCTTAAAACCTTTCTCCGCCAAAGGCGTCTCAATCGTAGCACGGGCATCCTGCCCGTGCCCTGCTCACAGCAGCAACTTAGCAATTAGTAAATCGACAATCGGCAATCGAAAATCAATTCTCCTTCTTCGCCCTGAGAAACTCAGCCGCCGCCGGGTTTCTCCTCTTGTCCGGCTGATAATACCGGTAACCCGTGTTCGGATTATCCCTGTCAAAAGCAAACGCATCGCGGTTGTCTATGAAGTGTTTGACGTAATCAACCGGTATCGCAAAGCCAAGACCGCCGAAAAATATGTAACCCATATTCGTAACACCGACCACCTCGCCGGCAAGGTTGAATAAAGGCCCGCCCGAATTGCCCGGATTGATGTCCGCATTCGTCTGAATATAAACAAGACCCTCGAATGCGCGGTTCGTCGTGCTTATAACTCCATTCGTCACCGTCCGCTCCAGACCCAACGGGTTGCCTATCGCAAACACCGCCTCACCGACCTGAATCTTCTCGATGTCGCCGAGATATACGAATCCGACTCGCGTATCACCAAGGCCCTCAACCTTCAGCAATGCAAGGTCAACAAAAGGATTTATCGCCTCGAGCCTGACCTTCTTAAAGCTTTTTTTCTCGAACCCGTCCTCGCGTCTTTCAAATACGGTAACCTCTATCCTCGTCTCTTTCTCTATGACGTGGTAATTCGTTATAAGATACCCCTGTTCATTTATAAAAAAACCCGACCCCATACCCGCAGGGCTTGAGACTTTCACCACCTGCGCCGATACATCCTCGACACACTGTTCAATGGTTTTCTTCGGGCGCTCAGACGTGTAATACAACCGACCCGCAGGACGCTGCGAAGGCCCCTCGGCCTGCACTTCTGCGGCGTTCACATCGTACTCATATTCGAGAACATCCTCAGCCGGTATAGCCAGGACCGTAAAGCCGATATCCACATAAAGATGCGTCTGCTTGGCCGCAAGTATATCGCCGGTTAGCTGCTGGCCGCCCTTCAAGACCACCACATCGCCCGGACATACCCCGCACAAAACTGCCATTATCAACCCGGCGAAAACGACGCCGGTTATGCCTGTCGGCAGTGAGACTCTCACATATTCCATAAATCGCTCCGAAATTAACGATTAGAGAATTGCACCATTATAAAATTTCGATGCCCTTTACGCAAGAGCAAAAAAGCTTAATTGTCCCTCCGCAAGAGAAGGCGTGAAGATATTTTACCCTTACGAAAAGATACATCAGATGCTATACGAGAACTTCTTAGGAACAAGACACCGAACGCGAAGGTTTTCGACCTGCCGAGTAAATACCGTTGGCAGAGTCAGAGACAAAAAAAGAGCCGCTGTCACCAACCGGCATAGTATCAGAAACTATCACGCCCGGCAGGACTCGAACCTGCGACCTACGGATTAGAAATCCGTTGCTCTATCCGGCTGAGCTACGGGCGCAAACAGCGAACCGGCCGCAATATAGCAGCTTTCTACGCCGCCTGTCAAGCAGGCAGCGAGTGCAGTATGGTCTGGCCAGGGAACATCGAGGTTTTTCGGGGGTTTTCCATGGATGAGGTTCAATTCAGGGCGTGCCGCCGGTTTCCCGGCTCAGCCGGGGCGAAAAAAATATGGGAATTTTGCGAGATTTTGCTTGCAAAATCCACCG
>CAYMYK010000012.1:0-24885 GCA_964394625.1 uncultured Pirellulales bacterium
TTTTTTGATAACGTACTGCTCAATCACGCCGGCAAAGACGCTGGACATAATGTACAGATTCAAACCCGACGGGGCCTTGTAGAGCATCAGCGGGAACAGAATCGGCATCATAACCATCATCATCTTCTGCTGCTGGGCGACCTGCGGACTGCTCGAAGCAGCGGCCTGTGAGGGCATCAGCTTTTGCTGCAGATAAAACGCCAGCCCCATCAGAATAGGCAGCAGATTGAACGAATCGAGCTTGCCGAACAACGGCAGTGTTACCGCCTTGAACCTGAACAGCGCATCAGGAGCCGAAAGGTCGGTAATCCAGAACGGCAAAAATGACGCCCCCCGAAGCGCGATACTGGCGTATATGGCGCTGTACAGCGCTATCCAGATGGGCATCTGGACGAACATCGGCAGCATACCCATAACCGGCGACGCGCCGTGCTCCTTGTAAAGTGCCATCATCTGGCGGTTCAGCTCGGCCTTGTCGTTTGCGTACTTTTTCTTTATTTCCTCGGTCATTGGTGCGAGCTTGCCCATCTTGCTCATCGAGACCTGGCTTTTCTTGCTGAGCGGGTGCAGGGCGAGGCGGACAACGAACACGAAAATAATAATCACGATGCCGTAGTTGGGGATGAAAAAGTAAAGCCACTCCATCAGCGCCAGAATCCCGAACGCCAGCGGATTTATAATTGCAGCCGGACAGCAGCAGCACGGCATAAAATCGATGGTGCTTAAAAAGCCAAGCTCCTTGTACAGCTCGTTTTTATCGAAGATGCTTTTGTCCTTGGGCCCGAGGTATAACTTAAATTTGTAGTTTTTGACGGCCTGCGGCTGACCGGCGCCGGCCAGCTCGGTGTAGTCGGCGTCGAGACGAATTGCTATGTTCTCATCGTCGGTGCCGCCCCTTTTGTCGGGGTTGAAAAACTGAGCCGTCTTGCCCGTTTCTGTTTTTTCCTGTTCATAGGATTTGCCGGTAAAGGTCCGCATTATGGAATAGAACATCCCCTTTTTTACCTTGACAAAGATTCGTCTGTCGCCGGTCTTGTTCCGCCTGCCGGTTATCCAGTCGCAATACGCCTTGCCCTGCTCGGGTACAGGGACCACGACGGCGGCAAAGTATTTATTCGTGGCGGCGGCCCAGAGAAACTGCGCATTTTTGATATCGAGAACGTCACTGTCGGTAGATTTTGTCGTATCGAAGCTACTCATCGTAACTTTCGTAGTCTGCAGCCGGTCGTTCGGGCCCCTGAAACACGCCGCCGCCTTTCTCGAGTCGCGTCGGACATCTTCTCTTGCGATTCCGACCGGCCCGGTCATCTCAGTGCGCACGCCGAGCGTTCTTGCCGATAAGTTCTCGACGGCCAGCTCGCAGTCAAGGTCGTAGCTGTTGGTTCTCAGCCGGTAGGTTTTTGTCAGCCGGACAGCCGCCCTGCCGTCGGCCTTGTCTTTGATTAAGGCCTCGAAACGGACGGACTCAGAGCCGTCTCCGGCTGTTTGAACGGGAAAGCTCTTCCAGTTGAGGCGGTCAAGGGGCAGTTGCACCGCGTATTCGGGCAGCACCAGTGCGGTGTTTGCCATCGAGCATAGCTGTCTGTTGCCGGCCAGCCGCACCGCAGACAGCAGGACGAGCGGCTGAGGATTCTGCGGGTCCCGGTTGTCAAATTCGGTCAGCCGGGCCTCTTCGATTGCCGCCCCCTTTGATGTAAGCTCGAGCAGAAACTTAAAGCCGCTGTTCGGGTCGAGTGAGCCAAGCCGGAGCTTCTTCTCCGGTGCGTTGGCCGCGGTGAACTCCACCGGCTCAGCCGATTGCAACTGTGGTTTTTGCTCTTCGGCCTCCTTTGCCCGGGCCCGCGCCCCGCCTGTCGTGCTCTGCAGGAGGATGCAGGGTTTGGAATCACCTGAGCGGGTTCCAAAGGCGCCGGATTCAATTACGAGTATCCCGCAGAAAAAGCAAAAAGCGATTACTACGGCGGCTAAAACGGTTTTGAAATTCATATTCCTGATTTTATTATCTTCCTTCCGCCAATCGGTCGGCGTTGAAGTTGTCAAGCTGCTCGATAGCCCTGATTTTTGCCGCCGCCGTTTCATAATCGTATTCCAGCCGGACGAAGTGGACCTCATTTGCCTCGACATAAACGTAGCTTGCGCGGTTGTCTCTGTCCCGCGGCTGGCCGACCGAGCCGATGTTGATGATTGCCTTTTCATCCTCGATTATCGGATACACCTCGCCGAGCTCCGCCGGCAGATAGAAGTCCGGCTCGTCGAGAAAGACGCCCGGCAGGTGTGTGTGCCCGACGAAGCAGATGTGCCTGAGCCGCTCAAACAGCACGCGAACCTTCATCGGATTGGTATAGACGTCGTCCGGGAAGATGTATTCGTTGATGGGCCTTCGTGGTGAGGCGTGAATAAAATCGATGGTCGTATCGCTGTCTGTGAGCTTCACAGCCATACTCTGCCGCATCGGCAGATTGCCCAGAAATTCCCACCTCTTGTCACGGAGCTGCTTTTCATCTTCCGATTCGAGGTTAAATCGCGTCCAGAAGCTCGCCTGCTCGGCGCCGTAGTTGAAGTTGGTCGGCTCGTAAAGTGTCGCGTAGTCGTGGTTGCCCAGAACACACAACTGCGTCTTTTCGATTATTAAATCCAGACATTCCCTGGGATTCGCCCCGTAGCCGATGACGTCACCGAGGCAGTAAATCGTCTTTATGCCCCGGCCTTCAATATCCGCCAGAACCGTTGTCAACGCCTCGATATTCGAGTGTATATCACTTATAACTGCGAACATATACTGTCATCTTTCCCAAAGTCGTGTTTCCTGGCGCTGTTCCGCCGCCGTACCCGAAACAAACCCGAATCCTGCCCGCTGTCGGCAGGAGTTAGTTAATAGCAGAATTGCCGTCGTAAGGCCAGCCAATTTATTGGTTTTCGACAAAAAGCAGTATTTATGCAATTCTCCCGTCCGACACCGGCGGGCCGGCCGGCTATCTATTTGCTTTGAACGGCCCTGCTGTTATAATACCGCAAACGCCCCGGGCGGTACGTGACAAATATAGTTTACGAAAGGCGGCAGTTGGTAAATATGACTCTTCTTGAGACCTTCGGTTTGGTGAAAAAATACTCCGGCAGAGCGGTCGTGGACGGCGTGTCGATAAAGATATCGCAGCGCAGCATCGTCGGCCTGCTGGGCCGAAACGGCGCCGGGAAAACCACGACCTTTCGGATGATTATGGGGATGGTTATCCCTACCGAGGGAAACGTCGTCTTCGAGGGCGGCAACATTACCGCCCTGCCGATGTACAAACGCGCCCGGTTAGGCATCGGCTATCTGTCGCAGGAGCCGAGCATCTTTCAGCGGCTCACCGTCAGGGACAACCTCTACGCCATCCTCGAGACAATGTCGATTACAAAAAAAGAGCGCAACCGAAGGGCCGACGAGCTGATTGAGCGTTTCGGCCTGGCGGAGGTCCGAAACAGCCAGGGAATATTCCTCTCCGGCGGCGAACCCAGAAAACTCGAAATTGCACGGGCGATGATTACCGAGCCGTCGCTGATTCTGCTCGACGAACCATTCAGCGGCGTTGACCCAATCACCGTCGAGGACCTGCAGCACAATATCAGGCGCCTGGTCGCCGGCGGCGTCAGTATCCTCATCACCGACCATAATGTCGAAAGAACGCTGGAGGTCGTCGATAAGGCCTACATCATCGACCACGGCAGGGTGATTGGCTGGGGCAGCCCCGCCAAGATTGTCCAGAACGAGACCGTCCGAAAGCTCTACTTAGGCAACACCTTCGCCGGCGACGAATTCGACTAAAGAACCGAGTAAGAGTCGATGGCGACAGGACTTTCGAGGGTTGACAAATAGTAAGTTGGTATGCTTAATCGTATGGGAGTGCACTTATACGGTTGTTGAAAGGAGTTTGGCTGATGGCAATCAAAAGAATAAAAGTATCCAACTTTAAGAGTTTCAAAGACCTGGATATCAAACTTGGTGATCTCAACGTGGTCATCGGCGCCAACGCCTCAGGAAAATCCAACTTCGTACAGATATTCAAGTTTATCCGGGATATAAGCAATCTGGGCCTTGATAATGCAATATCACTGCAGGGTTCGGAATATTTGACGAATATCGGCCTCGAACGACCCCAGGTGCTTTCCTTGAAAATCTCGGTGGCCCTGGATGCATTTGGCCTCCAGGTATCAGAATCGATAATTGCCAGCATAAATGAAGCTGATTACGAATTTGCGTTGAGATTTGGTATCAAAACAGCAGAATTTGACATCGAAAAGGATTCCTTGAATTTGCCAATGGAGTATAGTCCATTGAAAAAAGCAAAGAATGGAAAATGGCAAAAGGGCGACACTATCGGCTCCGGTGGGCTGAGGATAACAAATGAGAGAGGTACCCCAAAATTTCGGCTGAAGCGACCAACGTCTGTAAAAGCGAGCGCAAAGGATTTGTTTCCTTCGTTTCTTAGGAGGAAATTGAAGCCGAAGACCCTTTTACTTCAAAGCCCCCTTTTTTCCTTTCCACCAGTCAAAGATGCTTTCAGCAACATAGCCATTTATGATTTTGACCCGAAACTGTCCAAAAAAGCTGTCCCTGTGGCAGGTAAATCCGAGCTGGAGGAAGATGGAAGCAACTTATCTCTTGTTCTGAAAAGCATCGCAGAGAACAAGGCCAAAAAAAGAAAATTCTCGAATTTGATGAAGGATTTGCTGCCGTTTGTGGAGGATTTGGCCACAGACAAGTTCGCCGACAGGTCACTGCTGTTCAAACTGCAGGAAAGTTACTTTCCAAAGGTGTATTTCCCGGCATCCTTTATTTCCGACGGGACGGTGAACATTAGCGCCTTGCTGATTGCTCTATATTTTGAGGCAAAGAGTTTAAGCATAATCGAGGAACCTGAAAGGAATATACACCCGTCCCTTGTCTCCGGGGTTATGGATATGATGAAGGATGCGTCGAAAAATAAGCAAATAATCGTTACTACTCACAGCCCGGAAGTAGTCAAACACACCGAAATAGAGCACATACTCCTTGTTTCCCGGAACAAAGAGGGATTTTCTACCATTTCCAGACCGAGCAAAAAGAAAGAAGTCAAGATATTCCTGAAAAATGAGATGGGACTCGATGAGCTTTACATCCAGAATTTGTTCGAGGACTGATATATGGCATATAAACGGCTGTGGGTTCTTGTTGAGGGCAGAGACGACAAGAGGTTCTTCGAAACGGTGATAAAACCCATATTCGAGAAAAAGTACGATTTTGTCAAACCGTGGCCATATGCTCAAAAGAGAGCGATAAAAGTCGAGCACTTCCTGCGATCTATCAAATCGATGGGGTCAGACTACTTTTTCTGGGGCGACATTAACAGCTTGCCCTGCGTGACCGCAAAAAAGAAGGGCGTAATGGATAGTTACGGGCAAATGCTCGACGCAAACAATATCATAGTTGTAGTAAGAGAAATCGAAAGTTGGTATCTTGCCGGACTGAACGATAGAAGCTGTAAACAACTTGGCTTTCGCGCTTTTCGTAACACTGACAATATCACCAAGGAAAAGCTTGAAGAGCTAATGCCGAGAAAGTTCGACTCACGGATTGATTTTATGGTGGAGATACTTAAAAAGTTCTCCGTAAATACGGCAAGGCAAAAAAACAAGTCCTTTGATTATTTCGTCTCAAGGATATAACAGGAGCAGGCAAATGCGGGAAATCGATGTTGATAATTGCCATATTACACATTACCCGGCTGCTGTTCTGGGCCGGCGGGCTGAGCCGGTCGAGACAATCGACGACAATATCCGCCGGCTCGTCGAGAAGATGACGGATATTATGATTAAAAACAAAGGCATAGGCCTGGCGGCGCCGCAGGCGGGCGTGGGCCTTCGGCTGTTTATCATCTCGCTGGACGGAAGCAGGGGTAAGCTGCGCGTCTATATCAATGCGACAGTCAACCCGCAAGGCGCCCTTGAGCTGAGCGAAGAGGGCTGTCTGTCCGTGCCGGGGATTTATACGAAAATCAAACGCTATAAAAAGGCCACCGTTACCGCCACCGACCTCGACGGCAATGAGTTCACCGAGCAGGCCGACGGACTCTACGCCCGGGCACTGCAGCACGAGTTCGACCATACCGAGGGAGTCACCATCGCCGGCCGCATGGGCCAGGCCGCTCGAATCGCACACCGAAAACAGCTAAAAAAACTCGAGGAAAGGCACGAAAATACAAAGGCATAGCCCTGCTTCATCTCGATGCCCCGGGAAAACGAATGAGAATAGTCTATATCGGTAGTGGTGAGTTTGGTATTGCGTCTCTGAACGCACTGGCCGGATCGCGTCACCGGCTGAAATGTCTCGTCACCAGGTCGGCGAAACCTGCCGGACGCGGCAGAAGACCAAGGCCGACACCCGTGGCGCTCTGGGCTCTCGAACATTCCATACCGCACATCGAAACCACCGACATAAACACACCACAGCTTGTCGCACAAATCGCCGCATACAAACCGGAGCTTATCGTTGTTATCGCGTTCGGCCGGATGATTGGCCGAGAGGTCATTGAGCTTGCGCCGCACGGCGCGATAAACGTTCACGCCTCCCTGCTGCCCAAATATCGCGGGGCCGCGCCGATTAACTGGGCTATCGTCAACGGCGAGCGACAGACGGGCATTAGTATAATCACGGTAGCCGAGAAAATGGACGCCGGCGACATCCTTTCTCAGCTCACAACAGAGATAGAGCCGCAGGAAACGGCCGGGCGGCTCCACGACCGGCTGGCTGAAATGTCGGCGCCTCTCTTGATTGAGACCATTGACAAAATAGAAGCCGGAAAGGCCGATTACAGCCCCCAGGACGACTCGAAAGTCACCTTCGCCCCGAAACTAAAAAAAAGCGACGGCTTTGTGAATTTTTCCGAGCCGGCCGATTTGCTCCGCAGAAAAATCCTCGGCTTCTGGCCCTGGCCCGGAGCGGCTGCACTGTATGTCTCGAAAAAAACCGCCCGAACCGAAAAAGTAACCTTCGCATCCGCAGTTCGGGTGGCAACGCCGAACCCCCGACATCTCAAGCCGGGGACCATCGATGAGAACTTAAATGTTGTTTGCGGTAAGGGCCGCCTGCAGATTATGCAAATCAAGCCGCAGGGCTCCCGCCTGATGAGCTTCGCCGACTTCGTCAACGGCAGGGCAACCTCGCCCGGCGACAGGTTCGAGAGTTTAGGCGATTGATATGGCCGGCCCGAAACCAAATACCGCACGCGCCATAGCCGTGCAGATCCTTTCAAAAACCGACCCGCAAAAAGACAGTGTTACCGATTTGCTCAGCGGCGTCCTTCGCCGAACCGCCGAAACTCAGCGCACCACAGACATAGTCTTCGGCGTACTCAAGAACCGCTCGCTCATTGATATGGTTATCGAGAAGGTTTGCGATTGCCCTGTTTACAGGATACCGGCCGCGATGCTCAATATCCTGCGCGTCGGTATCTATGAGCTTTGCTTCTGTCCCCTCTCGCCGGAGTACGCAATCGTCGCCGAGGCCGTCGAGTATGCAAAAACCGCCGCCAACCAAAAACAGGCCGGCTTCGTCAACGCCATCCTCCGCCGGATAACCGGACATATCACAGACCGCGAAAAACCACTCGCCTTAGCCGAACCGCGAAATACAATCCCCCACTCGACATTAACCGGATGCGAGCTTGATGTATCGCTTTTTCCCGACCCCGAAGAATCGCCGGTTGGCTATCTTAGCTTTGCCTTCTCACTGCCGCGCTGGCTTGTGAAGGGCTGGCTGGATACCTACGGCACCGAGCAGACAAGCCGAATCTGCTTTGCGAGCAATCGCAGGCCGGGCGTCTATGTCAGGGCCAATGTTCTGAAAACGACTGTGCAGGAACTTTTTGAGAAGCTGCGAGCCGCCGACGTGGAATGCGAGATTGCCCCGGATAGCCGGATGATTCGGCTCAAAAGCCCGGGCGCTATAGACAAGCTGCCCGGCTTTGCCGACGGGCTTTTCACCGTCCAGGACCTCGCCGCCTCGCAGGCCGTTGCCTTGCTCAGCCCTGAGCCGGGCTGGATTATCCTCGATTTGTGCGCAGCTCCCGGCACAAAAACCACCCAGTTAGCCGAAGCTACTCAAAACAAAGCGAAAATCCTCGCCACCGATATCGACCCCCATCGCCTGCAGAAGGTCCGCGAAAACCTCGACCGGCTCGGGCTGACCGACAGCATCGCGGTCGTTGACTACGCACACTTAGATAAAGTCGCCGGCTCGGCCGGTCCTTTCGATGCCGTCCTGGTCGATGCGCCCTGCTCGAACACGGCAGTGCTGGCGAAACGACCCGAGCTGCGCCACCGCTTGAGCAAACCGGCCATCGCAGAGTTGACACGTGTGCAGTTTGAGCTGCTCACCACCGCCGAAATGCTAAAACCCGCCGGCCGGCTGTGCTACAGCACCTGCTCGGCCCAGCCGGACGAGAACAACCTGCTCGTCGCAAGGTTCCTCAATGAAAATCCCCGTTTCCGGTTAAAAACGGAAAAACTCATCCTGCCCTCACCCGGGCCGTTCGACCACGACGGCGGCTACTCAGCCGTCATCTGCAGAAAATAGAAATAGCTCCTGTGCGCATCGGAGTCTTTACATCCTTGTTTTTCCGGCTTGCTATCCGCAGGAATTTTCTGTTGACACATCTGGTGGTATTGATATAATCAATCGTTTAGAGCTTTGGGAGTATCGTTATGAAAAAGGATATACATCCAAAATACGAAAAGGTCGTGGTTCGTTGCGGCTGCGGAAATACGTTTGAAACCCGCAGTACCACCGGGGAAATCCACGCGGAAATCTGCTCGGCGTGCCACCCGTTCTACACCGGCAAACAGAAGTTCGTCGATACCGCCGGTCGGGTCGAGAGATTCCAGAAGAAGTACGGCACGGATTATTTCAAGAAGCAGAAAAAAGACGAAAAGAAGTAGCTACACTGCAAGGCGATAACAGGGGCTCCATTTTTGTTCGTTAAGCGCAAAAAGGGGGCCTTTGGTTTTTTCTATGGCTCCGTCAACACTTCATGTACACTGGAATTACGCTTATGGCTGATGTTAAAGATACTTTGCTGACCAAGCTTGAAGAGCTTGACGGGCGTTTCAGCGAGATCGAAGGGCAGATTTCAGACCCGGCTGTTGCCTGCGACTCGGCAAAGCTGATTGCGCTGTCCAAAGAACAGGCCAGGCTCAGGCCTATCGTTACAAAATATCGTCAATACTGCAAAACCGCAGCCGACCTCGAAGAAGCGCGGCAGATTATCGCCGGCGACAACCCCGACCCCGAACTAAAATCGCTTGCCGAAGAAGAAATCACCCGGCTAACCGAAAAGCAAAACGGTCTGCTTGAGGGTATTACGAACACGCTGGTCATGGCCGACGACGAAGCCATCGACGCCGTCATTATCGAAATACGCGCCGGCACCGGCGGAGAGGAAGCGGCTCTTTTCGCTCGCGACCTGTACAATATGTACCTCAGGTATGCCGAGGGGCGAAGGTGGAAGGTCGAACAGCTCGATTTCAGTCCTTCCGAGATGGGAGGTTTCAGGGAAGTGATATTCGGGGTCAAAGGCGCGGGGGTGTGGGCGGAACTCGGGTATGAAGGCGGGGGCCACCGGGTGCAGAGGGTTCCCGAGACCGAATCGCAGGGCAGGATTCACACCTCCGCCGCGACAGTCGCCGTCCTGGCCGAGCCGGAAGAAATCGATATACAGATAGACCAGAATGATGTGGTTGAGCATGTCAGCAGGGCGGGCGGGCCCGGCGGGCAAAACGTCAACAAGGTAAGCAGCGCCATTAAGCTCGAACACATACCAACCGGCATAACCGTCAGTATGCGGGATGAAAAGAGCCAGCACAAAAACCGCGCCAAGGCCTGGCGAATCCTGCGAAGCAGAATCCATGAACACTACGAAAGCGAAAAACGCGCCGAACGCGATGCAAAACGCAAAACGATGATCGGCTCGGGCGACAGGTCTCAAAAAATCAGGACGTACAACTTCCCTCAGAACCGCCTCACCGACCATAGAATTAAACTGTCGCTCTACCGCCTGGATAAGATAATGGCCGGCGATATGACCGAGCTGATTACCGCACTGAAAGATTACGACAGGCAGCAAAGACTGCAGAATCTCTAAGACAATCCTGAACCGGAGAGCTTGGTAATGGTGATTGTGGTTACCGGAATGGTCGGCCTCGACAAGAAAAGCTACCTCGAGAACGTCTGCCGGCTTGCCGGCGAGAAGGGCAAAGACCTGTTTCTCTGCAACGTCGGGGATATGATGTATGCCGAGGCCCCCGATATAGTGCCGGGTAAGATTCTTGACATACCAATCAAACGGCTTCATTCGCTGCGTCGCAGCGTCTTCAAAGACATCATCGCAAAGGCAAAAAAAACGCCGAATCTCATTGTCAACACCCACGCAACCTTTCGGTGGCGGCACGGCCTGTTCCCCGCCGTCGATTTCGACCAGATGCGCCGGCTCAACGCCGATATGTACATCTGCCTGATTGACGGCGTCGCCGCTCTGCACAGCCGCCTGCTCAAGGAACACTTCACCGAGCATACCCTCAAGGATTTGATTGTCTGGCGCGAGGAGGAAATCATCTGCACTGAAATGCTTTGCAAAGGCATCGATGAGACGGTTCCTCTCTATTGCCTCGCCCGCGGCCTCGAGGAGCAGACCATCGAAACATTTTATCGGCTCATCTTCGAGCCGGAAAGAAGGCGGGCGTATCTGAGCTTTCCGATGACCGCGGTGGCGGATATGCCCGACGTAAAGGAAAAGACAGACGCCTTTCGCAGCTCGATGAAACGGTTGTTCACGTGCTTCGACCCGGGCGATTTGGAGGAGGCATACCTGCCAAAATATGCCGAACGGGCCTCGCGGAGGGGACAGGATTTTGTCGAGCTGACCATCGGCGGTCAACCGGTCCGGCTCGGACTCGACCAGGTGCGGCAAATCGAGCCGGACATCAACAGCCAGACCTACGCGCGGGATTTTATGCTCATAGACCAGTCGGATATGATAATCAGCTTCGTCCCCACGACGGCCAACGGCAGGGCGGCAATCTCAAGCGGGGTCGAAAGGGAGCTTCAGCACGCCCACGAGGCGGCGAAAGAGGCCTACGTCATCTGGCCCGCAAAACAAACACCGTCGGTCTTCGTCACACAAACGGCAACGCAAGTCTTTAACGGAATCGAAAGCGCCGTCGAATTCTTCAAAAAGAAAAGACACACAAGACATTGATTATTCTACTATCCCGGCCTGTCGGGACTTGACAAATCAACCGGTTATGATTTATACTGTTGCTTAGTGCCTATCCGAATAACTATTTGTGATAGCCAGTCATTGCGAGCGAAGCTTGTCCCCAAGGGGCGAAGCAATGACAGTGCACGATGGGTTATTCGGATAGGTTCTTAAAAAGTAGCGAGGAACTCGTTATGAGACAGCTCAAAATTGTTGTAGAAAAGCACCCTGACGGCTATGTGGCGTATCCATCTGAAACCGGAGTGGAAGTTTGATGGCAAATCTGAAAGCTGCGTTAGAACAGATACGTGCTCAAGCTGACGTAGAAAATATTCGCATCACACAACACGCTCAACAAAAAATGGCTGAGGAGGATATAACTCTCGATGAGGTTCTTGAAGCTATTGCCACAGGGCAAATTTTGGAAAATTATCCCGAGCACCGCAGAGGAGCTTGCTGTTTGCTAAATGGTGCTGCTAAAAGTGGTCGCCCTCTCCACATAGTATGCACAACGGCACGACCGGTGCTTATCATTATTACAGTTTATGAGGCCAAACCGCCAAAGTGGATAACACCGACGCAAAGGAGACGATAGATATGAAATGCAGTATCGAAAGCTGTCCGGGAGAATACGAGAAGCGCAAGATTGCACACACTCTGCGCCATAAAGGGCAGGTGGTTGTGATCGACCACGTCCCGGCGGAAGTTTGCTCAGTGTGTGGAGATATACTTCTAAAGCCGGAAACCGTTCGTCGGATTGAGGCTTTATTACAGGCAGAAGCCGTCCCGACGAGCACCGTACCCCTTTATGAGTATGCGTGACATCGGTTCTACCAACGCAAACGAAGGATTTCCTTTATTTTAAGCTGGGCAAAATCTCGCATCTACGGAGGCATTATGGTTAAAGGTGAATCGGCATCCTGAGTTTGATGGATGTATGAAATGATGACAGGATATGAGAAAGACATAATTTTACGGTGTGCCAAAAAGTATAACGTCTCTTCGATTTTGCTGTTCGGCTCGTCATTGGAAGACGAAGAAAACGCCAATGATATAGACCTCGCAGTAAAGGGTATCGACAAAAAGCTGTTCTTTAAGTTCTACGCCGAGTTAGTCAAACACCTCTCAAAACCAGTTGACCTCGTTGACTTGTCTCGCAAATCGCTTTTCAACGATATTGTCGAAGAAACCGGAGTGAAACTCTATGGTTGATTTATCGTAAAATACAGACGGTATCAGAAGATAAAACCTTGCAAATATCAAGTAACCAACTCGCCGGCGTTATTGACCAGACGCTGCTCAGGCCCGAGGCGACCGCCGGGCAAATCAAGCAGTTGTGTAACGAGGCCATAGACTTCGGGTTCCATACCGTATGCGTAAATCCCCGATGGGTCCCGCTGGCATCTGAGCGACTGCATAACACAAAGGTAAAAGTCGGCGGGGTGGTGTCTCTGCCTTTCGGCGCCGATTTTACAAAAATCAAGGTCGCCCAGGCCAAAGAAACTATTCTTTCAGGAGCCGACGAAATCGATATGGTCGCCGATTTGGCGGCGATAATCGATGGCGATGAAAAGTATCTTGCTAATGAGCTGCTGGCCGTTTTGAAGGTGTGCCGGTCAATGAGGCCGGCGGTCCTGCTGAAAGTCATAATCGAATCGGCGGCACTTACCCGCGACCAGAAAATATTCGCCTGCCGAATCGCCGACAGATGCGGCGTCGATTTCGTAAAGACCGGCACCGGCCTGCACCCCGCCGGCGGCGCGACCGTCGAAGACGTCCGGCTGATGAAAGAATACGCCCCGCACTGCAAAATAAAGGCGGCGGGCGGAATACGGACGGCAAAACAGACGCTCGATATGCTCCAGGCCGGCGCCGAGCGAATCGGCACCAGCTCCGGCATACAAATCATAGACCAGCTCAGGGCGGGGCAATTGCCGTGACGACAGCAACAATCACACACTGCGCCGAAACGATTAGCTGCAAACTCTTCTGCAAAAAGGCCCGTATCTCGACGCCCCTGCCCGCCTTGACCAGGACATTTGCCGCCTTGCAGGGCGCATCCATCCTCGGCGGCAACGCATCAAAGGCAAACGCCGACGGCTTTAGCTACTGGGCGGCCGAGCCGAAAGAGGTCTTCGAGTTCAGGGCGGCAGACGAGAGGCCCTTTGAAAAACTCCAAAATGCCCTCGAAAAATACACAATCGAACGACCCGGCCGGGCCGGCCTGCCAAAGGGTATGCTGCCCTGCGGCTGGATTGGCTACTTCGGCTACGAGCTTGGCAGGTACATCGAAAAGCTGCCCGAAACAACCATCGACGACCTCAGGATGCCGCTGATTCGCCTGAGCTTTTACGACCGGCTGATTGCTTATGACCACAAGAAACAGCAGTTTTGGCTAATCGCGCTCGCCCTTGCCGGCGAAACTCAAAGCCCCGGGAAAAAATTAACCGCCCTCGAAGAGCTGTTGCAGCAGGCGCAGAACCTCTCAGCAGAACAGCCCCCGCCCGCCGATATGGACAATATCGATTTCGCCCGGACCCGATGCAACATAACCGGCGATTACTACTTCGACGCGCTAAAGAAAATTAAACGCTACATCACAGACGGCGAGGTATATCAAATCAACTTCTCCCAGCGATTCGAATGCGGCTTTAACGCCCGCCCGATAGACCTGTTCGCCTGGCAAAATCTATACAACCCAAGCCCCTACTCGGCTTATATCGGGGCAGGTGATTTTCAAATCGTCAGCGCCTCGCCGGAGATGTTCATAACAATTGAAGACGACGTCATCAGCACAAAGCCAATCAAAGGCACCCGCAGGCGCTTCAGGGAGACGAGCGAAGCGGTTAAACAAATAAATACCAAAAACTTCAGCGACCTTCTCACTAACGAAAAAGAGCAGGCCGAGCTTAATATGATAATCGACCTCGAACGCAACGACGTCGCCAGAATCTGCACACCCGGCACAAGAAAAGTCACCCAGCCGAGGACCATCGAGACCTACCCGACGGTTTTTCACGCCGTCGCAACGGTGGCAGGACGGCTTCGACGGGACATCTCCTTTTGCGAAATTATCAGGGCGATGTTCCCCGGCGGCTCAATAACGGGCGCACCAAAGCTGCGGGCGATGGAAATAATCGACGAAACCGAACCGACGGCAAGAGGCGTTTATACCGGCGGCATCGGCTATGTCGGCCTCGACGGCGGCGCCTGCTTGAATATCGCCATAAGAACGATTATCATCGCCGGGCAAAAGGCCTATGCCCAGACCGGCGGCGGCATTGTCGCCGATTCCGACCCAAACGCCGAGTGGGACGAGACCCTGACAAAGGCAAGGGCGCTGCTGGCGGGCATTAAAGCCGTCGCGCATCGTGCGTGATAGGTATTGTGTATGCCGAATATGGAAAAGGTTTTCTTAAATGACAATTTGGTAGATACCGACAAGGCCCGTGTGTCGGCTGGCGACAGCGGCTTTCTCTACGGCGCCGGGCTGTTCGAGACGATGCGCAGCTACGCCGGCACTGTCTTTCGGCTCGGCGACCATCTCGACAGGTTATTGTCGAGCGCAAACGCCCTTTCAATCGAACATAGTTACGAAAGGCAATTCCTGACCGAAGCGGTGTATAAAGTGCTCGAGGCCAACGGCCTGAGCGATGCCCGCATTCGGCTGACGCTCTCGGCCGGGGCAATTTCGCAGGCCGGGGACAAACCCAAACCGACCCTGCTCATCTCGGCTGCGAAACTAAAGGCCTACCCGGCTGAGTATTACGGGCGGGGCGTGCTCGTCGTGCTGTGCCCATTCAGGCAGAACGTTACCGACCCGACCTGCGGGCACAAGACTACGAGCTATTTCCCGCGTATGCTCGCGCTCAGACAGGCCCACGAGAAAAGAGCCGCCGAGGCGCTCTGGTTCACCACCGACGGCCGATTGGCCGAGGGCTGCATCAGTAACGTCTTTTTGGTTAAGGACTCAACTGTTTTGACTCCCGCGGCAAATACACCCGTCCTTGCCGGCATCGCCCGAAAGACCGTCTGCGAAATCGCCCTAAGCAATAGTATGAACCTGACGGAAAAGGACCTCTCCATCGACGACCTGCTCGGCGCCGATGAAATCTTCCTTACCAATGTAATTATGCAGATTATGCCGGTCTGCGCCGTCGAAAAGCATACCGTCGGCGACGGAAAACCCGGCGCGATGACGAAAAAAATCCGGCGGCATTACCAAAAATCTATTTTGGATGAGTGTAAAAGCAAATGAAAGTAAGAGAAATTGCGCACGAAGTGGAAAAAATCGCCCCGCTGTCGCTGGCCCAGGACTGGGACAATGTCGGTCTGCTTATAGGCAATTCGCAAAAGGATGTAAAAAACGTCCTGCTGACCATCGACATAACGAACGCCGTTCTCGCCGAGGCAAAGCGTCTCAGGACCGATTTGATTGTCAGCTATCACCCTGTCATCTGGGACGGCCTGAAGAAAATCACCCCCGATGGTCCCACCGCCGTCGTCTATGAGCTGATTCGGCGGGATATTGCGGTCTTCTCGGTGCACACGGCTCTGGACGCAGCCGTCGGCGGCGTCAACGACGCTCTCGCCGAAATCGTCGGGATTAAAGACGGCAAACCAATCGGCGACTACGTCCCAAACCCCGCACCCGACACCTACAAGCTCGTCGTCTTCGTACCAGTGAATTCAGCCGGCAGGGTTGCTGATGCGGTCTTTGCCGCCGGCGCGGGCGCCCTCGGCAACTACAGTAACTGTGCTTTTGCCGTCTCCGGCGAGGGTACCTTCCTGCCTCTCGAAGGCGCCAAACCCGCCATAGGCAGAAAAGGCAAACTCGAAAGGGTCCCCGAGCTTCGCTTCGAGACCATTGTCCCCGCCGGCAGACGCGACGCCGTAATAGCGGCGATGCTCAAGGCCCACCCCTACGAAAGACCCGCCTTCGACCTCTTCAAACTCCACAACGACCGCAGCAGGTTCGGCCTTGGCAGAATCGGCAAGCTCGAAAAACCAATACCGCTGAGCAGAATCATCGCCGCAATCAAGCGGCAAACCGGCGTAAAAGCCATCGGCATCGTCGGCCCTGAAAGACGCCTCGTCAAAACCGCCGCCGTCTGCGCCGGCTCCTGCGGCAAGATCATCAACCAAGTCATCACCCAGCACGCCGACCTTTATCTCACAGGCGAGTTAAAACACCACCAGGCCTTAGCCGCCCAGGAAGCCGGCCTGACCTGCCTGTGCCTGTCCCACAGCGTATCCGAGCGTTTCATTCTCAAAAACCTCGCACAACAGTTAAAAAAACGGCTGCGAGAAGTGACGATTAGGATTAGCAAGAAGGATGCGGACCCGTTTACGTGGAAGGAGCTTGCGTGAAGAACGCCGGAGAGATGGATTTGGCCGTTTCATGGGACAAGTTCTTAAATCGGCGGTAGGAACCCGGTAAAATGAACTATGAGAAACTACTGAATTTTTATCTGGCCTGCGTGGAGGAAGAAGACCGCCGAAACAAACAGGTAAACGCTAACGGGATCAACTGGCAATATATCGTTCCCGAAGCAGATGCGGGTGGTCTTTTCAGGAATGCTGAGGATGTTTCGTGGACTATTTCAAATGGACAGCGGCGCTTTCTTGAGCGTTATTCCGGCGAAATCGAACGGCCACGCTATCTCTATGGGTATCCTGTTTATCGTGATAGTAAAGGTTTTTTATTACCTCTTTTTATGGCCGAAGTTGAAGCCGAGTTGGACCAACAGAAAACAAGTTTGACTCTGCGGCTCATCCACCCAGGCACAATCCAAGTCAACCTACATCTGTTCAAGAACACGCATCCGAGTCTTGCGGAACGACTTGGACTCCAGGATACGCTTGAGTCAAGTGATTTTGGAGCGTTCGAGGCTAGACTTCGAAAGGCATTTGAAGAGCGGCAGGAGCGGTACGAGTCAATCGAAGAACTTGTCACGCCGGCCGGCGCAGAAGGGTGGAAAAACGGCAGTTTAGTATTCCGGGACACGGGAGGAGTCTATACAAATCAATTGCGCCGCGAACTTGCACAAATGAGACAGATGGACCTTTCAAAGAAGGCGGTTGGGACTGCTTTGGAAATACTGTTCGAATCCGACAACCCCCAAAAAGTTGTTTCTGATGCGCCGGAACTCCTTGAGATAGTGCCGCTCAATCGAAGCCAACGCGAAGCTGCTATGTCGGCTCTGTCGAAGTCACTGACGGTAATCACAGGACCTCCGGGGACCGGAAAATCACAGGTAGTCATAAATCTTGTTGCTTCGATGGAAGCTGCGGGGCATCGTGTTCTTTTCGCGAGCAAGAATAACAGAGCTGTAGATATCGTACGCGACAAAATTGCTGAAATACTTGACCGTGACGATTGGACGTTGCGACTTGGCAACAAGAAAAAGATTGATGAGGAAAGGCAAGTCCGTATCGAACAAGCCAAAGCGCTGCAACACAACAACCTGGAAATGATTCCCGACAGAAGTGAGGAGCTGGGCGAACAACTTCAAGAACGCAAGTGTTTGGAGAAGGAATCTACCGACGCGAGTTTAGCGGTGGCCAGATATGCCGAATCACTTGCTGCTCTGCGCAAGCAAGTAAGTGAATTGCCGCAGCCGTGGCAGGACTGGTGGGATAGTCACCCAATATCGGATTGGCCTGAGTCGGAACACAAAGATGTGGTGAGAAAAAAACTTGAAGATGTGTGTGCTCTTTCGGGAAAACAATGGCCGGGGTTGTGGTTATGGTTCTTACGCTTTCTCTTGGGGCCGAGAGTGAAGCGAAAATATGAAGGCGACTTCGTTAAGCTTAGCAGCAATGAACCTAAGACAATTCCGCAATGGAGCTCCAAGCGAAATTCGGAATGGAAAAGTCTTTTAGAGGACTACCAAATTCTACACAGACTGTATGAATGTCGAAGGGCCGTTGAAGATATTGATAGCGCATTTTCTGATTTAGAGAGGGTGCGATTAGCATCTGAGTTCAAGCAGGACTCTGAGAAATATTGCAGCGCTATAGTCGAATGCGCTCGTGATACGTGCCGAGCGCGTGTTCGTGGCCGAATTGTGCCAGCGCGACGACGCCTGCCGACCTTGCTGACGAGATATTTTGACTCAACAGATGTAATTGGCAGACAGATGCAGCGGGATTTCAGTCGTGCGGCCAATGCTTTACTTGGAGTTGCTTCAGGGGTAATCGTGACGAACCTGTCCGCCCGTCGTTCACTGCCATTTGAACCGAAAATATATGACTGCGTCATTATAGACGAAGCGAGCCAGTGTGACATCGCATCGGCTCTTCCCTTATTGCTTCGTGCAAAACGGCTGGTGGTGATTGGTGATCCATATCAGTTGCGTCATGTTTCATCCATTGACGACCGAAAAGAACAGAAGCTGGCAGAGTCAGAAGGAGCCGAATACTTGCTCAACCGTTATTCCTATCGCAAGAAATCGCTGTTTAACTGCGCCGCAGAAACCATCATAGAATCTGGCCACGAGCCCTTCTTCCTTGCTGAGCACTACCGTTCACATCCGAAGATTATTGAATTCTCAAATAGGACGTACTATCGTCCAAATTACAAGACGGGGCTTATAATCAGAACTCCTCCGGAGAACCAGCAGAAAGTGCCTGTTTTTTGGTGGGATGTGCCGTCTGAAGTTGACCGGCCGAGAGGTAGCTTGCGGAATGTGGAGGAGGCAAGAAAAGTCGTAGAGATAGTAAAGAAAATTGTGAGGGACGAGTCGCTGCGAGATAAATGGACGATAGGAATCGTCACACCATATAATCGCCAACGAAATTATATCGAGTCTCTCCTGCGAGAAGGTGGATTAGGAGACATGTTAGGAAACAGACTGAAAGTTGGTAACGTTCATACTTTCCAGGGTTCAGAAGCCGATATTATAGTCTTTTCGCCTGTAGTGTCGGAAGGTGCGGATGCAACAGCAGCGGAATGGATTTCCAAAGAGGAGGGCCTTTTGAATGTAGCATTAACTCGAGCCCGCAAAGTATTGCACATCGTAGGTGACAAGAAATACTGCGAACAAACACCCGGGCCTCTTGGTGAACTGGCAAAGTTCGTTGACCAATTGACCGGCGAGCAACGTAACAGACCAGAAGAAAGTCCTGCAAGAACTAAGGTACGAGAAATGCTCAAAGAATTAGTGCCTTGGTATCAGGAAGAGTGGCCGGAGAGGGATATAACCAGACAGTTGGATTTTGTGGTCGTTGGTTTATCCGGCACTCGATACGATATTGAGATCGATGGGCGCCAGCATTATTTTAGCGCAGAAGCGATTATGGAGGATGAGGCAAGAGATGCTTTTCTCAAAAAACGAGGCTACCAAGTGATTCGTATTCGAGCTGTGACTGTAGAGCGTCACCCTGATATTGTTCGAGCAGTGTTCTCACGGCTTGCTTAGTATTTAGGGTTAGCCACAAAACCGAACAGTTGTGGATGAGGTTATTAAGAAATATGGATGACATTGGCGGTCTGTGTATCCTGCGGAAGAAAGTAATGGGATTGAGAAGGGGATCCGAAGTATATTGGGCGAGCAAGCTAAGCGGGCTGGGGCGTATGTCAGAAAATCGGGGGAAAAAGTTGGGGAGGGGGTTGCAAAAAATGTTAAAACAGGTAAAAATTACGGTGAGCAGAAAAGACGCAGACCCATTCAAGTGGAAAATGATATGACAGAAGAGCAAAAAGCGGCCGTTGATAACGAGCAAACCATTGAACAGCAGCCCAGCCAACCCGGCGCCCCGCAGCAGCCGGCGGGAACGGCCGAGCCGGGCGACGAGGGCCGGGATGTCGATGAAGATAGCACACAGGAGCAGCCGGACCTGTCCGAGGTCCCAGCCGATTTCGAGCCGACCGTCGAATCCGTTGTCGAGGCCGTGCTCTTTGCAAGCGACGAGCCACTATCGCCCGCCCGCCTGGCCGACGTTGTCGGCACAGGCGTAAAGCAGGTCCGCACGTATGTCAAAAGCCTTAACGAAAAATACGAGGCCAACGGCAACGCCTTTAGAATTGAACAAATTGCCGGCGGCTACCAGATGCTGACGCTCGGCGGCTACAACCACTGGCTAAAGAAGCTGCTGCGTGTCCGCGACGACAGCAAACTGAGCCAGCCGGCCCTGGAGACGCTTGCTATTATCGCCTACAAGCAGCCGATTATGCGGGCCGACATCGAGGCCATCCGGGGCGTCGCCGCCGGCGAGATGATTCGCAACCTGATGTACAAGGGATTGGTAAAAATCGTCGGCCGGGCCGAGGTTTTGGGCAGGCCGATGCTCTACGGAACCACGAGAAAGTTCCTCGAAACCTTCGGCCTTAACTCCATCAAGGACCTGCCGAAAATCGAAGAGCTAAAAAGACCCGATTAGCTTCTCTGTACTCAACAGCCAACGTCCAACGGACAGCGTATCGCGTTCAGGGAACAGGGTATCGAGAGAACAGGATAACAGGGTACCAGGGGAACAGGATTGGGGGATTTGGTTGGGGTTTTCGCGGGGAGGGGGTTTGCGTGGCCGGGGCGGCGACGGCTAAAGAGAGGGGATTTTTGCTGTGGTGGATTATAAGAAAAACTAATAGTAGCGGGCGAAATCCGGAAAACTTTGGAGGGTGATGCTGTTTTTGGGCTTAAAATGCAGTTTGGGGGTTAAGATGGGTAAGATATGCGGGTTATAGGGGCAAAAAATGGTGTAAAATTTGCGAAAATTTTGGAAAAATTTGGAAAAACGGGGTGAAGACCGGGTCATTTGTTTGAAAAAACAGGGCAATTTTTGCGCTTACATTATAAGATTTGCTTATAGTAACTGCGGTGGGAGTTATAGCATATAGCGTTCAGCGTTCAGGGGGCAGGATAACAGGGGAGCAGGGGGTGGCTTTTTGGCGCCATTGCCGGGCTGAGAAGGGTAAAATTGGCCGGGTCGATGCTGGTGCTCCGGTCGAGGTCGCAGCCGTCGCAGCAGAAGGGGGCCGGGCAGTGGACTGTAAGCTGCCGGCCATTGGTGGCACCCAGCCCGGCCGGGTCACAATTTGCCCCCTCAATTTCTTGCGAAGGGGGCAAATTGCTTGGTTTGCCTACTTGTAACAGACCGGTTGCTTTTTTTTATTTTCTTCTTGATTTTGTATTCGACTTGTGGTTATTATAGAAAATAACAATTTATTCTTGAAAGTCGCTGAACTTTGGCGTTCTCACTGAAATCGCCAGTTTTAGTACCCGAAAACGCGAACAGTTCGGTGCCCCGATTTGGGGCACTGCTTGCGTATTTCGGGTCGGCTCTGGCGAGCCGCAGTGGGATGCGATGTAGTAGTGCCCTTCCGCACATCTATATCATGCCAAAAAATTGTATAAAAGGGCTTGAATTTATGGTATGTGTGTGGTATAATATTTTATGTATTCGAGGGTCTTATTGAAAGGGTAAAAAGATGCGAGATGTAATTGTTTGGGTAGCGGGAGTAGTAGTGCTGATGCTGGCGGCTGTACCGGCGCAGGGCGGCTACATCGTCGGATGGGGAGATGACAGTACGGGGCAGATTGACGTGCCGGTGGGTGATGACTATGTAGCAGTGGCTGCGGGGCGGTATCACTCGCTCGCAATCAGGGCCGACGGCTCGTTGGTCGCCTGGGGAAGCAATGGCCTGGGCCAGTGTGATGTCCCTGCGGGTAGCGATTTTGTGGATATTGCAGCAGGAGTTTTTCACAGCATCGCCTTAAGGACTGACGGTTCTGTGGTGGATTGGGGTTGTTATGAACCGCCGAGCGGGGGGCTGGAGCCCGTTCCTCAGCCGGACGGTTCATTTGTCTGTATAGACGCCATACGAAGCGGCAATGGGGGGGTACTTAGCGACGGTTCTCTCGCAGTGTGGGGCTATGATTGGTCAACGGTACCGGCCGGTAACGATTTCGTGGATATCGACCTCGGCGGGATACATTCTCTTGCCCTTAGAAGTGACGGCTCTGTCGCTGCCTGGGGCAACAATGGTTATGGTGCTTGTGATGTGCCACTTGGTAACGATTTTATAGCAGTGGGAGCGGGTGCTTATTACAGTCTAGCTTTGAAGTACGAAGGCTCACTTATGGCTTGGGGCAGCAACTTCGGCGGTCAACTCGATGTGCCTGTGGGCAGCGACTTTGTCACAATTTCCGCAGGCGGCGCGCACTCTCTCGCCCTGCGAGCCGACGGTACCCTGGCTGCTTGGGGGTCGAACAGCTATGGTCAATGTGATGTCCTCGAGTTACCGGATAATATGCGTTATGTCGCCATCAGTGCCGGTCAAGATTACAGTCTTGCTGTAGTAGAGGAAATACCTGAACCAACGACACTGCTGTTTGTTGCAGGAGGTGCTGTTTTTGTTGCGCTGCGCCGAAAAGGCCATTAGCAGGTTGTAGTCTTAGAAAGAGTTTTAACTGAAATGCGAAACGGTCAAGGAAAGGAGCGGCTATGTACGCCCAAAACACACTTATCAAATCGGTTATATCACTATTTGTTATTGCCTTCATCTCAACAAATGCCCTCGCCCAAATCTCTAAAGAGCGCATAGAAGAGTTGAATGCGCAAGCCATTGAAGAGAACTGGCCCTTCAAAGTTGGCGAGACATCCGCATCGAATCGTCCTGTCGAAGTCCTCTGCGGTTATGCTGCCGGATATGACTCAAACCAGGGTATGCTGCTTGCCGAATCCGGCGGTGCAAATCCCATTGATGCCGATATAGATTTGCCGGTCCGGTTCGACTGGCGCGACTACGATGTAGTACCTGAGCCGCGAGCCCAGGGTGACTGCGGCTCCTGCTATGCCTTTGCCGCTACGGGTATAGTCGAATCGGCGGTATTGATTCGCTCGCACCTTCGCCCCGACTATATGGACCTGTCCGAGCAGTGGATAGTAAGCTGCTGCCCATTGGCCTGGGCCGGTCCCAGCGGATGTGATGAGGCGGGTGGATTCCACCGGGAAGCTCTTGACCACATAAGGAAGGATGAAGACTATTATCTCGACTACTGCGGTCACAACGGTGCAGTTCTCGAGACAGATTTTCCATATTCAGCAACCGACGAAAATTGCGGTTGTCCCTATCCGCACCACTACTGGATAGAGAGCCGCAACAATAACCCTTTATCTTCGGTCGAGGACATCAAAAAGGCGATTTATCTTTACGGCCCGGTCGCAACTGTCGTCCACGCCGGCTATGATGTGTTCAGTACATTCAAGGGCAACGGCATATTCACCGAGTGCGAGTCCGGAGGCCTCGACCACGTCGTGATTTTTGTCGGCTGGGATGATGACCCGCCTGACCCTAACTATGACGGTCCGGGTGTCTGGCTCCTTCGCAACTCCTGGTGGGCGCCCGACCCCAACGAGGCGAACGACCCCAACGAGTGGGGCGACGGCGGCTATATGCGAATTCCTTATGACTGCCCGAGTTTGGGATACCAAACTTACTATGTTACGCTTGGTAACGATTTTTACCTGCCTCAGCCGGGGCTGCTTTCGATGACCGCCGATATCGAGAACGGCGAGCCGAATGTCCTGCCCACCGACCCGAACAGAGACGAAATCACATACACCATTCATTACGGCAACCCTGTTACCGACGCCAACGACCCGAATTACATCGGGACACTCAACAACGTTATTATCGTCGATTATCTGCCCGAGGAGGTCGAAATCAATCTCGATATACCTGATTTGAACTATAGCCCCGAAGACCGCAGCTACTGCTGGGAGATTGGGACCCTTGAGCCGAACGAGTCAAAGACGCTTACCTTGAGTGCCACCGTAAATGAGCTTGCGTATCCCGGTTACAAAATCATCAACGGCTGTATCTTCAATGCGCCGGAAATTTCGCCCGTGACCGCATATATCCGGACAGATGTCAACAACTGGTGGCCCCCGGTTATATATGTCAACCATTCAGCCGAAAGCGGCCACAAGACCGGCCACTCCTGGGCCGACGCCTATCTCGGTTTGCAGGATGCGCTTGACCGAGCGGTACCGGACTGCGGCAGCCAAATCTGGGTGGCGAAGGGGACATACAAACCTGATGGTCCATTAGGCCAGAGTAACACAATCCAATTGGTTAGCGGCATACCCGTCTATGGGCACTTCGCCGGCTGGGAAACATCCCTTGCACAACGCAACCTTAACGACCCCAACAGCGAGACAATCCTATCCGGACACTTCCCCCAGTTTAACGTTTACACTGTCGTCACCGCCGCCGACGTCAACGAAGCAACCGTCCTTGACGGTTTTACCATAACAACCAGTGTCAGCAGCGGTGTCTCAATCACCGGCAGCGCAGCACCGACGATTGCACACTGTAAAGTCCGCGGCAATACAACCGGCATATCGCTTTCCGGCGGAGCTGCTGTAATAACCGGCTGTGAGATTGCCGATTGCCGTCGGTCGATACTCTGTTACCCTGTCCGTCAGTTCACCGGCGTTATCCGCTGCCGGCAGACTGCCGCATTCCTTTCGGCTCTCTGCGAGAGGCAAAATCACTTTTGGTGCCGGCTCCAGACGTGGCCGCAGTCGAGACAACTGTAGCTGTCCTTCGGAAATAGCACCGGAATTCTGAAAAGCAATATCCCCCAAAAGAACATCTTCCTCGAGT
>CAYMYK010000013.1:0-24618 GCA_964394625.1 uncultured Pirellulales bacterium
GAGGAATAATTATGTGGCGTACTTGACAAACGACACGCTTTCAGAGATGACATTTACGGGACAGGACTGTCGAGGATTTTGAGGATGTCCGCCGGATGGTGGACGAGTTGTTTTGCACCAGCTACTTCAATGCTGCTACGGAAAGAGAACTGAAAGGGTTCCTGTCAGAGGGTGCGTCATATTGGAACATTCTGATTTGAAATCCTGCTTTTTTGATCTCTGAGAGGACGATTTTCCAATGCGGCACGGCACGGACAGGTAGATAGGCGCGGTCTTGAATTTTGCGGGAGCCTTCATATCTTCCGGCCTGGGGGAGGGGCATATAAATAGTGTGTTTTATGAGTCCGTTTTCTTTGGACACACAGGAATACAGCCTCTTATCCACGGGGGCACACATGGTCATGACGACAAAGATAGCTGCTTTTCGCAGAATCCGAAAGACGTTTCGCAGAAGGGCCCGGCGATCCGCTGGTTCGGTGATGCAGTGGAGGCAATGTCCGTCGATAACCATGTCGAATTTGCCAAACTCGGTGGTCTTCAGACGGCATGCATCGGCGCGCTTGAATCGTATATCGAGACCCTTTGACTGTTGGGTTGCCATGGCGATTGCGGTCTTGCTGATATCGATTCCCAGGCCGGTGAAACGCCGTTTGCAAACCCATCGCAGGATTGGGCCGGTTCCACACCCTATCTCGACGACTCTGCCGGCTTTCGGCGCCCACGGCCGGGCACAAACGTCTGTGAGGAAGCGCCTGACTTGCGGGTCGATCTGAGTTTTGCTGCCGAGGAATTGGTCCCACGAGCTAATGCCGTCCCTGGCGATTTTCTGGTATGCAATTTCATGCGCTGCATAAGGCTTCTGCATGGGTGAACTCCAAAGACAACTGAGATTATGATATACTCATCAAGAGTGTACACAGAGATATGTGTCTTATCAAGAAGCATCAACGATATTGAGCAGCGCGGTGGGGTGATGGATTAGTGTTTTTGCGCCGTTTTGGGTGAGCTCGTCAGCGGTACGGAAGCCCCAGGTGGCGCCGACGGGGTGCATTCCAGCGTTGATGGCGGTTTTCATATCGGTGTTTGTGTCGCCGAGGTAGAGGAAGTTTTTCGGCGGGATTTTCAATTGCTTTGCGATTGCCAGCGCTGCGGCGGGGTCGGGCTTGATGGGGACGCCATCTATCGCACCGCGGACGATTTCGAATTGCCGGTCGGGCAGGAGTCTTTCGACCATAAGCTTTGTGAAATCGTCGGGCTTATTTGAGAGGATGGCCATAACGACGCCGCGCTGCGTAAGGTTGCCGAGCAGCTCGCCGATGCCGTGATAGGGGCGAGTGTTTTCGTGCCAGCAGCGAGCGTACTCAGCGCGGGCGAGCTCGACGCATTCTGAGATGGTATGGGGGCCGAGACGGTCTTTGGGCAGTGCACGCTTTGCCTCATTTTCGACGCCGTCGCCAACGAAGTATTTGTAGGCCTCGACCGGATGAGGGGCAAAACCCATTGCTTCGAGGGTTGCGTTCATTGCGTGTGCCAGGTCGGTTAGGGTATTGAGCAGGGTGCCGTCGAGGTCGAAGAGGATGGCTTTGAATTCTGCGTGGTCCGTATTTCGCATTTCGTATCTCGTTCCGCCAAATGTCCGGCGGATAAAATTGCGTATTGCGTGGTTATTCGAGGATTAGCCGTTTGGATTCGTAGGGGTGCGGGTAGGCGGTGATGTAGCATTCGTGTTTTATGGCGGCTCGGTTGTCATCGGGCAGGAGCAGGAAGATGTCGATTTTTTTGTCGATGATGTCAGCGGTGACGGGGACATAATAAGCAGGGCAGATTACAGCAGGGGCGGTTTTTTTGTGCCACAATGCGTCGGGGATTGATATGGTTGCGAAAGAAGCAATCCCGGATTTGCCGCTGATGCGGACGAAGGCACAGGTCTTGAGCCGGTTACAGCCGGCTTCAAGAGGTATGGCGAGAAGGGTGTTGGGGGCGGCCTCGGTGATGGTGGTCGAGAGCCGGTACGCTTTTTTTATTGAGGCGGCTTCGCAGAGCGCTTCAGCGTCGGCGGGGACATCAACAGGATTGAGGTCACCGAGTTTTCTGTGCGTCGGTAGTTCGTTTGGCTCGCCTGGGAAATTGACATAGAAGGGTTTTCCCGCAGCGGCATCCGGTGCGGGCTTACCATCGAGAGTGGCTTTAGTGAACTTTCTGTGTCGGGCGGAGAGGGTGACCAGTTGTCTTTTGCCCGGCATACCGAGCAGATTTACGATGACAGGTTTGCCGGGGACATCCCGGATGATTTGATAATCGCAGCCGAAGACGGAGATTTCGTCGAGTGGCTTTGTCGTCGCCATCAGCAGGGCGGCCCGGCAGGGCGCGATGTGGACGGTGACGAAGTAGCCGGGATTGTACCGGTACAGGCCGATGATGCGTTCGGTCGGGTAGAGCTGTCTCAGCTCGACGGTCTCGGCCCGGGCCAGGCCTATGGACTGGTTCAGCCGAACGCGGCATTTTCTCTTTTGCCAGGTTGGGTTCTGCAGGGTGATGAACCGGGTGGCGGAGTTGCCGCGTGAGACGGCATTTGGGCCGTAGTCGGACTCGGGCAGGGGAGCGCCTGCGGTCGATGCCTCAGCGTATTTTTTGCAGAGCTTGTCTATGCGGTTGAGTATGAAAGATTCATCGGCGGCCAGTATTTTTTGCCCGGAGGCGGAGGCGATTTGTGCCGTCAGTAAGGCGATTGCTAAAAAGAGGGTAGCTCGCATTTTTTCAAGTTCCTTCGCCGAAGGCGGTGAGGTATTCTATTTGCTCGGGCGTAAGCTTGTCTATTCGGATTCCCATTGATTTTAGTTTGAGCCGGCAGACCTTTTGCTCGATTTTGACGGGTACGTCCTGGACGGCGACGGTGAGTTTGCGCCGGTTTTTGACGACGTACTCCGCTTCGAGCGCCTGAGTCGCAAAGCTCATATCCATAACGGAGGCGGGATGTCCCTCGGCGGCGGCGAGATTGATGAGCCGGCCTTCGGCGAGCAGGTGGATTCTCCTGTTGTTTTTAAGGACGTATTCATCGACGTGGTTTCGGACGTCGCGGTTTATTTTTTTGCTGAGTTTTTTAAGACCGGGGATATCGATTTCGACGTTGAAGTGGCCGCTGTTGGCGACGACGGCGCGGTCCTTCATTACGCGGAAGTGCTCACAGCGGATGACGTTTTTGTCGCCGGTGAGCGTAACGAAGAGGTCGCCGATTTTTGCCGCCTCGGCCATCGGCATAACTGTAAAGCCGTCCATAGCGGCTTCGATTGCCTTGATTTCATCGACTTCGGTAACGATAACTATAGCCCCCATACCGCGTGCCCTCATAGCGAAGCCGCGTCCGCACCAGCCGTAGCCGGCGGCGACGACTTTTTTCCCGGCCATCAGGAGGTCGGTCGCGCGGATGATGCCATCGACGGTGGATTGTCCGGTGCCGTATCGGTTGTCGAAGAGCTGTTTGCTGTCGGCGTCGTTCACGGCGATGACGGGGAAGTTGAGTTTGCCCTGATTTGCCAGTGCGCGGAGGCGGATTACGCCGGGGGTGGTCTCTTCCATAGAAGCAATGATTCGGCCGGCGTCTTTTTTCCGGCGGGTGTGCAGTTCGGTTACGAGGTCTGCGCCGTCGTCGAAGGTGATAACGGGTTTGTGGTCGATGGCGGCGTTGATGTGTTTGTAGTATGTGCTGCGGTTTTCGCCGCATATTGCGAAGACCGGAATGCCGAAATCCTTTACGAGCGATGCGGAGACGTCGTCCTGGGTGCTGAGCGGATTGGAGGCGCACAGGACGGTGTTTGCGCCGCCGGCCTTGAGTGTGCGCGCGAGGTTGGCGGTTTCGGCGGTGATGTGAAGGCAGGCGGAGAGGTTTAGTCCTTTGAGCGGTTGTTGCTTTTTAAAACGCCGGCGGATGGATGCGAGTACGGGCATATCGTTGTCGGCCCAAGCAATCCTCTTTTTGCCCCCAGCGGCCAGTTTCAGGTCAGCTACATCAGCCTTCATATACAATCCCTTTCGAATTCTCTATTAAAGCGTTGAGTATAACAGGCGCAGGGATATTTGCAATTTTTTTTGTTGTGCATTTACGCCCAGAGGGTGTGACATTGATTTCCGGCGACGGGGATACAGTCATCCTTTGACCCGGAATTGATACCGGCGGCACCTGCCTTCCGTCAGGTCTTTGCCGCGACAGTGCAGGACAAAGCCGTCATCGGTCGGTTCGTACCGGAAATTTTCGCCGCTGAACAAATCCTTCGGCGAGTTCTCAGGCAGCGAGCCGGGCAGCTCGCCGGTCTGCGCCCGTGCAAGGCAAACACCGACAGCGGCACCGACGGCGTTCAGGAAGGTTCGCGTGCGTATCTCGGCGACGAACGCGTCGGTCAAATCAGCGGCGAAAATGCCCGTCATTGCGCCGTCGATTGAGTGCGAATCGCGGGCGACTTTTTCCGCCAGCTTTCTAAATGAGCCGAATGCCTCCGCGTACGGCAGCTTCAGTGCGTCTCTGACGGCCGAGACGTAATTTTTCCAGTAGGCATCGTTTCTTTCGAAAAACTTTCCCGGATGATTAAGCGCAAACTCGGTAATTACTTTCGGCAGTTTTGCCAGCGCCCACTGCACGAATCCCGGCTGCAGAGAGCTCTCGGAGCCGTCGCTTGTCATATATGCGCTCAGCAAAGTCAAATCGTTCTCAAGACAGCTCTCAAACAGGTGTTCGTCCTGCGTCATTTCATCGGCGCGTTGGCGGAGCCACTGAAGAATTTCCAAATCCCGGGGCAACTTCGGCAGTATGTCGGCTGCACACTCACCGGCGGTATGAAGGATTGACAGTCCCGTCAGCCGGCAGATGACCGGGCCCTTGCTTATATGGCCGCTCATCTTCCAGACCGCAACGCAGCGGCTCAGCGCCTCTTTGAATTTGCCCTTTGACGCGAGGAGCTGCGCGTCGGCAAGGGTAAGCCAGGCGGCAAGGCGGCACCGCTGGAGATACGGTATATCCAGTGCCGCTCCTTTGGAGTAGTCGAGCGCCCAGTCACAGGCCTGCACCCGGGCCGCCCTGGTTACAAGGGCGACCATATCATAATGGCTGCGGATGAAGCCGGCTGTTTTTTCCGTCGGCTCGACCTTGCCCTTGGCCAGCTCGCGCAGCTTCTCCCACATCACATCAGCCGGTTGCTGCACCATCGCAAAGCATTGGTTGTAGAGTACAGCCGCATTGTCGGCCGAACGCATCTGAACATCAGCCGTCGTCTCGGACATGATTATCCTCCCATCACAAATAGTCAAATACCGCATTCACGCCGCCCACACCGCGACACCAGACGCCATACTGACCGACTGCGGCGACCACACTCGCCACTCATCACGCCCCCCCCAAACCCTCTACAGTATTATCGGTCAAACCCTACCGCCGCCCTTTAGTCTTTGCAAGAAAAAATAAACAAAAGTACACAAAAAAAGCCGGGCCAACCGACCCGGCTTTAATAGTTCCCTTGTACAAAAATCACTGCTTTATCTCGAACTCATGCTGATAGACCTCATCCTTGACCAAATCTTTGGCCCTGCATCGAAGGATGAACCCGTCGGCTGTTATCTCGTACTCGAAATCCTCGCCGCTGAACATATCCTTCGGCAAACCAGCAGGTAATTTATCCGGAAGGCTGCCCGTCTTAGCCTTGATGATATAGACTTCAATCGCCGCTATAAGAGAGTTGAATGACGACTGTTTGTTTGCCTCTTTGCTAAAGAGGCTGGTTATGGCTGGTTTCAACATGGCAGTAAGCAATGCTTTGTCATTTTTAGAGGTGTCTCTCACAACATCAAGGTTCAGTTTATTCAACCGGCCGATTGCTTCTGCATAAGGCAGGTCCATTGCCTTCTGCGATTTTGCCGCAAATTCAAGATAATAATCCCTGCTACCGGCAAAAAACTCATCGTCAGCCTCACGTAACTTTTCAGCGTATGCAACTATTATCCCCCCGGTTATCATCATGTCCATCCTTTCCTTGCAAAACTCGCGTGCTGACATTTGAGTCTCATTTGCAAGTGCTGACTTAATCGAAACACTTTTGGTCGATATCTGCATCAATTTTCTCTTGAGCCATGTCAGAGTCTCGGTATCCACCGCCCGGCTTGAGAGAACATTTATGATCGCTTCGTTGGCGACTTGATTCATCGTGACACCAACAAGATAGAATATAAGCACCTGCTCGCCAACATGTCTGCCTATGCCGTGAATCGCCAGACACCGATTCAGAGCACCCATTGTGTCACCATCGGCTGTGTGGATACTTGTGTCAGCGAGAAGAAGATACGACAACTGACGCATCTTTGCCAATTCCGGCGTCCTCAGATTGAAACCCTCGGACATATCCAGACCCCAATCGCAGAATTCAATATCCGACGCATCCATTGCGTATCGAATGACTTCTCTGTGCTTATCTATGTATTCGCGTATTTTATTGTTAACCTCAATCTCACCCTTGCGCAGTTGGCCCAGCATCGTGTCAACCTCATCACTCGGCTCTTCGGTCAACAAAAACGCTCTGTGATAGAGCACCGCGGCGTTATCCGGCGGATAGGCCGCCAGTACACCAGTGAGCCTTCCAGACAACACTGCGAATAACACGATCGCACTAAATAACTTCATGATCATTCCTTTCTCATCTTTCACCATTAAGCAGTTCGTTCAATGATAAATTATTTACTTGGTGTTTTCCAAGTTTTTCAAATGTCTCTGAACAATGTTGGGCAATCTCTTCTATACCGTTTCCGTGGTATGCTGCTGACAGTAAAATCAAAAGGAGGACAGAAGCAACCGCAGACAACCCAAAATGGGCGCAAAATCTCACCCAAACCTGCGTTTTTCCAATTATACCCTCCCAAACACGCCGAAAAACAAAAAATCCGACACATGGTCCCATCACTGAATGGCTGCCGACACTATCGATTTACGTTTGAATCCGAACCAGATAGCTAATTGCAGGAGCAATCCCAGCGCAACTACACCCAACCCGAAGCGGTATGGCATAAGGGGGCCGAACTCATCGCTCAAAAAACCGCCCGTCAAAGACCCGATTACAAAACCCGCCGACAGCAGAAACTCGTGTATCGCCATCCGCCTGGACCGCCTCGTCCCCCCTGATACCCCGTAATACAAATGCGAGTTGTACATAAACGCCTGACCTGCACCCACCAGGCCCGTCGCCAGAAAAAAAATACCCAGCGAAGAGCCCTTCAGTATCATCAGCATACTTGCTAATAGCAGCACCTGCCCGGCTAAGAAAATGTGCAGCTTATAATGCCACCGGTGCCATCGCCCCGCCGCCACGAATACTACAAAGCTCGCCAAGCACATTATCATCATCCCCGTCCCGTACTGCGACTCCATAAAACCAAGCTCATACTTAAATAGAACCGCCAACTGCGTCCGCAGCAAGCCGATACAGACAAGAGAGGTCAGCAGCGCAATCCTCGCCATCCAGCGAAAGCAAGGCAGTAACGCACTCGCCGCTTCCGACGGCGTTTGGCTAAGCGAACCATTGTCGCCGTTCGATGCATTTACCTCAGGCCCTTTGCCAAGCGTTATCACTGCAAAGCTCAACCCCATCAATGCAATTATCACCGCAAAAGGCCAAACCGAGCTTCTCTCAACGAGCACTCCCCCCAAATAAGGAGTAACAAGCGCCCCGAAAGACCACGCGGTATTATGTCTGCCCAACCGGCGATTAAGCTGAGCCCCTTCGTAGCCCGTCGAAAGCCAGCCCATCAAAGGAGGCCAGAAAAACGCCGTCATCAATCCCGACAATGCCGAAAGGCACATTATCAGCCAAAGCAGACTGGCAGGATTGTCACTACCCCGGGCGATTATGACCGTAATCAAAATCCCAACGTTTATCACAACATTCGCCGCCGCCCCGAACCGCACCGAGTTCCTCGCATTGAACCGGTCAAGTATCCCCCCTGCCCCCAGACAACCGCTCAGGTATGCGACAAACCAAAGTCCCAGACACAGGCCAAGCTGGGTGTCGCTGCCGCCGAGCCGCTTGATGATAAAGGGCATTGCGACAAACCAGATGCCTCCGGCGCCGGACTGGAAGAATGCTGCGGCATACAAAGGCAGCGGGTGCGGGCTTCTGAGCAGTATCTTTATGTTGCCGGGTCTTATCATTATTCCTCAGAACTCAGACGGCTGGTACGTTCCGGGCGGACGAAGATAATTCAAAGGGGTGAGTTTTGCAAGTCCGGCAATCCTGGTGGCGTTCTTGACCCCTGGCGGGGACTACCCGACGCAGTCAGTGTTGCCTTTGTCGTTATCAACCTCGGGCCGTGGGCCGCCGCTCCAGGACCCGGCTTAATCTCCCAAATACGCCGAAAAACCCCGAAACAGCAAGCCGGCAAAATTGATTTGACGCCCGCTGCCGACATCACTATACTGCTTGAATAGAAGGTGTGAAGCTATAGCTATTTGCCCTTTTTACAGCAGAAGAATGAAAGAAAACACATGCTGGAGAAAAATAAGGTATTTCTCGGAGATGCGTTTGAACTTTTAGAAAAAGTTGACGACGAATGCATAGACCTTATTGTCTGTGATGGTCCATACGGTGTGACTGCGAACGAGTGGGACAGAATAAACAACATCCAGAAGTTTAACCTCGAGCTCATAAAGATTTTTTCACGAAAGCTCACGGACGGCGGAGCGTTTTATCTCTTTGGGAAACCCGACTGTATAGATTTCATAGATTACAGACCATATCTGAATTTACGTTCCAGGATTATATGGTATCAGCCGAGCCGGCTTGCCCAGGGACGACTGAACTATACCAACAACTACGATATCATTTGTTACTTTATCAAGGGTGCGAAGCCGAGGGTTTTTAACCTTGATGACATAAGGGTGCCGCAGCTTGTGGAGCTGGAACACAGAAAACGCTGCGAAAATGTGCCGTCCGTAGTCAACGGAAAATTTGGCAGGACGAAGTTTAACGCCAACGGGAAAAATCCGGGTGATGTCTGGGGCGACATCAAACAGTTGACCTACAAATCCAAAGAATTAGTAAGCCGAGATGCCTTAAACACCGTCCAGAAGCCCAAAAAGCTGATTGAGCGATTGGTCAAGGCCAGTTCCAACGAAGGGGATATGGTGCTCGACCCGTTTGCCGGGGTCGGCACATGCCCGGTTGTTTGCAAGAAACTTAATCGCTCATTCATTGCGTTTGAGATTAACCCGGAATTTGTGGCAGTTGCACAGAAGCGTATCGCCGAGATTGAAAAAGAGTATAAAAGCATAAGTGCAGAGGACCGAAACAAGCTCAAACTTTTGCCCTTATGACTTTTGCACTCGATTTTCTGTTTTGAAAATTCGATATCGTTTTCGGATTTCCGGAGAGCGAAATGGACAAGAGCAAGATTGTCGCCGAGGGTATAACCTTTGACGATGTGCTGCTGATACCGGCCAAGAGCGATTTTGTGCCGAGCCAGGCCGATACCACCACCCGTCTGACCGACAATATCAGCATAAACATACCCATCGTCTCGGCGGCTATGGATACAGTTACCGAGGCGGCCCTGGCGATTGCGCTGGCACAGCAGGGCGGCATCGGAATAATCCACAAAAATCTTACTATCGAGCAGCAAAAACGCGAGGTCACCAAGGTCAAACGCTCCGAGCACGGCGTAATCAGCGACCCGGTAACGCTCTCGCCCGAGCAGCCCGTGAAAAAGGCGCTTGAATTGATGAATGAGCACAACGTCTCCGGCGTTCCTATCCTTGAAGGCAAGAAGCTAAAAGGCATCCTCACCCGGCGCGACCTGAAATTCCTCAAGGATTACGAGGTCAGGATAAGCGCCGTTATGGTCAAGGACAATCTCGTCACAGGCCCGCCGACGACCACGCTCGATGAGGCGAAGGAAATCCTGCAAAAGCACAAAGTCGAAAAGCTGCTGTTAGTGAACAAGACCGGCGAGCTGCAGGGCCTGATTACTATGAGGGATATCGACCGGGTGGAGCGTTATCCGTTCGCCGCGCGAGACGAACGGGGCCGGCTCCGTGCAGGCGCCGCCGTCGGTGTGCACGATTACGAGCGAATAGACGCCCTCATCGATGCAGAGGTTGACGTTATTGTCGTCGATACCGCGCACGGCCATTCGCAAAACGTCATAGATACCGTAAAGAAAATCAAGAGCCGGCACGACATAGACGTCATCGCCGGCAACATAGCGACCTCCGAGGCGGCAAAAGAACTTATCGACGCCGGTGTAAATGCGGTAAAGGTCGGCATAGGCCCCGGGGCAATCTGCACGACGAGAATTATCTCAGGCGTCGGTGTCCCCCAGGTCTCCGCCATAATCAACTGCGCCTGCGTCGCCGAGAAGCACAACGTCCCCGTCATCGCCGACGGCGGCATCAGGCACTCCGGCGACATCACAAAGGCAATCGCCGCGGGCGCCTCGGCCGTTATGGTTGGCTCGCTCTTTGCCGGCCTGAAGGAAAGTCCGGGCCAGCTCGTCATCTACAAGGGAAGGCAGTTCAAGGAGTACCGGGGTATGGGCTCGTTAGGGGCGATGGTGCAGGGCTCCGCCGAGCGATATGGCCAGAAATCGAGCGCCGAAAGGGAAAAACTCGTCCCCGAAGGCGTCGAAGGAAGGGTCCCCTATCGCGGCACGCTCGATGCCTTCCTCTATCAGCTCGTCGGAGGCCTGCGGGCCGGTATGGGCTACTGCGGCGCGAGGAATATCGAAGAGCTGCAAAGCAAAGCGAAATTCGTCCGCGTCACCCACGCCGCGGTGAGCGAATCTCACCCGCACGATATACAGATAACAAAAGAGGCCCCGAACTACTCGGCCACGATGCCATTCGAGGACTGATTCACCGCAGAGAACGCGAAGACCGCGGAGTTTCTTGACGCAGATTTCCAATCACCAAACGCGCTGCTTTGTTAGCATTATGACCAAAAAGTGTCCAATTGCAACTTGTCGAATAGGAAATCGTGATTTGCGGGATAGCCATATAAAAAGAAATTTGGTGAGAGGTAAGAAATGAAAATTCTGCTGTGGATCGGTGTTACCGGTTTCGCTCTTATTGGGATTGGCGGGTTGTTCGTGCTCTGTGGAAAGAACCGAGCGAAATTCGTTGGAAAGCACGGTCCCGTCGCATACTTCTTGAACTCCTGTGCTTTGCTGATTTCATCAATATGTGCCGGGGTCCTTCAAAGTGGCTGGCCTTTGCTCTACGGAGTGTTTGCTCTGTGGATTATTCGTTTATCTTTGGGCATGATGAGGTATCTTGGCAATGCATACGACAAACTTGGCCCCCATCAGAATGCGATAGAATCCTATAAGCAATTCATCGGAATCAAGCCTTATAATATTGTCAATGGCTATTTCAAAGTTGGCCGCTATCAGAATGAGGTAGAAACCTACAAACAGGTTATCCGAATGAAGCCGGATCATGCTGAGGCATACTATAATCTTGGGGTTGTTTATGGCAAACTTGGTCGCTATCAGGATGAGATAGAAGCTTGTAAGCAGGCCATCAGAATCAAGCCGGATTACGCCGATGCATACAATAATCTTGGGGCTGCTTGTAGCTATCTTGGCCGCTATCAAGATGGAATAGAATCCTTTAAACAGGCCATCCAAATCAAGCCGGATGATGCTGATGCGCACTTTAATCTTGGCAATGCCTACGGCAAACTTGGCCGCCGTCAGGATGCGATAGAATCCTATAAGCGTGCTATCAGAATCAACCCGGGCTATGCTGAGGCACACCATGTTCTCGGCTTAGCTTATTTAGTAACTGGCAATAAGAGTTCAGCCATCGAAGAATGCAACATTTTAAAGACCTTAGATGCCGAACTGGCAAACGAACTTTTAGATATTATTCATAATCCTTGAAAAGACCGATATAGTGGGTATCATGTTTGGTGAAAAATTAATACTGGAAGAAACAAAAACCCACTCACGGTTTAGACCTAACAGGAGAACTTTTATGACAGAAAATCATGCCCCATGGCCGATTGAATACGATGAAATGAATAAACGTTGGAAGGTTAGATTGGAGAGCAGGGTAATAGATTGTGACTCTGAACGCGATGCGCAATTGATTAGTAGTATCCCTTGTCTGTATGCAAAATTAAACTTGAATGATAATTCAGCGCAGCATGATTGCTCTTTTAGAAATATCTTACAGCATACAGTGGATTTAATAAACAATTATTTGATAAATAATTGGGTTACTCGTAAAATACAATCTCGCTACAAAGAAATCTCTCAGAAATATCAGACATGGTAACATGGAAACTATGGACAGTCGCCTATTTTTTACTTACAATCGTGTCAATCTGTGTGGATCCGCGTCTCAAAATTTCTTCGTGTTCCTTTGTGGCCTCCGTGTTAGAATTCTCTGCGCTCTCCGCGTCCTCTGCGGTAAAAATCAAGATGGCTGAAGGTGAACAATTAAACAGGATTACAGAACAGATAATCGGCTCGGCGATGGACGTGCATCGGGCGCTTGGGCCGGGATTGTTGGAATCGGCTTATGAAGCGTGTTTAATGTTTGAGCTTGTGTCGCGAGGATTGAAGGCAGAACAACAAAGGGCTTTGCCGGTAGTATATCGCGATGTTAAGCTCGATTGCGGATACCGACTGGATTTGGTAGTGGAGAATTCCGTTGTGATTGAGCTAAAGGCAGTAGATCAGTTATTACCGATTCACAGGGCACAGTTGCTTTCATATCTGAAGTTATCTGGTTTGAAGGTCGGTTTGCTGATAAACTTTCATACAAAAATGTTAAAAGATGGTGTAGTTCGTCTTGTAAATAAATTTTAGAGTTCTCTGCGGTCTCTGCGGTGAATTTATGAATCACGAAACCATAGCCATCCTCGATTTCGGCAGCCAATATACGCAGCTTATCGCAAGGCGGGTGCGTGAGCTGAACGTTTTTTCTCAGATTCTGCCGGCGGGCACATCGGCAAAGGAGCTTTCGCAACCGGACATCAAAGGCATAATTCTCTCCGGCGGGCCTGCAAGCGTATATGACGACAATGCAATCCGCTGCGACGAAAATATTCTGCGGCTCGATGTCCCCATCCTCGGTATCTGCTACGGAATGCAGTTGGCCTGCCGGGCGCTCGGCGCCAAAGTCGTTGCCGCCAAAAGCGCCGAATACGGCAGAACAGAGCTATCTGTTCTCGACAAGAGCGATTTGTTCTCGAACCTGCCCGACTCGATGACCGCCTGGGCAAGCCACGGCGACCAAATCGAAAACTCAGCCGGCAGCTTCGTCCGGTTAGCCGGGACAAAGACCTGTCCATTCGCCGCCGTCCGCCATAAAAATGGAAGATTCTTCGGCGTCCAGTTTCACCCGGAGGTCTCGCACACGCCCGAAGGCACTATCATTATCAAAAATTTTCTTTACGACATCTGCCGGTGCGGCGGCGACTGGAAAATGAGCGATTTTGTCACCGAGGCCGTCGGGCAAATCCGAAAAAAAGCCGGCAAAAATACGGTTATCTGCGGGCTTTCCGGCGGCGTCGATTCGTCCGTCACCGCCTCGCTCGTTCACAAGGCAATCGGCGACAAGCTCATCTGCATCTTCATCGATAACGGCCTGCTGCGAAAGAACGAACGCCGGGACGTCGTTGCCACCTTCCGCGACCATTTCGGCCTCGATTTGCGGGTTGTTGACTGGTCACGACAGTTTCTCGAACGGCTTGGCGGTGTTACCGACCCGCAGCAGAAGCGCAAAATCATCGGAGCAGAATTCATCGAGGCATTCAAATCCGAGGCCGCAAAAATCCCCGATGCGAAATTCCTCGCCCAGGGCACGCTCTATCCAGACGTCATCGAGTCCGGCTCGAAAGACGGCAACCCGGCGGCAAACATCAAGCTGCACCACAATGTCGGCGGCCTGCCCGAGCAGCTCGGCTTCGAGCTTATCGAGCCGCTGCGAGACCTGTTCAAAGACGAGGTGCGCCGAGTGGGCGAATACCTCGGCCTGCCGGAAAACATCGTCTGGCGACATCCCTTCCCCGGGCCCGGCTTGGCGGTGCGAATCATCGGCGAGGTTACGACTGAACGGCTCGAAATCCTCCGCGCCGCCGACAAAATAGTCATCGACGAAATAAAGGCCGCCGGGCTGTACAGGAAAATCGCCCAGGCCTTGGCGGTGCTCGTCCCTGTGCAGACCGTCGGCGTTATGGGCGATGCGAGGACCTTCGAGAGTGTAATCGCCGTCCGTGCCGTCGAAACGCTCGACTTTATGACCGCCGATTTCTCGCAAATCCCCTACGAAGTGCTCGGCTTTATCTCCGGCAGAATCATCAACGAGGTCCGCGGAGTCAACCGCGTCGTCTATGATATATCCAGCAAACCGCCTGCAACAATCGAGTGGGAGTAGCCCGATGAAGCACAGAAGCCACAGCGGACTCTGGCTCATACCTGTGATTCTGCTAATCGCCGGCTGCGCCGAACAGCCGACTCAAACCGCCGGTCAGTCACTTGGTGACAACCTGGCCGGCTTCGCAGCCCGCCTCGTCGAAGAGATGCCCGAACGAGCCGTTACCGACGCCGGCAAGACGTTCAGCGACTCCAACAACATCATACCTCTGCTGCTGGCGGGCGGCGCAAGTATCGCTATGCACAACAGCGACGCCGACGATAACCTCAACGATAATTTCCAGAGGCGCCGCGCATTCAGCGACACCGGCGACAAAATATTTGACTGCGCAGGCCATCCGGGCACGCACCTGGCCGCGGCCTCTCTGTGGTATCTGTTCGGCTCAGCAGAGGCCGATACCCTCAACCAGGAAAGGGCCTTTACGATGCTAAGCGCCCTTGCCGTAACCGACTCGGTTACGTTCGGGTTAAAGCTTGTAAGGAACAACGAGACCCCTAACGGCAAGGATTTCTCCTGGCCCAGCGCACATACCGCAAGCAGTTTCTGCGTCGCCTCTGTACTCGACGAGTTCTACGGCCCAAACGTGGGAATCGCCGCATACATAGGCGCATCGTTCGTTGGCTGGCGAATGATGGATTCCGGCGACCACTGGGCCAGTGACGTGCTCTTCGGCGGAACGCTCGGCTACGTCGTAGGCCACTCGGTCGCCGCAAAACACAAACTCGAATTCGCCGGCTTCCAACTTGTCCCAACCCTCGCCACCGCATACACCCCATCGGCGGGTATATCACTGCTCAAACGTTTCTGAGCCGGCGGTGAACAAAATTCGGTTGAAAATTCAGCCGTTGCGGTTAAACTGGCCGATTGTATTGAAGGATATGTTCGGTAATACACAGGAAATACTATGGCGAAATTCAAGATTGAGCCGGCGCAGCGAATAAAGCGGCTGCCGCCTTATCTGTTCGGGCGGCTAAACGCGCTCAAGCTCGCAAAACGCCGGCAGGGCGCGGACATTATTGACCTTGGTATGGGTAATCCCTCCGACGGTGCGCCGAAAATCGTAATCGACAAGCTCTGCGAGGCCGCCCGCGACCCCCGCAACCACCGGTACAGCGCCTCGAAAGGCATCAAGGGCCTGCGCAAAGAAATGGCGAAAAAGTACGCTCGGCTCTGGGGTGTCGAGCTCGACCCGGAGACGGAGGTTCTGGCCTGTATCGGCTCGAAGGAGGGCTTCAGCCATCTTTGCTTGGCGATGCTCGGTCCGGGCGATACGGCCATTGTCCCCGACCCGGCCTTTCCGATACACAACTACGGCGTGGCGCTTGCGGGCGCAAATGTAATATCGGTGCCCTTAGGCGCCGACAAAAAATTCATCGACAACATCGCAATGGTCTGCGAGAACCTCTACCCCCGACCGAAGCTGCTGATTCTAAACTACCCGCACAATCCGACTGCGATGACGGTTGACGAGGGCTTTTTCGAGCCGGTCGTCGATGTCGCAAAAAAATTCGACATTGCCATCATACACGACTTTGCCTACGGCGAGACCTGCTTCGACGGCTACAGGGCGCCGAGCTTTCTGTCGGTAAAGGGCGCAAAGGATGTGGGCGTGGAATTTACCACACTCAGTAAGCCCTACAATATGGCCGGCTTTCGCATCGGCTTCGCCGCCGGCAATAAAGAAATGCTCGACTATTTAGCGACAATCAAGGGCTATTACGACTACGGTATTTTCCAGGTCCTGCAGATTGCCGGCATTATCGCGATGAGGCACTGCAGCGACGACATAATCGAGCAGAACAAAAAATACCGGGCACGCCGGGATGTTGTGTGTGACGGTCTCACTCGAATCGGCTGGCAGGTCGAAAAACCCCGCGCATCGATGTTTGTCTGGGCGAGGGTCCCCGACGAGCACCTAAAGGGAAAAGGAACCATCGACTACGCAATGGATTTGATGGAATACGCCGAAGTCGCCGTCGCGCCGGGCAGGGCCTTCGGCGAGAACGGCGAGGGCTATATGCGTATAGCGCTTGTCGAAAACGAGCAGCGTCTCAGGCAGGCGGTGAGAAACATCAACCGGTTCATACGCGAAAAGCCGGTAAGGAAAAAAATGCCCACGCAAAAGGGCGGAGCGGCCGGGGTGTAACTCGACCGGCAGACGCGGTCAAACTGCGCAAGCTGCCGGCTCTATCGCCTGTTCAGCGGTGTAAAAAACCGGGGGTAAAAAATTCCTTCGCAAAACCTCGCTTGCAGTGCTGAAAAGGGCACTTTTGCACCCTTTTACGGGAGCAACCGGGAATGAAAAAAAATCTCAAAAAAACTCTTGACTTGGCAAGGCAAATATGTTCTAATACCAATATCAGCTTGGGGGCTGAGAGAAAACTCACTGAGAGTAAGAGTAGTTTTGTAAAAGCTCTTTGTTAATGTGAGTTTTGTCGTCTTTACATTGTTACGACTACATTTAATAAACTGGGGGAAGAGAAAACTCGGTGTAGAGTTTCGTAACTGTAGTATTGACACTGAGTTACATCCGACAGGCAGGTAGTTGAAGGAAACTAACTGCCGAAATCGGGGGTGAGCAAACCCTTCGGAGAAGAGAACGAGCGCGATATGTGCAGGGATTTTCTGCGCCCATCGCTCCCGGTAGCGGTGCGCGCCTTAATGTAATAATGAATAGTGGATATGAAAAACCTGATTTCGGAACTTAAAGCAGCAGAAAACGAAGCTCGGTCTTTTGAGATATGAACTTCAAATAACCATTCGAGTGGAGAAAAAAATGAGGGCAATAAAAACAATAGGCCTGCTGGCTGTGGTATTGTTCGCGGCGACTTCTGCACAGAAAATATACGCCCTGCCCAGCAGCACCTACGGTGAGGACAGCGGCTTCCAGGGGTTTACCTCGTACACTGAAAACGGCCTCGACCTGCTCATACAGTTTACTGTTTACGACACATGGGACGGTCTCAACGAGTTCTCCTGGGCCGGTGCCGTGGAAATGCCCGGTACCGACCAGTATATTTATGCGTATCAGATATTCAGCAACCTGGCGACCAGCACAGAGGACATCGACTACTTCAGTGTTTTGGACATCGACGGAGGCGCTATCGCTCAGTCGGCTATTCACAGCACGACCGCCCAGCCGGACGAGACCGGGCTGGGAATAGCGCCCGACCCCAACGTCAGCATTGTCCAGGGAAGCTGGGAATGGTCTCAGGAACAACTGCTGGAGGCCGGAAAATATTCGTCCTGGTTAATATTTAGCAGTCCTAACCCACCCACGCCAGGCACCTTCGAGGTGAAAGCCGCTGAAGAACAGGAGAATCCTTTCCCCGTTCCTAATGTACCCGAGCCATCAATGATAGCGCTATTCGGCCTGGGTACTGCGCTGCTTTTCAATAAACAGACTGCCGGAAAACACAAGTCCCGCCGGCGAATTTGACCTGGCTGAGAAACACGGCTGATGACGAGACTTCGATTCTCAATTCGCTTTGCCTGCCCGCCCCTGAAAATGATGCTGGCGGTTATCCTGCTGTGCTCGCTGCGACCGGTATCGGCGCAGATTGACAACACCTCACTGCTGATTCAAAAATCGCCTTCTCAGGGCGGCACTATAAACCTGAGCGAGGGATTGCACCGCTTCGAGAAAGATGCAGAAGTTACCCTAAGGGCCTTTCCGAACCCCGGTTACCAGTTCGTCTATTGGATTGGGGACGTCAGTGATGCCACCTCGGCCAGAACCGTAGTCTATCTCGACACTCCCAAGATCATCGTTGCCGTCTTTGAGCGAACCCGGTACGAATTTATCGATACATTCGAGCGGGCACAAATTTCTGTGGGCCGAGGCGGCCTGCTGCCTTCGGCTCCCGACTACGCAAGAACCGGTGCCAGTCCCATCGGCGGGAGAAGACCCCCAAAATTCGAATGGCCCCCGCTGCCCGAATTCCCCGTGCCCGGAGAGGGTGAGCCCGAGTTCCCCGTCCCGGGCGGTGCCGACGAAAACGACTTCCCCGTTCCCATACCCGAACCGGCCACAATACTGCTCGTTGGCTTCGGCGCGGTTATGATGTCACTGAGAAACAAAAACGGAATAAAGAAAGGGGATACATAACGGCATACTACCGCTGAAATTGTCCCCCCCATTTTTTTTGGCGTCTATTGCCCAACGCCAACGGAAAAACCGGAAGACACCAAACCTTCCGGTTTTTTTATTCGTACTCCTTTGTGCCCTGCTGCAAAATCGTGCCGGACGCAGCTACTCCTTTCTGAATACCGCGACGATGTTCTCCACCTCCACCACAAACAATCGATTGTCCCCCTCGAAATCAACGGGTATCGCGCCCTTCGGATTAAACAAAACCTTGTCGTATTTCCGCAAAGGCAATTCAGGCGTGTTCTCCACCTCAGCGGATATCTCAACAACCCTGCCCGTTATCGTCGGTATCTCTATATTGTCGGGAAGCTGAATCCCGCCTTTGGTCTGCTTTTTGTCCTCGTCCTTGCGAATCAGGACGCGTTTGCCTATCGGCTCGACCGTCTCGATAGGCTCGGCTTTGATTTCATTCTTTTCCTTCATCCGGGATAACCCCTGCAAATGCTACTATCTTACCTGCTATCTATATTATACTTCCAAGGTGTGTGTTTGTGCAACCTTCCTGTTCAACAACATTGTTACGAACTGATACTGTTCGATATTACTTGCCCGCCTTCGAAGATTTCTTTGCCTTTTTTGTTTTTTTCCTGCCCAGGATGGAGTCGGCCTCCTCGATTGTCTTTGGCGGCCACTTACCCTCAGCCTGCAAGCCCTTCAACTGCTCAAGCTGCTTGATACTGACAATTGTCCTGCACCGCGGGAACTTGTTGCAGCCGAGAAAAGGTCCTTTCTTGCTCCGCCTTATTACAAGCTCACCGTCCCGGCACTTGTGACATTTTATGCCCGTCGGCTCCGGCGGCGCCTTCGGCGGCAGAACGTTGCCCTCTTTGTCCACATTCAAAATCGTCTTGCAGTTCGGATAATCACTACATCCCAGAAACCTGCCGAAACGACCGTTTCGGTAAACCATCGGCTTGCCGCACACCGGGCACTTATGCTCGCTCACCTGCTCGGCAACCATCTTGCCGTCCCTGTCGCAGGCACAGGCAAATCTGCACTCAGGATATGTCGAGCAGCTTAGAAACCTGCCGTTCTTGCCGAACCGATAGACCATCGGCTCGCCGCACTTGGGACATTTATACTCGCTCGGCTCGGTCTCGGCCTTGGCATGCTTCATCTGCTCCGATGCCTTATCGAGTTGGTCCTTAAACGGGCCGTAGAACTTGTGCAGCACACCAAGCCAATCCAGATGCTGCTCTTCAATCTTGTCAAGCTGCTCTTCCATATCCCGAGTGAACGCGATATCCATAATCGTCGGGAAAAACTCATTTAGCTTATCTGTCACCACCTCTCCTAAATCGGTCGCCCGGAACTTTTTCTCACAAAGCTCTGCATACTTTCGGTCCTGAATCGTACTGATAATGGATGCATAAGTGCTCGGCCGACCGATTCCCTCCTTCTCTAATGTCTTAACCAGCGATGCTTCCGTATATCGAGCGGGGCCTTTCGTAAAATGCTGCTCCGCCTTCATATCGACCGCTGATAATTTCTGCCCGCCCTCCATCGCCGGCAGCCGCTGCTCCGCCGACGATACCGACCAGGCCCTCGTAAAACCGTCGAACAAAAGAACCCTGCCGGTCGTCTTGTACAGGCACCGGCCTATATCCGTTGCCCCGGCAATATCAAGATTCGTAACGTCCCACTTTGCCGGCGACATCTGGCAGGCGACGAACCGCCGCCATACCAAATCGTAAAGTTTGTACTGCTCAGCAGTCACCAATGATTTTATATCATCAGGCGTCAAATCCACGTCCGTAGGCCGAATCGCCTCGTGCGCCTGCTGCGCACTCTTTTTCGCCTTGAAAACGTTCGCTTTCCCCGGCAGATACTCGTCGCCGAAGTGCATCGCTATGTAATGCCTCGCCTCGTTAATCGCCTCGCCCGACAGGTGCGTACTGTCCGTCCTCATATAGGTAATAAGCCCCAGCGAGCCCATCTGCGGCCCAAGGTCAATTCCCTCGTACAACTGCTGAGCAACCCGCATCGTTCGCTTCGTTGAAAAGCCCAGCCGATTCGCAGCCGCCTGCTGAAGCGTGCTCGTAATAAAAGGCGGCCCGGGCCGGGACTGCGATTGCTTCTTCTCTATCGACGCCACCTTGAACTCGGCGCCCTTCATCGCCTCGTAAATGCGCATCGCCTGCTCTTCGTTCGATGCACTGAACTTCTCGCCTCCAACCCTGCTCAGCTCGGCATTAAAGGCATTGTGCGCCGCAAGCCACTCATTCTGCTCGGCAACCGTAGGCCCTTTCTGCTTTTCTATATTTAGCCCCCGGCTTTGCCGGGGGTTCTCTGAATCACCATGCCCGATAAACTCACGCCACGCCTGCCCGTAACTGCTCTGTACCTCCGTCGTGAAAACAGCCGGTATCAGCCAGTATTCTTCCGGCACGAACGCCCTTATTTGACGTTCCCGCTCGACTATCAGCTTCACCGCAACCGACTGTACCCGCCCGGCGCTCAGGCCCCTGGCAACCTTCTTCCACAAAAGTGGTGAAATCTGATAGCCCACTATCCTGTCGAGTATGCGCCTCGCCTGCTGGGCCATCACCTTATCCATATCAACTCGGCCGGGCTTAGCAAACGCCCGTTGGATAGCCGATTTAGTTATAGAGTTGAATATCACCCGATATACCCGCTCGCCAGGCACACCTAAAATCTGCGCTAAGTGCCACGCTATCGCCTCACCCTCCCGGTCCAAATCAGTTGCAAGATAAACATCTCCGCACCGCTTCGCCGCCGACTTCAGCGACGCAACCGTCTTTTTCTTGCCCGGCATTATCTCGTACGTCGGCTTGAAGTTATTCTCAATATCCACACTGAGACCCTTCGAGGGCAAATCGCGAACGTGTCCCACCGACGCCCTGACCTCGTACCCGCCGCCGAGATATTTATTTATAGTCCGCGCCTTCGCCGGTGATTCCACTATCACCAATGACTTGTTGTTCGTATTTGTCTTCGCCATAAAAAAAAAAACTCAACTGCAAACCGAATTCCGTGCACAGCCCGCCACTGCTAACACCAATCGGCTCATTTACCGAAAAAGTTTAGAAAAGACCAAATACAGGCGCACCTGCCAATTGTCAACGAAAAACAGTTCCCCCCTATCTCCCTATCCGGCCCGCAACAGCTCATCGAGCAGCGGCCTGAGCTTGCGAATTGCATTGCCCCGGTGGCTGATGGTGTTTTTCTGCTCCGGCCTCAGTTGCGCAACCGTTTTATTCAAACCCGGCACAAAGAAAACCGGGTCATAGCCGAAACCGTTCTCGCCAATCGCTTTTTCAGCGATAATTCCCTCTAATGTCCCCTCTGTTTCAATCAATTCCTTCTCAGGGCTGGCTAAGCAAAGCCGGCACACAAATCTGGCGGTGCGTTTTTCCTTCGGCACGCCCTCAAGCATCCTGAGCACCTTCGCCATATTCTTATGGTCCAGCAGCTGCCTGTTATTTTCTTTCTCGCCGCTGAATCTCGCACTCTTCACCCCAGGCCGGCCATCGAGGACATCGACCACCAATCCCGAATCATCCGCTATCGTCCAGAGGTTTGTCTGCTTCGCGTAACCCTGCGCCTTCTTTCGAGCATTTTCTGCAAACGTGGAGCCATCCTCCTCAATCTCCACTACATCCGGAAATTCCGCCAAGCCGACCCACTCGATATCCCCACCCAACATCGCCCGCAGCTCCGCCATCTTCCCCGCATTCCCACTCGCCACAAGTATCTTTCTGTTTTTGCCGGCCATAATTATCAACTCACAGTATTTCAAGAATCTTATCGAGAGGTATCTTATTGGCAATCTCTTCCTTGAGTTCCGCCAGGTCAGGAGCTATCTCATCCTCCACCGATATCTCAAGATAATACTCGTTGTGGATCCGTTCCTGTAATACCAACGCGCTCAGGGCACAGTTGAACATAATGATGTCCTTCGCCTCCTCGTGATCATACCCGTCGGTAAGCAATCTTTTGAAGAGATAATCAAACGTAAATCTATCAAAGACCTTGTAATTCTCTTTGACGTACTGTGGGGGATATTCGTCATCCATTGCTCATTTGCTCATCAGTTTTTTCAGCAGCGCACGCTGGAAATGCAGGCGGTTTTCGGATTGGTCGAGGATAATCGAGTTTTCCGACTCTACCGCCTCGTCGGTGATTTCGTAGCCGCGATGCGCAGGCAGACAGTGCATAATCTTCGCCCCCGCCGGGGCGTTCTTCAGGAGCTCAGCGTTTATCTGAAAACCTGCAAAGGCCTCGATGCGCTTTTGCTTCTCCGCCTCCTGGCCCATGCTCACCCACGTATCGGTATAAATCACGTCCGCATCGGTGACCGCCTCGACCGGGTCATTGCTTTGTGAAACGCAGCCGGGCCGTTCGGTGTTTGCCCGCTCAATCGAGCCCCAGTCAAGCTCGTAGCCCGCCGGCGACGCCACGGTAAGTTTCATCCCTAATTTCGCCGCCGTAAATGCCAGCGACCGCGCCACGTTATTGCCGTCGCCCACAAATGCGAGCTTGATACCTTCGAGCCGGCCGAGATGTTCCCTGATTGTCAGCACGTCCGCCATCGCCTGGCAGGGATGTGACCAATCCGTCAGCGCGTTTATAACGGGCGCCGTCGCAAAATGTGCAAGTTCCGTCACAGTGCTATGCTCGAACGTACGCGCCATAATCCCATCGACATACCGGCTGAGCACCCGAGCCATATCCTTTACCGGCTCGCGCTTGCCGATGCCGCCGATATCCTCCGGCTTGACATATATCGGCGACCCGCCCAGGTCCGTCATCGCCACCTGAAAGCTTATCCTCGTCCGCAAGCTGGGCTTCTCGAACAGCATCGCCAGAACCTTGCCCGACAGGCACAAGTCCCGCCCGCCGCTCTTATAAAGCTTCTTCAGCGCAGCACTTTCAGCCAGCAGCTCTTCAAGTTGCTCAACCGCACAATCATTTATAGAAAGAAAATCCTTCATTACCTTTCACTCCCAGCCGCAGTCTTTAGCCACAGAGCACATTCAAAATCTTTTTTAGCCACAGAGCACACAGAGAACACAGAGAACTTAAAGATAATTTCTGAGTAACATCAACGAATCTATACTCTTGATCTCAATACGCGGGCTATTCTTTCCCACTGTGGGATCGGTATTCAACCCGGCGATGATTCTGTTACGTATATCATCGACCTCACTGCCCTCCAACCCATACGCCGTTCCAACGACCCCGCAGTAACTCGATATTATATGAGGAAACTGGAGGATTTCCATATTCTCCTTTGCGTACCCGAACCCGAGAAGGAATATCTGTTCAGCCTCCCTAAGCAACTCTATCGCCTCCTGCAACTGTGGATTTTCCATTTCCTCGTATATAGTCCTGATGTTACGAGCCAGTCGCTGTAATAGTTCTTCTGTTACTGGGGGCGCATACCGCACCCCATTTTCACGGTCTTGCCAATCCAGAGGTGCAATTGCTCCGTACACATGAATAATCTTCAGATCCTTTAGCACGTGGATGATTTCATGGTCTGGAGTCTCCAAGAACGAATAATTGAGACCCTCATGAAGAAAATGTTCCAGCGACCTGTCATAGTTAAAAGTAATGAAAGAAATCCCGCTGCCGGAAAAATCCGGCAGTGAATTTTTTTGAGTCAGTCCCCTTGTCAGACGATTGAATAAATAGCGATACCAGTCCTGCCCCTCAACGGCTTGCTCACGGAAATGACTCGACTGCTCCGCACTGAGCATCTTGAAGGCAATAATATACTTTCCAGTGCCTATCAGGTTGGGATTCCGAGCCAGGAACAGATCTATCGATTCCGTGCTCGACCTAAAGAATACATCTGCAAAGTTCTCGTACATCTCCCATTTGTCTTCTCTTCTCGTTTTGTCTGGTTCCGCTCGCTTCAAATAATCCAGATACGTCTTTTTATCAAGGCATATTTCCTTTCGAAGCTGCGCCTCGGCAGGATAGCCATATGGACAACTCGCACCGGCCCCTAAAACAAAAACTGTCTTCTTATCTATCAATCTCTGTGTCCTTGTATGTTGACGTCAGTCATGGTTAAAGGTTCTATAGTTAA
>CAYMYK010000014.1:0-24297 GCA_964394625.1 uncultured Pirellulales bacterium
ATGACGACGGTGTTATTCTGCAGCTCGAAATTGACGTATTCGACAACGCCGTCAAAAATAGTTCCGGGTTGCTGGTCTTTGACGTGGCATCTGAGGTCATCCTGGCCCTGGACGTAGTAGAATCTTATCCAGTCGTTTTCGCGGTAGATTTTAACGGCGGAGCCGTCCTGCTGTATCTTTGCGTGAATTGCGTTTTTGAGTTCGCAGGTGATTTTTTGAACGGCATAATCGCTGTCTCTGTTGAGTTTAGTCTTATTCCATGCTTTATGCCATGAGTTATGTCCGAAAACCAGAGCGCTGCCCGTAGCCAGCATAACGATGCAACTGATGACCAGCGCAACCATCAGCTCTACAAGGGTCAAGCCTTTTCGTGCTCTGATTTTGCTTTTCATTGGAGTACCCTATTTCGGCGCAATAAAAGTAGTCAGGATGACACTATGCTGCCAGCCGGGTATGTGGGACCAGTTGATGGTTACTTTGACCTCTTTATAAAGGCTGTGGTCCTGGATTTCTGTGATGCGTGTATATGATACATCTCCTACCGGGAGGGTCTCGGCGGCTTCGGGCTCGTCCGGTTGGACCAGCTCATCGTAATCGCAGCCTTTGAGATACTCGAGTTTCTGTGCAGCAAGGTGAACGGCTGCTCGTCTATGCCCCTGGCGTGAGATATGAGCCATGCCCGTTGCAAACATCATCGCGCTTCCGATTATGACCAGCATGAAGATCACCACGGCCACCATGACCTCGACAATGCTTGTGCCTTTTCTGGCTTTGCGCGGCGCCCACGCCTGCCCCGTCCGCAAAACGACCTGTTTTTGTCCGCCACAGGCAAGCGAGGAGCCCAGCCGGATGCCGGGTTTTGCGGTGACCGATGTTGTCTTTACCTTAAAGATGGCCATACGCTGCAGTTATCCACAATATCCACAATTATGAGTGAGGTACAGAACAAGAGACCATAGGGCAAACTCTCTATATTAAAATATACGTCTCATTTGGACAACTTCCAAACAAAACACCCGTATTGTGGAGTAAAATTTGTGTCGTTTTTTTTTATAGGACCAGCAGCGGCAGGGGCCAGCCCCTGCCCTTACACATCTTCCTTAGCTTCTGATACTGCTCCTGGGTCATACACCTTATCCTTTTCAGGGGGATACGATGTTCCCTGGCCATCCCACCCGGTACGGACAAAAAACCTTGACGAGGACCTGTGCTCTGCTAATATCATCGTCAAAAAATGAGCACTTAGAGAGGTCTAAAAAAGATGAAAATCAGCAAAAGAGCACAGGCGGTGCCGCCGTCGGCGACGATTGCGGTAACGGCGCGGGCGAAAGAGCTAAAGGCACAGGGCATTGATGTGGTGAGCTTCGGGGCTGGTGAGCCGGATTTCGATACGCCCGACTATATCAAAGAAGCGGCCATCAAGGCGCTAAAAGCGGGCGAGACAAAATACACGGCTGCGGCGGGAATACCACAGCTCAGGCAAGCTATCGCCGAAAAGCTCAAGCGAGATAACGGGCTTAGCTATACCCCCGAGCAGGTAATCGTCAATATAGGCGGTAAACATTCGGTTTATGAGGCGATGCAGGCGGTGCTGGACCCGGGCGATGAGGTGATTTTGCCCACGCCGTACTGGGTAACCTATACCGAGACAATCAAGTTAGCAGGCGCCAGGGCGGTAATCGTACAGACCGCTAAAGAAAATGATTATAAGCTGACTGTCGAGCAGCTTAAAGAAGCGATGACCGGCAAGACGGCGATGCTGCTATTGAACTCACCGAATAATCCGGGCGGTTTTACATACACGCCGAAGCAGCTCGCGGCACTGGCAAAGGTATTGGAGGGGACGGATGTATATGTTCTCAGCGATGAGATGTACGAGAAACTCGTTTACGGCAGCACTAAGTTCGTGAGCTTTGCGTCGCTGAGTGAAGACGCGTACAAGAGAACGTTGACGCTTAACGGGGTCAGCAAAGCCTTTTCGATGACGGGCTGGCGCTTAGGTTATGCGGCGGGGCCTGTTGACGCGATTAAGGCGATGAGCAGGCTTCAGTCTCACATGACCAGCAACGCGGTGACATTTGTCCAGTACGCCGCTATAGCAGCTTTGGCGGAACCTGCGGCGAGCGAGGCGATTGAGAAGATGCGTGTTGAGTTCGAGAAGCGAGGCGGGTACATGGCTGAGCGGCTCAATGGTATCGAGGGCGTCACCTGCAGTGAGGCGACGGGCGCGTTTTACTGCTTCCCGGATGTCTCGGCCCATTTCGGTCGTGAAATCGGCGGCGTCAAGATCGGCGATAGTATGGATTTTGCAAAGGCGCTGCTGGAACAGGCGAATGTCGCCGTCGTTCCGGGTGCGCCCTTCGGCTGTGACAACAACATCCGGCTGAGTTTCGCCTGCTCACTCGAACAGATTACCGAAGGCCTCGACAGGATTGAAAAATGGCTCAGCCGATAGAGACATGTGCAGCAGGTTCGGTTGCCGACTCTTAATCCAATAAATACAACAGTTTGCACACTCTCTTGACGATATACTATTCAGAGCTGAACAAATGACAGATTTGGTTCAAAACAACGAACGCCCCGCCTTGTCGGGCTGGCCGATGATTATCGCATGGCTGGCTATGATGCTCTTCGCATTCCACGCCAGCACGCATATGGTCGGCGCCGGCGATACGTGGGTTGCTATGGCCTGCGGAAGGCACTTCATAAACCACGGCGTCGATACCGTCGAGCCGTTCAGCGCAAATTCACACAAGCCGGGCCCAACCGAGCAAGAGGTCGAGACCTGGCCACAATGGGCGCAGTCGCTGACGAAAACCATCGGCCTCGACACCGTAAAGTACTGGCATCCCACCGGCTGGGTAAATCAGAACTGGCTGACCCACGTCATCTTCTATTACCTTACCCACCTGTCGCCTTTCGCCGACGCCGAAGACTGGTCGTTTAATACGCTGGTCTATTGGAAGTTTGCGATTTATATCATCACCGTCATCTGCGTCTATTACACCGGTCGAATCTTAGGCGCAAATGCTGCGCTGTCGGCCGTCTTCGCCTGCTTCGCTATGTTCGCAGGCCGCTCATTCCTCGACATCCGCCCTGCCGGTTTCTCCAACGTGCTCGTCGCAGTCTTTCTGCTCGTTCTGGCCCTCAGCACCTATAGAAATGTACTGTATATCTGGCTCATCGTCCCGGTCACCATTTTCTGGTGTAACGTGCACGGCGGTTACATCTACGTCTTCATTATAATGGTGCCGTTCATCGGCCTCAACGTAATCACGTCCGTCTCGAAAAGGCGGTTTGTATCCATAGGCCGAAGTGGCGTATGTCACGCGCTTGGCGCCGCCGCCGCCGCCTTCATCGCATCGATAATCTTCAATCCGTTTCATCTGACAAACCTCACGCATACGTTCGTCATAAGCATCAGCAAGAACGCCGCCGGCTGGCGAAACGTACACGAATGGTGGCCCGCCTTCGCATGGACGAACCCGGTCGGAACCGGCTTTCCACTGCTCGTGATGCTTATTCTCGCCGTCGGCCTGCTGGTGCTCTTTTTTTTCTCACGCCTGCTCTATCCCGCTAAAATAAAGGCCCCGAAAAGCCAGCTCGATGCCCAGGAACGATTCTTCAACGTCTTTTCTAAAATTCTCGCCTTCGCCCTGGCCGTCTTGCTCTTCTGGGTCGTGCTTATCTCGTTCTCGCTCGCCGACACAGCTCCGGCAACGCTGTTCATCGCCGCTATCTTCACCGCCGTCCTCTGGGCCGCCGTTTTCAAAAACATCCACTTCATATATTTGATGGTCATAATCGCACTGTTTGCCATATACACAGGAGATATCAAACATGGCTTTAACGGCAGATATATCTATCCCTTCCTCATCATCCCCGCCTTTGTCGTAACACATACCATTGCCTCTTTGCTCTCGAAAAAAGTCAAAAGCGCACCGTATAATATCGTCATCGTCGTCGCAGCCGCAGTTGCCGCCCTGCTGCTGATAACCCAAATCTACAACCCATTCTCTTTCCAGAAGCCCCTGTGGTATGTTGAGCAGTTCGTCCATCTAAAAAGGCCGTGGCGCCCCGTCTATGAACGCAACCTCGAACTGAAGTACGCGCACCTTTTCGCTGTAACATACCTCGTGAACGGCCTGGCGATTCTCACCTGGCTGCTCGCCTCGTTATACGAGACCTTTTATGCCCGCATCCCTGAAAAAAACACACCACAACCCCGTCCGCAGAACAACCAGCCGGAAACGCCCATTTTTCGGCTCGGCAAAATTGACCTCGCATTGATGGTTATCGCCGCACTTACGGTCTATATGGCCCTGCGTTCGAGAAGATTCATACCCATTGCCGCAATCGCCGCCTGCCCGCTGATAGCGATGTTCATCGACCGAATGACACGAATCATCGCATCGGCCCTGAACTTCTATAAAACCGGTCGGCTCACCGTCCCGGCTATGACCGCAGGTCTGCGATGGTTCTTCATCGTCTTCGCCGTCGTTGTCGTCTCCGGTCTCGGCAGCTACTGGATTGCAAGGTTCAAATACGTCTATCTCGACTCCTGGCCCACCGACACCCGGCTCAACTCCGTGTTTATGAGAATGACCGCCTCGCATATGAAGCCGTTCTATGCCTGCCGGTTCATAAAGCAAAACAAGCTCTCCGGGAAGATGTTCAATTACTGGACGGAAGGCGGCTTCATCGCCTGGGGCCAGCAGCCCGACCCAAACACCGGAAAGACCCCGCTGCAGCTCTTTATGGATGGAAGGGCGCAGGCCGCTTACAACTACAAGGCTTACCTCACCTGGTCCGAAATTATGTTCGGCGGGCCAATCGTCAGGGAAGCCACCATTAGAAAACGCAAACTTACATCCAAAGACTACGAGAAAATCAGCAAATGGCTCGATAAGAAGCTTACCGGCTACCACGTATGGGTCGTCCTTATGCCGGCCAATCAGTTCGACAAGCCGCTCGTAAGAGCGCTCGAAGCCCACCCGAAATGGCAGATTGCCTTCCTCAATGACAAGCAGAAACTCTTCGTTGACATCAGGAGCACCAAGGGAAAACGGCTCCTCGGCGGCATTGCCGACGGGAAAACCGTTTACCCCGACCAATATCACAAAAACCTCATCCTCGCAAATAATCTGTTTTTCTTCGGCAGGGACGACATCGCCAAAAGTGAGGGTCTCGAACTGGCCATCGAGGCATTCAATCTCGTACCGTCCAGGACAGCGCTCTATTTGATAAGCATATACGCCAGAATCCCGGCCTGTGCAAAGCGCGCCACCGAGTTTTACGAGACCTGCTTTGCGGACTTCGTCAAAAACAAACAAAAGTACGCCGCTCAGAGCGGTATCCACTTCAGAACCATAGCAGCCCTGACGAGCATCGACCACATCCAGCGCATTGCCGAAAGACAGAAAGACACTAAAAAAGTTAATTACTATAAGAAGCTCAGGGCCGAATTTGCCCAGGACCTTTCAAAGCTCCGGGACAAAAGGTGGTAGCCGTGACTAAGGAGAAGCCCACACTACAAAACAGCCGTTCCGGCCAGCACACCGGCCTGTCCATATCCGTTTTTTTGCCCTGTTACAACGAGCAGGACAATGTCGAACGAACCGCCCGCAGCACCCTTGAAGTCCTGGAAAAACTCAGTGCCGACTTCGAGATTATCATTGTCGATGACGGCAGTTCTGACGACACCGCCCGAATCGCCGACCATTTAGCCGCCGAATATGACCGTATCAGGGTTGTTCACCATCACACCAATCGCGGATATGGAGCCGCTCTGAAGTCTGGATTCAGGGCCGCAACAAAAAAACTCGTTTTCTACACCGACGGCGACGGTCAGTTCGACATCGCCGAGCTGCCCGGGCTGCTGCCGTTGGCCGAACAATATGATATCGTCAGTTGCTATCGCTTAAACCGCCGCGACCCCATCATCCGAAAAATCAACGGCTGGCTCTGGACAAAACTCGTATGCCTGCTGTTTCGTATGAATATCAGAGATATTGACTGTGCCTTCAAGCTGTTCAATCGCAAAATCTTTGATAACATTACTATGACAAGTGAAGGAGCCCTGATAGACGCCGAAATTCTGGCCCGCGCCACAAAAATCGGCTGCACCATTACTCAAAAACCCGTCCACCACTACCCGAGGAAGGCGGGAAAACAGACCGGCGCGAACCTGCGCGTTATACTGCGTGCCTTCAGGGAGCTTTTGAAACTGCACGGGCAGATTAGAAAAGGAAATTGATTCGGCGTTCAATATACGCCGGCACACAATGAGTCAAGAAAAAGTCAGCTTGTTCATTTACGGGTCACTGCGCGACCCCAAAATCTTCCACTCCGTCTGCGGCCTGAGCTTCAGCAGAAAACCCGCCAAAACCGGCGACCAGACTCTGTTCGCGGAACCCGCCCTGTTGAGCGGATACCGAAGAGTCAGTCCCGACAAGGTCTATTTCTACGCCGTCCCGTCGGTGTCTTCAAAAATTGAGGGCATAGTCGTACACAACGTCCCCGATTCGGCTATGGCCGAAATCGACAGATACGAAGGAAGAAGGTACGAACGCGAAACCGTTCGGGTCAATACCGCCACCGGGCCCGTCGGGGCACAGGCCTATCTCGGATGCATCGAGTCTATGAAAAAACACTTCACAGACAGGTTCCACGTCAATCTCATTCATGAGCTCTGGCTGCGAAAACGTATCAATAAGTTCATCCAGAAGAAGACCAGACCCGGCGATAAAACTCTCGATGCACAAATTGAACGGCTTGCAGACAGAGAGCTTCTTGCCACCACCGAACGCGACCTCGTTATCAGCCATTACGGGGCCGACGCCGTCAGCGATTACTATCTCCAGCACGAGCTTGACCGGCCTCGACCCGACATAAAACACCTGTACGGCGACTATCACGCCGAGCGGTATATCGACAACTATCTCGCCCTCGTCATTAAGCAGGTCCTGCTGAATCGGCTCGACGAACAAATTCAGGACTACTACCGGTTCGAGCTTGAGCATCTGCGAACCTCGGAGAGATATTTCAAACGCTCAATCAGTCTGCTCACGGCCCTTCAAATCATCAACGAGAATGCACCCATCGTCAAACTGCTCCTGCAAAAGGCCCTGCAGTCGATGCCCTACGAAAGACACAGCCTCATCGATTACGTCAAATACGCCGTCCGTGCCGCAAAAAATATCTTCGACCCGCGCATCGTCGAGGACCACCTGGACCACATCCGTTCAAACCTTCACCCGGGTCTGGTACCGCTCGGTTGTGAAATCGAGTTCAGCAATCTCGGCGTCGATGCCGTCCAGCCGCAGCCGGCTGTTCAGGAGAAGACAGACCCCGTCTATGACGGCTTCAGATATTTTCACGACTTCCAGCTCGACGTCCTTTGCTGGAAGCTCGGCGGATACATTGACGACCATACCTGCTCTACCGGCGACGAACGGCGAACCGGCTTTCTCGAGCTCGCACCGGGTCGGCTGAACATCTCCGGCGAGCTATCGAGACCCGCCACCGCCGACCCTTGGCTGCTCAACCAGCTCATTCACGAAATCACAGAATTCTACGACGTTAAACCGCACAGTCTCCATCTGTCTTTCCAGCTCAGGAAAAACCAGATTAACAGACAAAGAACCCTGCCGCTCGGCTTTGTCAAATGCCTGCTCGCGCTCGGCGGCGGCCCCGAGGTGAAGGTAACCGGCGTCAGGGTATCCCGCCTCGGCCACCACGAAATCATCAGGAACGAATTCGGCGAAGAAGTTGTTTTTGCAAGAACAAGCGAACGAAAATGGTACCTCGGAAAAGACGAAATCGCCGACAAGCCCCCCGCACAGGCCACAACCCTCGTCCAGCAGTACAAATTTATACGGCTCGACAAAAGGGCAAACTACGAGCCCCTCATAATGTGCCTCAAAGGCCTGCAGCTTGCATACAACCCAGCCGACTATCTTACCGCCGCCCAGCTCAAAGCAAGCAAAAGACTCTCCGCCGATTACGAGCAGCTTAAAAGATGGGCCGACGCCCCGTCCAGAATCAGCCCGCACGCCATCAGCACATTTCTTAATGTTGTCCGCCGGGGTCTGATGAACGAAGGACGCCACCGGCCCGTTCACTCCCTGCACTACATCGACTGGGCCATCAGCGTCGTCAATGTCCAGCTTCGAATGTTCAACGAGCAGCTAAGTTAGCGGTACTGAGCCGCCTCTTCTCGCCCGCAGCCGTTCCAACGCCATCGCCGCCACCTGCTTATGGTCGAACGCCATATCCTCCGGCAGATTTTCTATATCGAACCACCTCGCCTTGGCCGCATCGTCTCCGCCCCGAACGTCTTTGTCGCCATCCTCGACAATCCCCATAAAAGCCACCGTTATCTGTCTGCCGCGAGGGTCCCGCCCGCACGTACCGAAGGCGTGCATCTGCTCCAACTTCACTGCCGTCAGGGCGGTCTCCTCTTCTAATTCCCGCACAACCGCATCCTCTAACTCCTCGTCGATGCCTATAAAACCGCCCGGTATCGCCCATTTGCCTGCAAACGGCTCGTTCCTGCGATTCACCAACAACAGTTTCCATTTGCCGGCCGAGCGGGCGAACACAATCGCATCGACCGTAACCATCGGCCTCGGCCACTCATAGACATACCTACCCTTTTTATCCATAACCTGCCACTCCGCAACTACGGTTTTGACTATAACCGAGTATAAACCGAAAGCCCACAAATGCAATGCCAAAGTAGCGCTCAAAACCATCCTTGTTGCTATCTTGCCTCCCGGTCTTTTGATTTTACCTTTCGCCTATCTTTGCGTAAAATAGTTCGTCTATGGATACCGACCGGCAAAAAGAACCTGCAAATATCCTCACTGCACCGCTGAAACTTCGCTCAAACTGGAAGGGAAAGGTCGTGCTCTCAGGTTTGTCAGAATTTGCTTTCTCTGTTGACCAATGGCGCCTCTGCCTTGCAAATCCGGATTCTCTGCTTATCGGCTCCGACCAAATTATAAAACAACAGGGCCGAAATATCGTCCTCGTTAAATCCATCCGTCTTGCCGGCGGTACCCTGAAAGTCGTCGTTAAACGCCATTATCCCGAGCTTAACATTCGCTCGTTCTTTCGCTCATTTCGCCGGGGCAGGGCGCTGCGAAACTTCGACACCACCCTGCGCCTGCTGCGCTTCGGACTACCTGTAGCGCCGCCGCTCGCCGCCATCGAGCAAAAAAAATTCCCGCGCTCGATTCAAAGCATCCACGTCACGAAATACATCGAGAATGGCGTTGGGCTTCATCAGCTCCTCGCCCAGTTGCCGCCCTCGCCGACAAAGAGCTTCGAGATAAAGAAACAGCTTTCTCTTGCCGTCGCGCAAATCCTCGCAGCACTGCACAAAGCCGGCTGCTGGCACCGCGACGCAAAGACATCCAACTTCATCGCCGCAAAAGATACCGGCGGGAAATACCGCCTGCTCATTACGGATATGGACGGAATAAAAGCATATCGGCTCCGAAAAAAGTCCTCCCAATTTCGCCCGTTCTGGCACCTGGCCGCATCGCTGCTGCACTGTCCCGGTGTCACTCGAACCGACCGCCTGCGGACGTTCACCGCTTATTGTAACCTTCTCGGCATCGGCGCTGCTGAAAGACGCCGGCTGTTTCGATGGATAGCAGCCGAGACCGACGCCAAGTATATGCGCTCGCTGAAAAAGGCCGCCGCAAAAAGAACACTTACGTCAGGAGAGTTGAACAATATCCTGATTCTCAAACCGAGCGCCCTCGGTGACATCGTCCTCGCCCTTCCGGCCCTGAGCGTTTTGCGAAAGAGTTTTCCAAATGCAAAAATCTCCTGGCTCGTCCGCACCGAGTTCGCCGCTCTTCTCGAAAAGCACCCTTACCTCGACGAAATCATCCCCTTCGAGCGTAAGTACCTCGGTCGTGCCTGGCGCGACCCGAAGGCGCTCGCCGCACTGCTTGCGCTCGTCCGCCGCCTTCGCACCGAACGGTTCGACGCCGTCTTCGATTTGCAGGGGCTTTTGCGAACCGCATCTCTCGCCTGGCTTTCGCGCTGCCCGAACCGCTTCGGAATGGCCGGCGCACGCGAATTCGCCCCAATCTTTTACAACCGCAAAATCCAGCAGGACCCCACCTGTATCCACCTCGTCGATTACTATCTCAAAATCGTAAAGGCCGCCGGCCCGGCGACAACCGATGTAGAATTCACCCTGCCCGAAGACCCCGTCGCCGCCGACTTCGTCAAACGGCTTCTGCAAAAACACAACGTTGCCCTCGATAACTATGTCGTCCTCATCCCCGGCTCGGCCCGCCCGAGCAAATGCTGGCCCGCCGAACGCTTCGCACGTCTCGCCGACAAAATCATATCGATTCAACCCCGCTCTGTCGTTGCCATCGGCTCACCGGCTGAAAGAAAGCTCGCAGAAAAAATAAAAGCCCTCGCCAAAACCCACGTCGTCAACCTCGCCGGCCAGACCTCCATCCCGCAGCTCACAGCACTGCTTAAATCCGCAAAGCTTGTCGTCGGCAACGACACCGGCCCCGCCCACATCGCCGCCGCTCTCGACGTTCCGGTAGTCGTCATTTTCGGCCCGACAAACCCGGCAAGAGTCGCACCCTATCACAAAAAAAACTCCGTCGTCGCCATCGACCCCGGCTCCCGCGGCCTAAAACCCGACAGCACCAACCCGAAATACGCCATTGAAAACGTCACACTCGATATGGTCCTCGAAAAAGTCGCTCAGAAGCTGAAATCCCCCCCGTTCTGACTTCGCCCGCTCTGCTCTCATCCGTTCAGGCCGTGCACCACATCCGCGCATCGCGAGCATATATCCGGATACTCACCGTCCCGCCCGACGCTCGGGGAGTAATTCCAGCACCGCTGACACTTCTGATGACTGCTCTTCTGCGCCTTCACCTCTGTTTTGCCCTCCGCCTTCTCAAGCTTAACCTCACTCGTTATACACAGTGCCGCAAACTGCTCGACACCGAACTGCTCCAGAAGCCCCGCCGTTTCCTCACCGCACCTGATGGTAACAGTCGCTTCCTGGTTGCTCGCAATTATTTTTTTCTCTCGAAGCCCCTCGAGAACCCGCAGAACCTCCTCACGCGCATTCATTATCTTCTCCCATCCCGGCTCCCGGCTGCGCCGGTCAACCGAGTCATCGACCTTCGGCATCTCCGCCAAATGCACGCTGCCAATATCCTCGCTCCTGTACTGCATCGCCGCCCACGCCTCCTGGGCTGTATGAACCAGTATCGGCGCCAGTATCCGAACCAGCGCATCCAGAATCCTCTGCATTGCCGTCTGGCAGCTCCGCCGGCTCGGGCCGGCCGCCCCGTCGCAGTACAGCCGGTCCTTCAATACGTCCATATAGATATTGCTCATCTGAACCGTGCAAAAATTGTACAATAACGAATAAACCCGGTGGAACACGAAATTCTCGTACGCATCTCGAACCTGGCATATCAGCTTCTCAAGCTGCTGAACCGCCCATTTGTCAACCTCATACATCCGCTCGTAAGCGACCGAGTCCACTGCCGGATTGAAATCGTAAAGGTTGCCTAACAAAAACCTCAGCGTATTCCTGATTTTTCTGTACGCATCCTGCGTTCGGCCAATCAGCTCATCGTTGCACCGGATATCCTCCTGATAATTCACGCTCGCCACCCACAGCCGCAGAACATCCGCCCCGTACTTGCCCACCTCGTCCTGGGCGTTGACATAGTTGCCCAATGACTTCGACTGCTTTATTCCCTTCTCATCGACGGTAAAGCCGTGTGTCAGCACGCCCTTGAAAGGCGCCTTGCCCATCGCCCCCAGCGCCGGCAGCAGCGACAGTTGAAACCAGCCGCGGTGCTGGTCCGAGCCCTCGAGGTACAAATCCACCGGCACATCCCAGCCGGCCTTCGCCGCCACGCTGTACCAGCTACAACCCGACTCGAACCACACGTCGAATATATTCTCTTCCTTGTGCAAATCATCGAAACTAAAGCCCTCCGGCAGAACAAAATCCTCACCCAAAATCTCCCCCGGCGAATCCGTGAACCAGCTATCCGAACCCTTCCGCCCAATATGCCGGGCAACCGCAAGGACGCTGTCCTTGGTCAGCAGGGCTTCCCCCCTGCCGTTCACAAATACAGGGATGGGTAGTCCCCAGCTCCTCTGCCTGCTGATGCACCAGTCGGGCCTGGATTCCAGCATTCCCTCGATTCGCTTCTGTCCCCACGCGGGAATCCACCGCACATCTTTGACCGCCTCCAGCGCCATATCCCGCAAGCTCACGTCCATCCCCGGCACCTGCTTGTCCACGCTGATAAACCACTGCTCGGTGGCGCGAAAGATAACCGGCATCTTGCTCCGCCAGCAGTGCGGGTAGCTGTGCACCATTTTCTCCTCGGCCACCAGAACGCCAAGCTCGCGAAGCTTCGCATTCACCTCGCCGTCCACTTCCAGGACGCTCTTGCCCCTCAGCCACTGCGGAACAGTATCGTCATAGCAGCCGTCGTCGCCCACCGGCGAATAAATCGCCAGTTTATACTGCTGGCCCGTCATATAGTCCTCGACGCCGTGCCCAGGCGCCGTATGCACCAATCCCGTCCCGTCCTCGGTCGTGACATATTGAGCCAAGACCACCATATACGCATCCTTGTCCGTGGGGTTTTTCTCGACAAACGGGTGTTCATACCGAAGGCCCTCGAGCACGGCGCCACGCACAGTCTTTTTGCCGATACTGTACTGTCCGGCGACAAGTCCCGCCGCCGCAGCCGCCGCCTCGGCACGAGCGACACATACCACTGAAACTATCTGTTCGCCATCTTTTTGGTAATGAATCGTCGTGTACTCAAGCTGCGGATGCACCGCAATGGCTAAATTCGCCGTCAACGTCCAGGGCGTAGTCGTCCATATCATAAAATAAACTTGTTTTTCATTATCGCCGGCAAGACCCATTTCTTTGAGCTTTGCCACCGACTCGGCTGCGACGGGGAAATTCACATAGATGCTCGGCGAGGCGATGTCCTTGTACTCCAATTCCGCCTCCGCAAGGGCCGTCTCACAGCCGACCGACCAGTGGATGGGCTTTAGCTGCTTGCGAACCAGGTCCTTATCCACCAGCTCGGCAAACACCTCTAATATCCCCTGCTCATAACTCGGCTTAAAGGTCAGATACGGATTCCCAAAATCCCCGAATATTCCAAGCTGCTGAAATTGTCTGCTTTGTATTTTGACGTACCTGCTCGCATATTTCTGACAGAGCCGGCGAATCTGCGGCTTGGTCATTTCGCGTGTCTTCTCGCCTAATTCCGTCATCACCTTCGACTCAATCGGCAGCCCGTGGCAGTCCCAGCCCGGCACAAACGGCGCATCGAAACCCGTCATCGTCTTATACCGCACAACAAAGTCCTTGAGCACCTTGTTGATAACGTGGCCCATATGAATATCGCCGTTTGCATAAGGCGGCCCGTCGTGAAGTATGTACCTTTTTGAGCCGGCCCTGGCCCTGCGAATCTGCCCGTAAATATCATCCTTTGCCCAGCCCTTTCGCATCACCGGCTCGTTCTGCACTAAATTCGCCTTCATCGGAAAACCCGTCTTCGGCAGGCACAAAGTATCCCGGTAACCCTTTTTCTTCTCATCAGACATCTGCAATACCTTTATCAAACCACATCGCGTCAAACCCAGGATTCTATGCCCATCCACACAATCTGTCAATATCGCCGGCTCAAGCGGTCGGCCTGGTCAGGGAGACGTCGCTTTATCCTGAGCAGAACGGGTTTTTTCTTGAAATTTTGCTGACACTTGTGGTAAGATATTATTTTAGGAAACCGCTGTGTGGGGGGGGCGGTCAGGGCTGGAGTGGTGCTATGAAAAGCATTGTTTTTGGGTTTGCAATTACCATTGCACTGTTTTTTTGCGCCGGTGAGGGGATTTGCAGCGACAGGGACGGGTGGGCGAAAGGCGGGGGCGAATTCGCTAATCCGGCCTCTCGGGCGGAGAAGGTACGCGAATTGGCCGATAGCAGCCGAGAGGCGAAGGCGGCGGCGCAGCGCAAAGCCGCGATGTTCGGCTGGCAAATCAGCGGCCGGGCAAAACGCGGTATTTTTGTGCTGATGCGGCTGAAAAACGGGATGCCCCTCTACAGGATAACGAACAACGTCAACGCGGCGATTTCGACCGGTGCGAATCTTGTCCGCGATACCGCCCCGTTCAGCGTGAACGGCAGCGGATTGACGCTCGGGATATGGGACGGCGGCGCAGTATTGGCGAGCCACCAGGAGTTCGGCTCCAGGGTGACGGTGATGGACGGGGCGTCGTCGCTTTATCACGCGACACACGTTGCCGGGACAATCGGGGCCGCAGGAGTGGACCCGCAGGCGCTGGGGATGGCGCCCAGTGTAAGTATCGACAGTTACGAGTGGACGTCGGACACATCGGAAATGGCCGACAGGGCGGCATCATATCCGGATGAAACGGGCAAGATATATCTATCCAACCACTCCTACGGGATAGTAACCGGCTGGGACACGGGCAGCTACTCGGGCAATTACGGACCCCACTGGTTCGGGGCAAGGGGCGACCGCGAAGACGAAGGTTTCGGCCAGTACGGCTACGATGCGGCGACGTGGGACTCGATTTGCTGCTCGGCCCCGTACTATCTGCCGTTCAAATCGGCCGGCAACGACAGAACCGACAAGGCGCCCCCCGACGGGGCAACTTTTTATTACTATCGCGGGACGTGGCACTCGAAAATCTACGACAGCAACACAGGCCCTTACGATGACGGCTGGGACAACGGCGGCTTCGATACGATTGCATACGAGGGCAATGCGAAGAACATAATGACGGTCGGTGCGGTAAGCGACGCGGTTCAGGCGGGGGTGCGCAGCGTTTCGGCTGCGACGATGGCCTCGTTCAGCACGTGGGGGCCGACGGACGACGGGCGGGTCAAGCCGGACATCGTGGCCAACGGCATTGGTCTTTATTCATCCACGGATTCGAGCGATTCAAGCTACGCGACCTATTCGGGCACGAGCATGGCATCGCCGGATGCGGCGGGCGGCGCCGTGCTGCTTATCGCATATTACAACCAACTGTTCCCGGGCCAGGCGATGCGGGCGAGCACATTGAAGGCACTCATCATACATACCGCCGACGATATGGGCAACGCCGGGCCGGACTACAGCTTCGGGTGGGGGCTGATGAACGTAAAAGCGGCCGCCGAGCAGATAAAGGACCACAACGACTATATGCCGGCGTACAAAATTGTCGAAGGGCTTCTGGATGCGGACAATCCGAACGACTCGTACAGCTTTGTGTGGGACGGCAACAGCCCCGTCAGGGCGACGTTGTGCTGGACGGACCCGGCGGCCGCTACGCTTAAAGATCTTGACAACCCGTCACCACGGCTTATCAACGACCTGGATTTGCGTATTGTCGCACCGGGTGGTCTGACAACTTATTACCCATACGTACTTGACCCGGCCGGCCCCACAAATCCGGCTGCCACCGGCGACAATATACTCGATAACGTAGAGCAGGTTCTAATCGCCTCGCCGAGCGAGCCGGGCGGTTACACTGTAACCGTAAGTCATAAGGGCGCTTTAACAGACGGATTACAGTATTACTCACTGATTATAAGCGGCCAGCACGCTGTACCGCCCGCTGCGGGGACGGTGACGCTCGACGATGAGCTTTACTCGTGCAGCGACATACTGGGTATAGAAATCGAGGACGGTGACCTGGCGTGGACGGGCAGTGCGACTGTTGTGCTGACTACGAGCGGGCTGGATTCGGAAACGGTGCTCCTGGACGAGGACCCGATGTCACCGGGTGTTTTTGCGGGGACGATTGCGACAAGCCCGAATGCCGTCAGCGTCGAGGACGGCATGCTTGAGGCGGGACACGGGGACGTTATTACAGCGAGCTACGAGGACAGCGACGACGGGACGGGCAATCCGGCCCAGGTGACGGACACGGCGACGGCGGACTGTCAAGGCCCTGTGATTTTGAATATCGAGGTTGCGAATATAACAAGCAGCGCAGCGACGGTGTTATTCGAGACGAATGAGCCGGCCTTTGCGAGCGTCAGTTATGGGTTGTCCTGCGGGGGGCCTAACGCCGTCACCATAAACGGGGCGGTACCGCAAACGAATCACAGTTTTCAGCTTAGCGGGCTGGTTCCGGAAACGGATTACTACTTCGAGCTGGCCGCAGCGGACGAGGTAAATAACGTAACGATAGAAGACAACGCCGGGGCGTGCTATCAGTTTATGACGACATCGAAGCCAGCGGAGATTTACGTACCGGATGATTACAATACCATTCAGCAGGCGGTGGCCTCGGCCGTTGACGGCAACGTTATTATAGTAGCGGACGGGCTGTACAGCGGCCCAAACAACCGTGACATAGATTTCGGCGGCAAGGCGATTACGGTGATGAGCGAGAACGGGCCTGCAAACTGTATAATCGATTGTGAAAGCATCGGCCGGGCCTTCTATTTTCACAGCGGTGAAGCCAGAAGCAGCATCGTCAGCGGCTTTACCATCAGAAACGGACAGGCATCCGAAGGCGGCGCGATTTACTGCAAGTCAAGCAGTCCTGTCATCGCCGGCTGCCGCCTGGAGCTAAACTCGGCCGACTACGGGGGCGGGCTGTATGTAGAGGACTGCAACAGCCCCGGTCCGCTGCTGAAAAACTGCATCATTAGCCAAAACTCGGCGGCCTATTTCGGCGGCGCCGTTTGCTGTTCGGGCAGTGAACTGAGCATAAGCAACTGTACTTTCAGTTTGAACTCGGCGGGCAACGAAGGCGGCGCAATCACAGGTTACTACAGCAGCAGCGTGGATGTATCTAACAGCATTTTGTGGGGCAATACGGCTGCAGCGGGGGCCGAGATTGCCCTTTTTGGTGTTTCAAACCCGTCTTCGATACGGCTGTCGTACTGCGATGTGAAAGGCGGGGCCGAAGGGGCGGACGTGAGCGAGAACTGTCTGCTGCTGTGGGGGCCGGGCAGTATTGCGGCTGAGCCGGATTTTGCAAGTGCGAATATGGGCGACTATCATTTGCGTTCTTCGGCCGGGCGCTGGCAGACGAGTACGGCCGGCTGGGTCAGCGATGCCCGGACAAGCCCCTGTGTCGATGCGGGCAATCCGGGCTGCGGCTTAGGCGACGAGCCGGGCGACGCCAACAACGTTCGTATCAACATTGGGGCATACGGGGGAACGCCCGAGGCGAGCAAGTCCCCGGCCGGCTGGGCCAGTCGCAGTGATTTGACCAACGACCGGGCGGTGGACACAGGAGACACAGCCGTATTTGCCGAATACTGGCTGACTGGCGGCGAGTGCCTGGCCGGCGACATCGACCGCAGCGGCTACGTAGATTCAGCCGATTTTGCGGCCTTCGCCGCCAACTGGCACTGGACGGGCGAATAAAACAGCCGGTTTGCGTATATGGCTGCTCCGGCTGGACAGGCACAGTTGCGGGGCTGAAAAATTATAATTTTTTTGTTGCATTTTTAACGGCAAAGGCGGTACAATAGTTATTATAGAAAAGCGAATTGCCGGGGGGCTGAGGAGAAATCCTCTTGAATTCGCGAATTGCGCTTTTTGACTTGCGAATCGAGGTGGAAAAATGAAGGCAGCGGGATACGGAGCGGTCGTCAATCGCGGGCTGGTTGTCGGTTTTTTGGTTCTTTTTGCTGTTATGCCGTGCGCCGGGCGGCTGATAACGGTGGATGACGACGGCCCGGCCGATTTCAACACTATCCAGGCCGCAATAGACAATGCAAGCACCGGCGATACGGTCGTCGTTGCGCCCGGCAGATACACAGGCCAGGGCAACTTCAACATCAGCTTTATGTCTAAGGCGATTACGGTTCGCAGCACCGAGCCGAACGACCCCTGCGTGGTTGCCGCTACGGTCGTGGACTGCAACAACGGCGGCACCGGCTTTATTCTCACGTATAGTGCCGACGCAAACCGCGCCCTGCAGGGGCTTACTATAATCAATGGGTCCGCGAGCAAAGGCGGTGCGATAAGCTGGGCGGGCGAGGGGATGATTTCCAACTGTGTAATCAGCAACTGCCGGGCCGGCGCCGGCGGCGGCATCTTCATAAGCGGTATCTTGCCCGAACCAACGGCGGGGCCTACTATAAGCAACTGCGTTATCAAGAGCAATATAGCAAACAGCTTGAATGGTGGAGGCGGAATTTATTGTAAGTGGGTCTGTGCAACGATTATCGATTGTGAAATAGCCGGCAACTATGCGGCGCTCAGCGGGGGCGGCATTTACTCAGATGGAATCTCTACAATCACAAGGTGCATTATCAGCGGCAACCGTGCCGACGTTACACAGAACAATGAAGGCGGTGGTGGTATTTTCTGTCTCAAGGGAGGCGCATTGATAACGGATTGCCTCATAGAGAACAACTCCGCTTTCAACGGGGGCGGGATATTCACGCCGATGTATCTTACGGGGGGCAGGATACGACCACCATTGCCGCCGGAGAAACAGAAGACAATAATCAGAGACTGCATTGTAAGGGAAAATATTGCTACAGACCGGGGTGCGGGGATATTTTGCAGCAATAGCGGCGGGCCGGACTATATAACGGGGTGCAGGATTCACGGCAACAGAGTGGAGCAAGGCGACGGTGGCGGGGCATTCTGTGAGATGTATAGCAGCGGCTTCTTTGCGAATTGCATATTCAGCGGAAATACCGCTGTCAACGGCGGCGGCCTGTACAGTGAGCAAGTCGTCGGCGACCCGCAGATAACGAACTGTACGTACAGCGGTAATGTGGCAACTGTTGAGGGCGGCGGTCTGTGGATGGTGAAGCCGTGGGTGGTGAATAGTATTTTCTGGGGCAATACAGCCGGTTCCGGCAGCATCGCCGATGCCCAGTTAACCGCCGTGGAAAACGAAGACGTCGAGTTTAACTGCATCCAGGACGACGACTCGAACGATGCGATTGTGCCGTTCGGCTCCGAAGACAACAACAATATCGACGAGGACCCGATGTTCGTGAGCAATCCCGATGACGGCGGCGACGGCTGGGGCGACAACCCGGAGACGCCGGGTATAGACGAGGGGGCGAACGACGACTATGGCGATTTGCATCTGCGAAAGTGCTCGCCCTGTATCAATGCCGGGCCCGCCGGCTGGGTAAGTGAACCTAATTCGGTTGATATAGATGGGCAGGAGCGGATAATCGGTCCCGCGGTGGATATGGGAGCGGATGAGTATTCGCCGATGATAGTAGTAACGCGGCCGCAGGCGGGTGAGGTCTGGGCGGCAGGGAGCAATCGCAAGATTGAGTGGTACAGTCACGACGTATGTGGTGTGGATGTTTTGTTCAGCGGCGACGGCGGCGGCGACTGGCAGGTTATTGCCGGCGGTGTCAGTGGTGTGAGCAGTTATATGTGGGATGTACCGATGGGGGTGGATTCGAATGAGTGTGTTGTGCGGGTTGAACCCGGTGACGGGAATGTGACTGCAAGGATTGTGAACAGCGGCATATTTTCGGTAAGGCCTTATCCGCAGCGGCCCTGGTCGCCGCCTGGCCTTGCCCGAAGGGACAGAAGCCCGGGTGCGGTAACGGGCGTCAGCAGCGGGCCTGAGATTGGATGTGTTCAGTGGACGTTCGAGACAGACGGTGCTGTGTGGTCGGCTGTGACCGTCGGTGGCAGTAATATCGACAGTCGGTTGTATGTGGGAAGCGAAGACGGCAAGGTCTATGGGCTGAACTTCAATGGTAAGTTTCTTTGGAGTTATGACGCTAACACGGCATTTGTCGGTTCGCCGGCTGTGGGATATTTCGGGATGCTTTATGCCGGCGGCGAGGACGGCTGGCTTTATGCCCTGGATAAGCAGGGCCGGCTTCGCTGGACGTTTACAACGGGTGAAGGGATATATTCGTCGGCAATGGTATCGGGCGAGGGACAGATATACGCAGGTTCGCAGGATGGCGTATTATATTCGCTGGCCGGTGACGGCAGTGAGCTTTGGAGTTTTGAGACGGCCGGGCTGGGCAAACTAAAGGGGGTGATTTTTGCAACGCCGGTATTGGGCGCCGACGGCAGTGTTTATGTGGCGGGGTTGTATGACCCGAATCTTTATGCCCTTCAGCCCGACGGTGAGGTGAAGTGGGTATGCAATTTCGACAGGCCGGTGGACCCGGGTGATGCGAGCAAGGGCAAAATCGGCGGCTGGCCATTTGCGTCGCCTGCGGTGGGGCAGGACGGTACGATATACCAGACGCTTTTGTATGACAGTCATCTTTATGCGATAGATGCGAATGACGGTGGTATTGTGTGGGCGACGGATTTGGCGGATGTATCCAGCGGCTTCTTCGAGCCGAATTACGTTCAGGATTACTGCGGAGCGGACGGCTGGTCGTCGCCGGTGGTCAGCCCCGACGAAACGATATATGTTAGCTTTGACGACCCGTACCTGCGAGCGGTGTCACCTGACGGAGAGATTATATGGGTTAAGTGTTTTGGGACGGTCGGCGGCTTTACGCTGACGGTTGACAGAGAGGATAAGGTTTATGCTGCAAGCGACGACGGATTTGTCTATGTTGTGAACAGCGACGGTGAGCAGCTCGGCCGGTTTGAAGGTGAGGGGATGCTGAGCTATCTGGTGATAGTGCGTGATGATTTGCTTGTAGTGAGCGATTCGAATAACCGGGTATGGGCGATTGGAGAGCGTGGATGTGACGGGCGCAGGTTGGCTCTTCACAGCCCGGCGGATATAGACGGCGACCGGGCTGTGGGATACGGCGACCTTGTGCTGCTGTCAGGGAACTGGCTTAGCGGGCCGGCTGGTAAGCAGAATCAGGATTGGCAGGGACGTGAAATTTCTTTCAACGGTGACGTAAACCGGGATATGTATGTCAACTTCCGGGATTTTGCCCTACTGGCGGGAAAATGGATGGATGGCTTTTAGAAAGAATGAACCGGCGGCCGGGTACGCCGATGAGTAAATGAGAGGTGAAGGAATTATGAAAGCGAGTGCAGGTTTTACAAGAAGAGATGTGATAGTGATTGTAGGATGCGTGGTGTTTGCGTTGTTGAACCTACAGGCGCTGAGTGCGGGCGGGCGTGGACGTGCGAAGCAGGCGGTATGTTCGGCGAATTTGCGTCGATGGGGTGACGGATTCGAGATGTACACAAATGACCACAACAACTGCCTTATGGAGGGTTGGGTAGGACACGGCTTTAGTACGAAGGCGGGTTGGGTATGGGACTGGGCACTGGAGCCGTACGTCGGCAAGATGAATAAGCTTCTGCTTTGTCCGGAGGCGATTGAGCCGATGAGTCCTTACGGCAACGGCAAATATCCAAATCATGCAGCGTGGTATATCCAAGACGGCAGTAAAGGCGGAATTAATATGACGGGGTGGGGCTTCAGGGTAGGAGATTGCGGCAGCTACGGAGTGAACAGGTACATTTATAACACGCCGCCGGATTCTGCTGGCCGGCCGAGAACTTCTCTGTGGCACAACCCTGATGTGCAGGGACGGAACTGGAAGGTTGCAAACGTAGCAGGTGCGGCGAATGTGCCTGTGCTTGCCGGCGCCACCTGGGTCGGGGGCAATCCGGACCAGACCGACAGCCCATTAGGTTTAGGCCAGGGTGATATGAAAACGTTCATAATAGACCGCCACGACGGAGGGATAAATATGCTCTTTATGGACTGGTCCGTGCGGCACGTCCGGCTGAAGTGCCTGTGGACATTAAAATGGCACCGGCAATGGAACACGTGCAATGTGTGGACGCCCTGCGGCGGCGTTGAGAAAGATGATTGGCCGGACGTGGACTGGCCCGTTTCGTGGTGGTCAATGCCGGAGTGTGTTGATTTCTTTTAACAGGGTGAAATGGTTTTGGGACATTGAAGAGGCATCGCAAGTTTAATACGTGTAACCGCTGAACACAGTGCGGCGGCGCTGAGCCGAACGGGGCTATCAGGTGGATGACGAAACTCGGCCAGGTGGGCGGCTTTACGCTTAGCGTTGACAGCGGCGGCTGATGTAAACAGGGATTTGCATATCAGCCGGGCGGACCTTACGGCGCTGGCGGAACAGTGGATGCGAGAGGAGTAAATTATGAGAACGAGAATCGGCTTAACGAAAATCGACGTTGCAATCGCCCTGGCGTGTGTTGCGTTTGGGATAGCGAGTGTGGGGGCCATCGGCAAAGCGGGCAGAGAGCGAGCGAAACGGGCGGTCTGTATGGGTAATCTGCGGGCACTGACGGCGGCATGGGCGATGTATTCGGACGACAACGGCGGAATATTAGTGAACGCCAGCGCCGGCTTCGACAAGGATCCCCACGGCGGCTCAACTCTTCCCCGAAGCTGGCCCTGCTGGGTGGACGCCTGGAATCTGATATTTTATATGCGAAAGGGGCAAACGGAGCGGGCCGAGCAGTTGCTGAGAGACCCGTGTGACGTAAGAGTAATAGGCGAGCAGAGAGGGCGTGTGCAGGAAATTCGCGGGACGAATCTGCTGTACCGGTACTGCGGGAACCTCAGGTTCTTCAAATGCCCGGCGGTGGAACCGGGTGAGGTTCTGAACTACAGTATAGTTAGCGCAATGGCCGGTTCGTCCACATGGTGGTGGCCGGATTACACCGGCTGCATGGGGCCGCCGTTTTTCAGGCGCAGCGAGGTTCTACGGCCAAGTAAGCGATTTGTCTTTGTTGACGAGGGACGTATAACGGTTGACAGTTGGGATGTGTGTTTTTCCCAGCCGCAGTGGCACGACCCGCCGCCGGGGCATCATAATCTTGGCGGGACGTTTTCGTTCGCCGACGGTCACGCCGAATACCATAAGTGGGTAACAGAGGAGATGCAGGCCGGCATTTATGGAGAAAACTTCGACTGGACCTGCAATGAGGACCTCGAGTGGGTTCAGGTTCACGCCTGGGGGGGGTTGGGATATGAGCGAGAGTGTGATTAGCCGGGTTTTCGCCGATTGGGCGGACAAAAAACAGCAGTTGAGGGCATTTGAGCATGAAAGTGCTTGTTGAACGGTTGCTGAACGGCTTAGTGGAGAGTGTAGTCTTATTAATCGAGGTGGACAGATGAAGGCAGCGGGAAGCAAAGTGGTTATCAATCAGGGGCTGGTTGTCGGTTTTTTGCTTCTTTTTGTTGTTATGCCGTGCGCCGGGGGAGTGATAACGGTGGATGACGACGGCCCGGCGGATTTCAATAATATCCAGGCTGCAATTGACAGTGCAAACAGCGGGGACACCATCGAAATTGCGGCAGGGACATACAGCGGCAGCGGCAACAACCAGATAGATACCAAGGGCAAGGCCGTTACTATCACAAGTACGGACCCGAACGACCCGGCAATGGTATCGGGGACGGTCATCGATTGCGGGGGCAATATCGCTTTTTTCGTCAGGAGTTCCGAGGGGCTTGATACCGTTATCGAGGGGCTGAAGATTATCGATGCAGAGCAGGCGTTCTATTGCCTGCATTCAGGACCGATGATACGCAACTGTGTTATCGAACAATGCAGTACAATCAACGGAGCGGGAGTGTTTGCGTTTAATTCGAATTTTGTTATTCGGGACTGCAACTTCAGCGGCAATACTGTCACCGGTGCGGGTGCCGCTGTTTATGTCAGGGACAGCACAAGTCCGCGGATTGAAGGGTCTATTTTTGCAAACAATGAATCTGTATTTGCCGGTGGAGCAATTTTCAGCAACAAATGTAATTTGCAGATTACCGCATGTCAATTTACATCAAACGTATCCGGTGCCGGCGGGGCTGTGGTGGTAGTGAACTCGCAGACAGAGATTTCGGATAGCAACTTCGTGGGAAATACTGCTGATAGTAATGGTGGGGCGGTGTATTTCAAAGGTGGTGAGCTTACTGTAGAAAATTGTGATTTCATTTCCAATGGTTCCGAGGCGGGAGGAGGCCTCTACCAAAAAACCGGTGAAATCATTGTCGAGGGCTGTAGGTTTATAATGAACAGCTCGACGACGGGCGGGGCTTTATATGTGCAGTCATGTCAACCGGGATATCCCGATTGCATGTTTGAACAAGGCACGAGGATTGTTGACTGTGAATTCGCGGGAAACAATTCCGTTGGTGATGGTGGCGCTCTGTATCTTGACAATGCCGTTGATGTGAATATCGAGGGGGGTATATTCTCGAATTGTCATGCAGAGCTTGACGGTGGTGCTATTTTCAATAACGCCGGCGAAATAACCGTCTCGGGGAGTGAATTTTACGACAACAACTCAGTAACGACCGGCGGCGCTGTTTGTGATGAAT
>CAYMYK010000015.1:0-24021 GCA_964394625.1 uncultured Pirellulales bacterium
TAATCCTATCGGCAAAAAGACCTGGCAGACTTTATTTCGTGGACTGAGTACTAGTTGTTCTAATTCATCCTGCTTTAACTTCGGCAAATGTGCTAACGACTTTCTCATATCCCGCCATTATACCCAAAACCGACAACCCCACAAATTTCATTTCTCATACTGACCGATTTTTGTGGGCTTGGCCACGCCGCCGAGACCCCTTACGGGGCTGCGCGTTTGATATTTAGGCCTAACTCTATTGAAAACAAAAGCTTAATCACTGCCGACGAAGTCGGCCTCAACCGACTAAATACTAAAAACTAACTTGTCCCTAAGGGGCGACTATCAACTCTCAATCTGCCAGTCCTATCTGACTAAGTGTCCAATTGCCCCCCAAGCCCCGTTTATCAATACTAAAAACGCCTTTTTCACCTGCCAACGCACAAAATGAGGCGATCCATAAAGACAATATACGGCGACGGAACCGTGCTGTATATCTCCTCACTGCTAAAACAAACAGGCGTCAAAATCACCCGGCTCGCTCGCAGCCGGCCCTTAGCTGCTCATCGGTAAGAGTCGGATGAAGCAGGGAATGGTCAATCATCTTGGCGATTTCAGTAATCGTATCCATTGTTCATCTCCTTTTATACCGGTCTCGATTGAATTTTCCCGTTGAGGCGCGGGTAAGTAACTTAAAAACAAGCAGTTACGGTTTCATCCGCGGGCATTTGCTACCCTTAAGGGTATAGCACAGACATATTTCCTTTAACTTTTTTAAATTTCTTCACCATATAAAACGGCTACCCGCCCTTCAAAAGTTCAGGATTTTCCATAAACGCGTAGCAGAGTATATGGCACAAAACCATATGGGTATCCTCCACATTACCATAGTGGGTCGAGTTGACCGCGAAAACATCTTTGGCAATCTCAGCAAGGCGTCCCCGCTTCGCTCCGACCAGCGCTATGGTGTGCAGTCCCTTCCGGTTGGCCCATTCCACCGCCCTGACAAGGTTGGGTGAGCTGCCGCTTACGCTCATTGTCAGGACGATGTCTCCGGGGTTTGCGTAATTCTCAAGCTGGCGAACAAAAACGTCCTCGTAGGCATAATCATTTGCTATCGCGGTTATCCAGCTTGTGCATTCATTCAGAGAAAAACACCGAAACCGTTTGCCCGCCGAATCGGATGCGCCTTTGCCGAGGTCTGTAATGAAATGGGAGGCATTAGCGGCGCTGCCGCCGTTGCCGAACACAAAGACCTGGCAATCCTCTTTCAGCGCCTGCAGCAATCTGTCAATTAACCGTTCGGTGAATTCGACCGGTATCGAATCGATTGCTGCTTTTTGTTTGTCGATATAATCCTGAATCCACTGTTTCGTTTTCATCCGAGTCTCCTTGATTTTGTTGCTTACCGGACATCCGGCAATACCTTCCGGCAACTGTTCACGATGGTAAAACAGCTCAACGCTTACATTTTTGTTTTGCCAGCAAAAGCGCTCCAACACAAACAACATTTTCCCCTATGCCGGCTATTGCCACCTCGGGCCCCGGCAGAAAGGCCTCTGTTATGAATCGCGGCAGAAAACCCGACACGGCCTGACGCAGGGGCTCGCCAATGAGCGAAAGCCCGCCTCCAAGGACAATAATCTCGGGATGGAACAGGTGAACCGCATGAGAAAGTCCAAAGGCCAGGTCTTCCGCCGTTTCATCAAGTATCAACCGGGCTCCGGAATCTCCGTCCCGCATTGCCTGAACAAGATAACGTGCCTCCGATTTCCTGTCCTTGCCAACAATTCCGGCAAGAACACTTTCAGGATGCTCAGAGACATACCGGCGTATTTTGGCGTCCACCGCCCATCCTGAACATCGCGATTCGATATTTGAACCGGCTTTATCGTAGCACATCAGGCCAATTTCAGACTCCCCGGGTTTGGCACCGTGGTAGATTCTGCCGTCCACAACCAGCCCGCCCCCGACACCGCTGCCCAGAGTTACATAAAAGAGCTTACTATATCCTCTGCCGGCACCTTTATGGGCTTCGGCCAGGGCTGCGGTATTGGCATCGTTCTCGACCAGAACGGGCAGGCCTGTAAGCTCCTCGAGCCACAGCCCGATTTCAAAATCGGCCCAGCCGCCAACCTGAAAAGAGACGGCGATTTTACCCCTCTCAAAATCCACCGGCCCGCCAAACCCGACCCCGACAGAGCGAGCACTGTGGCTGCTGAGGATATCTTTAATCGCTGCCGCTATTTTTTCACGAATCCCCGCAGCGCCCCTGCTCTTATCAACCGCCATTCGGCGGTGCAGAACGATTGTCGCCTCGCTGTCACCAAGGACTACCTGGAGTTTTGTGCCCCCGATTTCTATCCCCAGGTAATAATCGTCCGTTTCCTTTTCTCTGTGGTAAGCTGACATTTTCAATCCTAAAATGCCCGTCCGCTCATGCTAAACTCACTCGACTTCTATACGACGATAAACATACCCGGCAAATCACTCAGCCACCTTAAGTTCGCTTCTCAGGTACTCCACCGAGCTTGTCCCCACCATAATCTCGAATTCTCCCGGCTCGACCACCCGTTCCATATCCTCATTGTAAAATCGCAGTTTCTCCGGCGTTATCTGAAACCCCACCGTCTTCGTCTCGCCCCGCTCTAAATGTACACGCTCAAACCCCTTCAATTCCTTCACAGGCCGGGTAACCGAACCCACCACATCCCTGATATACATCTGAACAACCTCGTCGCCGGCCCTGTCGCCGGTGTTAGTAACATCGACGCCGACCTGCGCAGTTTGTGCAGGGCCAATCACAGCCGGCATCACCTTTAGATTCTTATATTCAAACGTTGTGTAACTAAGCCCGAAGCCGAAGGGAAAAAGCGGGCCGCTGTTATGAAAGAGATAACTCCGCAGCCGCGATGGCTTGTGGTTATAAAAGACCGGAATCTGTCCGACCGACCGCGCAAAGCTAATCGGCAGCTTGCCGGCCGGGTTGACCTCGCCGAAAAGCACATCCGCAATCGCCCTTCCCGTCTCCTGCCCTAAGTACCACCCTTCTAAAACAGCCGGCACATTTTCCGCAATATAATTGATACTCAACGGCCTGCCGCCAATCAAAAGAACAATCACCGGCTTGCCTACGCCGAGAACCGCCCGAACCAAATCGTCCTGCCGCCCTATCAAATCCAGCCCGTCCCGGTCGCCGCGGTGTTCTTCCTGCCAGGCCTCCCGGCAGGTACACTCGTTGCCGCCGACAGCCAGAACGACGGCGTCACATTTTTTTGCGACCTTTACCGCCTCGGCAATCAGCGTCTCGTCCGCTTGCCGGCTGTTCAGTGTCGGATTCCAGTTCTCCCAGAAACTGGCCTTTTCAACGTTGATTCTGCAGCCCTCGGCATAATGCACATTGAATTTACCCTCGGCGAATTCTTTCAGCCCGTCGAGCACACTGACACCGCTCATCGGCTCGTATATGTAACCGCCTAAATGAATCTGGGCTGCATTCGGGCCTATCACCGCAAGGTCCTTGATTTTGCCGGCATTCAGCGGGAGTAAATCCCCCTCATTTTTCAACAGCACAATCGACTTTTCCGCCGCCTCGAGCGCAAGCGCCCGATGCTCAGCCGTATTCGTAACTTTCTCGACCCTTTCAACATCAACGTAAGGCATATCGAAAAGCCCTAACCGGAACTTGGCGGCAATAACCCTGCCCGCCGCCTCATCAACCCTTTTTTTATCGACAAGACCTTGTTTCACCTGTTCGACAAGCGTCTGGTAACACGCAACCTCGTGGCTGTTCTCCAAATCAACGCCCGCATTCAGTGCACGCCTTGCCGCCTCCGAGGCATCCGCCGCCGCACAGTGGTCCTGCTGAACCCGCTCGACGGCGCCATAGTCCGAGACCACCAGCCCATCAAAGCCCCATTCCTGTCGCAATACGCCCGTCAGGTATTTGCGGTTTATATGTCCCGGTATCCCGTCAACCTCGTTGTACGCAGCCATCACCGCACCGGCGCCGGCCTGCTTAATACAAACCTCGAACGGCTCCAGAAAGTTCTCCTTGACCTCACGCTCTGATATATTGCAGGGAGCACAGTTCCTGCCGCCTTCCGGCCGGCCGTGCACCGGAAAGTGCTTCAGTGTCGAAAGAACGTGCTCCTGGTCGATTGTTTCACTTGTGCCCTGAAGCCCCCGCACGCACACCATACCCATCTCGCCCACAAGACAAGGGTCCTCTCCGAACGTCTCCTCGACCCTGCCCCATCGCGGGTCCCGGCAGATGTCCACAATCGGGCCGAATGCAAGCGTAACCCCTCGCGCCCTCATCTGCCCGCCGACCACGCGAAACAGCCGTTCTATAAGCTCACGGTCCCAACTGCTCGCTAAAGCGAGCACCTGCGGAAAGACCGTCGAGCCCTTCGCCATAAAACCGTGCAGCGCCTCGCCGTAAAACAGAGTGGGAATTCCCAACCGGCTGTTCTCGACAACGTACTTCTGAACAGCGTTCACAACCGCTGCGTGCCGGGCCGGCGATATGTCGCCTATCAGCCCGAAACGCATCACACCGATACCATCTTTGAAAAATTTGCCAAACTGCTCCTCCGTAAAATTACCGTCCCGGTCGAACAGAGTCTTGTTTTCGTTGTAGGAAAGCAGTTGCGCCGCCTTCTCTTCCAACGTCATCCTGCCCAGCAAATCCGCCACTCTCGCCCCAATCGGCAGCGACGCATCCCTGTAATCCAGCCCTTTACCCATACACACCTCGTATTTGCTCAATATCGGTTTTACGTTTCGATTCGCCTTTTATAGAAATCTCAAAAGCGATAATCAAGCGCAAACTGAGTATGTCCCGTCCGGCAGAGGCGCATCTGTTATGGAATTTGCTTGCCCAATGATGCTCACCAACGTTATAATCACCCGCCGGAAACTACACTAATATCGGCAGCCACGCCCGGAAAAATGTTAGGAGTTCTGCTAATGCCAGGCAAGGTCAAAGTGGGCATCATCGGCTCGCAGTTCGAGGCCCTAATCCACGCCGAGTCGTTCAGGATACTGCCCGACGAGGCCGAGGTCGTCGCCGTCGCCTCGCCGACGCCGGGCAATGCCCAAAAGTTCGCTAAACAATACAACATCCCCAAGGCCTTCACCGACTACAAACAAATGCTCGCCGAACGTGATATCGAAATGGTCACCATCGCGGCGCCGAATTCTCTCCACGCCCAGATGACCATCGACATCGCCAACGCCGGCAAGCACGTCGTCTGCGAAAAACCGCTCTGTATGACACTCGAAGAAGCCGACGAGATGATTGATACCTGCGAAAAAAAAGGTGTACTCCTGATGTACGCCGAGGAGCTTTTTTTCACGCCCAAGTACGTCAAGGCAAAACAGATGGCCGACGAAGGCGCCTTCGGAAAGGTCTATCTCGTCAAGCAGTGTGAAAAACATTTCGGCCCGCACGCCGGCTGGTTCTGGGACGTTGCCAAATCAGGCGGCGGAGTCTTTATGGATATGGGCTGTCACGGCATCGCATTCTGCTACTGGTTTCTCGACAGGCCCAAAATCAAAACCGTTTATTGCCAGATGGCCACCCACGTCCACACCGATAAAACAAAAGGCGAGGACAACACCATCTGCATACTCGAATTTGAAAACGGCGCGGTTGGCCTTATCGAAGATTCCTGGGCTCGCCGGGGCGGTATGGAAGACCGAATCGAGGTCTATGGCGAAGGAGGTGTCACCTACGCCGACCTGCACATGGGAAACGCCCTGCCCACGTACAGCGAGTACGGCTACGGATACGCCGTCGAAAAGGCGCCGACAACAAAGGGCTGGACGTACCCCGTCTTCGACGAGCTTTACAACTACGGCTTCCCGCAGGAAATGCACCACTTTGCCCGGTGCGTCCGCGGAAAAGAAACGCCTATTGCTACCGGCCGGGACGGCCGGGTTGTCCAGCAGGTTCTCTATGCCGGCTATCACTCCGCCGCAACGGGCAAAAAAATAGAGCTGCCCTTCACGCCAAAGAACGTCAAAACACCAATCGAGCTGTGGTTGAAAAAGGAAAACAAAAAATGAAAAGCAAACCAAACAAAACCAAAATCTCACGCCGTCAGTTTGTAAAATCCGCAGCAGCGGCGGCGGCATTTACTATTGTCCCGGGTCGTGTCCTCGGCCAGGCAGGCAAAATATCGCCGAGTAAAAAAATCAATCTCGCCATCATCGGCGTCGGGGGCCAGGGTACCTGGGATATGCAGCAGCTCCTCGAATTTCCCGAAGTGCAGGTAATCGCCGTCGCCGACCCGGCCAAAAGGTGCGACTACAGCAACTGGTGGTACGAGACCGACCGCGGCACCGAACCGGCCCGGCAAATTGTCGAGGAACATTACGCCGAACAAAAACAAGCCGGTACGTATAAGGGCTGCACCGAATACGCCGACTTCCGCGAGATGCTCGAAAAAGAAGACCTCGACGCCGTCCTCGTCGCAACCCCCGACAACCTTCACGCACACGCATCGATGGCGGCTATGCGAAAAGGTCTGCACGTCTATTGCGAAAAACCCCTGACACATAACGTCGATGAAGCCCAAAAAATGGCGCAGATTGCGAGTGAAAAAAAGTTAGCCACACAAATGGGAAACTCAGGCCAGGCATCCGAAATGACCCGCCGGGTCGCCGAGTTTATCGCAGCCGGCACCATCGGCCAGGTGTACGAAGTTCACGACTGGACAAATCGCCCCGTCTGGCCGCAGGGCCTCGACCGACCAAAAGACACCCCGCCCGTGCCCGGCTGGCTCGACTGGGACATCTGGCTCGGACCTGCTCCATACCGCCCCTATCATCCTGCCTATCTGCCCGTGCAGTGGCGCGGCTGGTGGGACTTCGGCACCGGCGCGCTCGGCGATATGGCCTGCCATACCTTCGACCCAATCTTCCGCGCAATAAAACTCGAACACCCGACCACCGTCGAGGCCTGCTACGCAAACATCTTCCCGCCGGACCACAGCGAATACAAACCGACCGAGACCTACCCGCACGCCTCGATAGTCCGCTATGAATTCCCGGCTCGGCCGGGCTTTGGGCCTGTTCGGCTCAACTGGTACGACGGCGGACTCAGACCCGCCAGGCCCGATGAGCTTGAAGAGCAACGAAAAATAGCAAAGAGCGGCGTTATGTACGTCGGCGACAAAGGAAAAATGCTCCAGGGCAGAATCATACCCGAATCAAAAATGAAACAGTACAAACAGCCCCCGAAAACGCTGCCCCGCTCGCCCGGACACTACAACGAATGGGTCAACGCCATCAAAGGAGGCCCACAACCCGGTGCAAACTTCCAGTTCGCGGCGCTCGTTACCGAAGTGGTACTGCTCGGCAACATCGCCCTGCGTTTTCCCGACAAGAAACTTAAATGGGACGGCAAAAATATGAAGTTCACCAACCTGGCCGAAGCAAACAAATACCTTAGCAGAGAATACCGCACCGGCTGGACACTATAATTGGAGTCGTTTCTTGATATACCTTTTTGGGGCTTAGCTATGATACGAGGCAAACAAACCATTCTCAGCAGACGTCACTTCCTCCGAAGCGCGGCAAAAGCAGCCGGATTTACTATCGTTGCTCCACAGGTCTTGGCCGGCAGCGGACGCACCTCACCAAGCGAAAGGCTCAACATCGCCGTCATCGGCGCCGGCGGCCAGGGAATCGTCAACGCAAAAGAATTGATGCAATTTCCCGATGTGCAGATTGTTGCCCTCGCCGACCCCAACGAATCCAGCGACTACAGCGAATTCTATTTCGGCGGTACCGCAGGCCGCGAACCTGCTCGCCAGGTCATAGACGACTACTACGCACAAAACAAACCATCCGGAACCTACAAGGGCTGCGCCGCCTACGTCGATTTCTACGAAATGCTCGAAAAAGAATCCGACATCGACGCCTGCCTCGTCGCCACAACGGACAACCTACACGCACTCGCATCGATGGCCGCCATACGAAAGGGACTGCACGTCTATTGCGAAAAGCCGCTCACCAAGACCCTTTACGAAGCGCGTACTGTTGCCGAAGCCGCCGACAAATACAACGTCGCCACCCAGATGGGCAATCAGTATCAGGCCTCCGAGCAAACCCGCCTTCTCGCCGAATGGATTGCCGACGGCGCAATCGGCCCCGTCCGCAAAATACAGTTCTGGACCACCCGGCCCGGTGACGTCTGGCCACAGGGAATCGGCAGACCTACGGATAGCCCCCCTCTACCCAAAGGTCTCGACTGGGACCGCTGGTTGGGTCCCGCACGCCAAAGGCCCTATCACCCTCTATACCACCCCTTCAAATGGCGTGGCTGGCTCGACTTCGGAACCGGCACTCTCGGTGACATCGCATCACACCTCTTCGATGCTATATTCAGGGCCTTCAAACTCAAAGCCCCGACAAGCATTGAGGCCTGTTCCACAGAACTAAACGGCGAAACCTACCCCCTCGCGTCACTGCTGACTTACGAATTCCCCGCCCGCGACGACATGCCCCCCCTGACCATCAAATGGTATGACGGCGGCCTCAGACCAACACGCCCCGATGACCTCGAGCAGGAACGCACCCTCCCCAAGCACGGTGCATTCATCCGCGGCGAAAAAGGCACAATTCTCTACGGCCTCGAACTCATCCGAATCATTCCTGAAACAAAAATGAAGGCCTACGAAACTCCACCAAAGACACTACCCCGCTCCCCCGGCCACCATCGCGAATGGATAAACGCCTGTAAAGGCGGCCCGGCGCCCGGCTCCAATTTCTCCTTCGCAGGCCCACTCGTCGAAACCGTCCTGCTCGGCAACGTCGCCCTGCGCTTTCCCGACAAGAAACTTAAATGGGACGGGCCAAATATGAAAATTACCAATGTTCCTGAGGCGAATAAATACATCCACCGCCAATACCGCGAGGGCTGGTCTCTATAATTTCTCCGGGACCCAAAATGGCAAAGATAAAAATAACCGCCCTGACCAATAACGAAATCCAGGACATACACAATGCCTCTCTCGCCATCCTCCGCGACACCGGAATTATGATTCACCACGACGAAGTGCTAAAGCTCCTCGGCCAGGCCGGCGCAAAAATCGACGAAACAAACAAAATCGCCCGACTCGGCGAAAAACTCGTCACCGATTCCATCGAAACTGCCGGCAAACAGTACACCCTGTACGGCCGTGACCCTAACAAAACCGCACGTTTCGGATATGGCGACTTTGTCCTTATGTCCAGCCCGGGTCAGTACCTCTGGCTCGACGCCAACAGCACCAAACGCCGCGCCGCCACAATCACTGACGCACAAAATGCAATCCGGCTCGGCGACTCCCTCGAAAATCTCACCATCGTCGGCTCGATGGCAAGCCCACAGGAAATCCCCGAATCCTTTCGCGAAGTATTCCTCACCGCTGAGCTTGTCAAAGGCACAACAAAGCCAACCCGCACCTGGATATACAACAGACGAACCGCAAAGTATATCCTCGAAATCTACCGTACCGTCGCCGGCGGCGAACGCTCCCTGCGCGACAAACCGATGGTCGAGACATTTATGGAGCCAATCAGTCCACTTCAGCTTCCCAAAGACGGCCTCGACATCGTCGTCGAATTTGTAAAGGCCGGTCAGCCCGTCAGCATCGGCCCAATGGCAATGACCTGCGGCACCGCGCCCGGGACGCTTGCCGGCACCCTCGCACAGGAAAATGCCGAAATCCTTGCCGGAATCGTTGTCACCCAGGTTCTCCGGCCCGGCACCGCCGTCACCTACGGCGGAATCCCGCACATTATGGACCCGCGAACCGGCATCTGTTCCTTCGGCTCTCCTGAGCAGGGCCTGATGGCTGTGGCAATGGTGCAGATGGCTCAGCTTTACGGCCTGCCCGTCTATGTCAACGTCAACCTCACCGACAGCAAACTGCTCGACACACAGGCCGGTATCGAAAAAGTATCCTCTATGCTCATCGGCGCACTCGCCGGCGCCGACACATTCGGCCACACCGGCATCTGCGGAACCGACCACGCCGCATCCCTCGAATGGCTCTGGCTCGACAGCGAAATCGCAAACTACGTCAAACGAATCCTCCGCGGCTTCGAGATAAATCCCGAGACGCTCGCCACCGGCCTTATCAACTCCGTCGGGCCGAAGGGAAACTTCCTCGCTGAACCACACACCGCAGAGCACTTCCGCTCCGAGCTCTGGCTGCCGAATAACACCTGGACGAGAGATACCTTCGACGCCTGGCAGAACTCCGGCGGCAAATCAATGACCGAGCGAATCCAAAGCGAAGTGAACCACGTCCTGACAACACACCAGCCCGAGCCAATCGACGAGGCGCTCGCAAAGGAGCTTGACCGGATTGTCGATTCTGCAAAACGCGAACTTGCCGTCTGAAAGGAAATACTCAAATGAAAGACCGCAAAAAAAACTCGAACAATACTCATATAATGTCACGGAGGCGATTCGTAAGAAACGCCGCTTCCGTCGCAGCATTCACTATCGTCCCTCGCTACGTCCTGGCTGGTTCAGGCCAAACACCACCCAGCGAGAAAATCAACCTCGCATCCATTGCCTCAGGTGGACAGGCCAAATGGGACCTCGAACAGCTAAAAGACCTCGTCAATATTGTTGCACTCTGCGATGTGGACGATGAGAGGGCAGCCGATAAATACAACGAGTATCCCGATGCGCCAAAGTACAAGGACTTTCGCATCATGCTCGATAAAGAGGACAAGAACATCGACGCCGTGCTCGTAGCCACCCCCGACCATACTCACGCCGTCGCTACAATGGCCGCCATCAAACACGACAAGCACGTCTATTGCGAAAAACCCCTCACAAACACCGTTTACGAGGCCCGTAAAATCGCCGAAGCCGCCCGAAAAGCCGGCGTCGCCACACAAATGGGTAACCAGGGTATGGCCTTCGAGGGCAACCGTCTCATCAACGAATGGCTCGCCGACGGCGCTATCGGCGATGTCTATGAAGTTCACGCCTGGTCCGACAGGCCGACACACAATGGAATGTTATTCTGGCCGCAGGGCATCGACCGACCGAAAGATACCCCGCCTGTTCCACCAACTCTCGACTGGGACCTCTGGCTCGGCCCGGCCCCGCATAGACCCTATAATCCCGCCTATGTCCCCTTCAGGTGGCGCGGCTGGTGGGACTTCGGCTCAGGCGGACTCGGTGATATGGGAATTCATAACCTCGCCCCCGCATTCTCCGCACTCAAACTAAAAGCACCAACAAGCGTATATGCCAGCTCGACACTCGTGAACAGCGAGACACTGCCCCTGGCCTGTATTGTCCACTATCAGTTCCCCGCCCGCGAGGGATTCGGCCCGCTTAAACTCCACTGGTACGATGGCGGACTGCTGCCGGCCCGGCCCGACGAGCTTGAAGAAAACAGAAAACTCGACCCCGAAGACGGACTCATCTTCGTCGGCGACAAGGGGACAATGCTCGTTACCGGCTGGGGCGGTGAAAGCCCGCGACTCATTCCCGAGTTGAAAATGCGGCAATACAAACGGCCGCCAAAAACGCTCCCTCGCTCCATCGGCCATCACAAAGAATGGGTCGAGGCCTGCAAAGGCAACGGCACCACCCGCTCTAACTTCGACTTCGCCGGGCCTCTAACCGAAGCCGTCCTGCTCGGCACAATCGCCGTCCGAACCGGTGAAAAACTAAACTGGGATTCCCAAAACCTTAAAATCACAAACGTCCCCGACGCCAACAAATATATCCACCGCCAATACCGCCCCGGCTGGACCCTCTAATCCCAACAGCGTTGTTTCACACTCAAAAAACTCGCCCGGCCTTCTTCATGCAGCGAACAATCCTGCTCTCTGACTATAATCACCCCTTCATCCTGCCGGAGAGCTCGCTCGAACACCTGAATATTTGCAACGCATTTGGCCATTATTTTTGATATAATAGAACACATCGAAAAATAGAAAAACTCGAACTAAAAAGACCGCCGGGCATAGATATGAAACTACAAATGCGAGGACAGCTCCGGCTCGAGCAGAGAATGAAGCTCGCGCCGCACATGATTCAGTCTATGGAGATTCTCCAGCTTCCCATCCTCGCACTCCAGGAAAGAATCGAACAGGAGCTAAACACCAATCCCGTCCTCGAAATTGAGGAAGCCCCGGACAGCGAAGACCTCGCCGCACCCGAAAAAACACCTGCCGAAGCTGACCTCGACGAAGCCCTTCCCGCTGAACGGGCCGAAGACTTCAAACGCATCGAAAACCTCGACGACGAATACAAAGACTATATCGACCGGGCGGGCGCCTTCCAGCCACGCCCGAGAACCGACGAACCGGACGCAAAACTCGAAGCAATCAAAAACACCGCCGCTCCGGCCCAGTCTCTGCACGAATACCTCGAAGACCAGTGGCGGCTCGTCGAAGCGCCCGAACCGGTCAAAATCGCCGGCTCGCTCATCATCGACTACATCGACTCTCGCGGATACCTCTCCGTCCGGCTCGAACAGCTACACAACAAAGACAGAAAAGACTTTACCCTCGACGACCTCAACAGCGCCCTGTCTCTCGTCCAGAAGCTCGACCCGACCGGCGTCGGCGCCCGAGACCTCAGAGAGTGCCTGCTCATCCAGCTCGACCAGAGCCCCGACGATGTCTCATTTGAAAGAAAGCTCATCGCCGAGCATATGAACGAGCTGCTCGAAAACCGCCTGCCCGACATCGCAAAAAAAATGGGCTGCTCCACCGAGCAAATCAACCACGCCGTCGAACGCCTCAGCCGGCTCGACACATCACCCGGCCTGCAGATAGGTCCGTCCGAAAACCACCACATCTCCGCCGATGTCATCGTTGAATATGACGAAGAAACTTCCGACTACTCCGTCCGGCTCACCGACTCGGCCCTGCCCCGACTACGCGTCAGTGACTACTACTGCAAAATGATAAAGGACAACCGAACCAACGAAAAAACAAAACACTTCCTGCAAAATAATATCCGCTCGGCTAAGTGGCTCATCGACGCCGTCGAACAGCGAAAAAACACCCTTCTGAAAGTTGCAACGGCAATCGTCAAATACCAGAAAGTATTCTTCGACAAAGGCCCACTGCACCTCAAACCACTGCCTATGGCAAAAATCGCCGACGAGGTCGGCGTCCACCTCGCAACCGTCTCCCGCGCCGTCTCAGGAAAATACCTCCGGTGCTCCTTCGGCATAATACCGCTTAGAAAATTCTTCTCCGGCGGCATCGAAGACGCCAACGGAAACGAAAAAAGCTGGGAAGCCGTCCGCGCCAAACTACGGCAAATCATCGACTCCGAAGATAAGGCCAATCCTCTCACCGACGGCCTGATAAGAAAAAAACTCGCCGAAAACGGCATCGAAAAGCTCGCCCGCCGAACCGTTGCAAAGTACCGAAAAATCCTCAATATCCCAACCGCCCGCCTCCGAAAAAAATACTGAAGACACAATTCATGTTATCACGTTTTTAATTCGTAGGTTCATTAAGGAATTAGTAGATTCACGTCCAGTAGGGCATATAATCCATATCCATCCTTAGTTCCCCTCCCCGACCACCGGTCATTCGATTCAGAGACAGAAAATATAAATCCTTGATTTATAAAGCCGTTTTGTGAAAATCTTGCAAGATACTGAAAATTATATTATAGCTGTCTGTATTATCCGGCAGCATTCGATTGATGAGAAACAAGAAATCAAACAATCTAATAGCCCTCTCGGCATTCTTCCTGCTCCTTGGAGCAATTGGATGGTTTTTGCCCTTCGGCGGCTGGCCTTCTGACCCGCATACACAAGCACCCAACAGCGAACCGCATGGAATTGCACTGGATAGTAAAGGAAACATTTACTGCGGTTCTAAATTCTACGGAAGAGTGCAAAAATATTATCCCAATGGCCGTTTCTCGCTTGGTTTTGATACTAAAGGCGGAACCGGTCGTGGAAGCGACTTCGGCTTTCATATTAACGAGAAAGACCAGCTCTGTATTACAGTCTCAAGTATTTCAAAAGACAACAAGGGTGCTGTACATCACCTTCGAGTTTACGATGAGCAAGGCACATTGATAAACTCTGAAAGAAGCGAAAGCGATAAGAGAAATTACACACACCGTATGAACAACATCATATCCGACTCGTCAGGAAACTTATATACTTTTAAAGGGTTTTTGTTTCCGCGAGTGATAAAAGAGACTCCATCAAAACAAAAGCATAACATCGTTACAACACCTGTCTGGCTATGGTTTATTAAGGCACCGTTTCCTGATTTAGCATTCTTTTTCATTTAGATGTTCGTGCTCATATTTTTTAGCTTTAAGGCCGATGCTGCAAAACTGTCGATTCCCGTAATCGACCTTATAGTTGATAAAAAAAGACTCACAAACCTTAGGAAATTCATATTTTGTGTTCTTTGCATCATGGGCATAGTGATTCTGTTGTGCATCACAATTTCAATCGGCCTGAACACCTATCCATTACTGGTAATCTTCGGCTTCCTCAGTTTTTCGGTGACATTGGCAATAATTATGTTGCTGGCTTTCATCTGCGCAATACTTAGTGTATGGCGATATGTAAAAGTCGATTTCAAATCCTTGAAGGATTCAATGTTCGGGGCATCCTTGCAGACCAGGTTTGAAGCAGGAAAGTCTCTAAGGGCAATCAACGATCCTGTTTTGAACAAAATTGGGAAAATTGCCGGCAAAATAGGCTTGTTCTGTCTATTGGCCTGGTTCACGATTTTGGTGTTGGCAATTTGTGTGGTATTGTATTTAGACCACATAGGCATCTGGCGTGAGTTGATAGACAAATAGCTCACTCCAGTCCGTACAATTTCAATACCCAGACACACACAAAATCCTTACCTAAAACGAGAAATGAATCTGAGCAAACCTGCGCTAATCCGGCTAATCTGTGTTCTAAATCCTCAGCCTGACGATTATGTCCTCTTCACTCCAAATCGAATAACGTATTATCAACCCTCTCGAACCAGTCCAATAGCATACCTCCCGAAGTCACTGCTTCTACTTAAGATCGTATGCGCTGTTGTCTTCCGATAGAAAACCAATCTTTACAAGACTGAACTCGTTGTATTTCTCGATTCGCTCTTTACTCTTCGTCTCAGTGTAAAGGTCCCTGACGCTGCGAACACTCCCGTCACAATACGCCACGTTTGTCATCTCCAAATGCCGATACCCCTGGGTCCCGGCATATCGCGACCCGTTCCCGAAATCCCTGTCAAGCTTGCCCGCCTGCGGCGACCGCATGTACTTGTTGGCGCCTGATTCAAACTCCCCGTCACCGAATATCGCAATGCTCGAAGGCCTCCGCAGCTCGGCCGCTGCGCTCGAGTTTGTCCCAATCAACGTCCCCATCACCGCAACCGTAAAACCGCCGATATAGCTCGCGTTGTAGTTATACCCCGTGAACGGGTCCCCCGACGAGTTCGCACTGCCCTTGAAAGAAGGACACTGCTGCATCTCCGCAATCCCCTTGTCTTCCCAGAGATAACCGCACTTGAACGACTCCAGCCGGCCCTGCTCAAACTTCTTGAAAAAGTCCCACTCATACGTACTGCTCAAATCATTGAAATCCATATGGCCGGCGAGTGGATAATACCCGTCGTTATTCGATACGTACACATCCGCCGCGATGACCATCTGCCGAAGACGGCTCAGACAAACCGTACGGCGCCCTGCCCGATGCGCACGACCCAGCGCTGGCATCAGGATAGCTAACAACAGCGCAATCACCCCGCTCACCACCACTAACTCAACCAACATCATGCCTCTGCGTCTCATCCGCATACACCTCGCTAACTTGCGTCAATCTTCACAATGCCACGTACACATCCCCCAGTCAGCACCGACCACCGCAAAATCCTTAAAATCCACCCAACCGTCCTCAAACACATCCGCCCCATCGCTTGTCCCCGTCGCCTCCGTAAGCCAATACATTCCAAGCACTAACACATCCTCAAGATTCACCGAGCAGTCATGCGTAACATCACCCGCCGGGAAAGGATGCTTCCAGTCACCGCAGCAGCTCGCATCCGACACCGCGTCCACCTCCGGCAGAGGACCTTCCTCCGGGTCTGGCGCAGTGCACTCTATCTTGACGTACTGAATCCACTTCCTGCCGGTATTGCCGTCTTCCACTAACAACTCATAATCGTCTCTCTCAAGCCACCTCAGGTCAAAACCGGTCCCGCCCGCACTCTCACCATACGCCGTGCTCATCTCAGCCACCGTCACTCCGTTGAAATCTCCCGGCTCGACATTGGGGTCAAAAGGGATTGTCGGATTCGTCACTTCACCCCACCACAGGTTCTCCCAGCCCGGATAACCCTCGTTTGGTTCGTTCGGGTCATATACTCGGCCAAGCGTCGGCGCAAACGAATCCGCCCACGGACCGTTCTCGAAACTATACCATATTACCCCATCCTGACTCACTGATACCTTGCCCTGTTCCGACTCGACCTGCCCTGTCTTTATTCGCACCGCATTCGGGTCACCATACGTCCAGTCTGTCGTCCCATCTATTGCTTGAAGAGCATTACCGAAAACAATGAAATCAATCCCATAAGGATTGTTCCTGTCGTCTGCAACCGCGTGGTCGAACTGTAATATCAACTCCCCACCGACCCCAACCGTCACCAGTGACGTCGGAAGCCATTGAGGATATACCGTAACCACAGGCCGCCACGAACCTAAGTAATCCGTATCCACTGATGGCCGACCAATCGCCGTCCACGGCTCCGTATAGTAACCCGCACCATCTCCCGCACTATAATAGTTCACATCCACCGCAAAATCACTCGCATCGTACTCATAACCAAATGCTGCGCATCCCATCAATGCGCACAACAAAAAACACCTTACCAACACCTTTCTCCTCGCTGCAATCATTTCCCATCTCAACTCTGCGGATGGGGTCCGGACAGGACCCCACCCGCCTGCTGAGATAAACCACGATACCGATTACTACTTTCTCACGCGCCCACTGCCCACAAGCATAGCACCGACCCCAAACAGCAGCACGCTCATCGGCTCAGGCACCGGTGCCGCCCCGGGCGTCCGGATAGCCGTCCACGATGCGTCGTAGTTCGTCCATACCCAACTGTCCCACGCCCCGTCACTTAACTCTCGAAACGACACTCCCGAACCATTCAGATTCCATATCTCATTGTCACCAACGTAGTATGCCCATCCCGCATAATCCGCCCCATAGTCATACTCCAAACCGCCGGGGTAATCCAGGTCATCCATGAACATCCCCCACTCTCCGTAGTCCGTCGCGTACACATCAAGTGCACCTGCTGCATCCAGTGCCGCAAGGGCATCCCAGCCCATCGCATCTCCGTCCCAGTTGTACGTGAACAAAAAGTAGTTATCCAAATCGAAGTCCACCGCTATCGTTGCGCTATTCGCACCGACCCCTGCCGAGTATTCGGCCCGAGCCGTGTACGTCGTTGCGTGCGCACTTGCACAAACTGTCAACACAACAAAAACACAAATCATCACCCTTTCCGAAGCCGTCATTCTCTCTTTTCCTCACTATCAAAAAATCTCTCTTCATAAACTCCCCACCTTTCTCTACTCCTCCTTTAGCCGACAATCAATCCGTTTGACACCACACCCAACTGAATTCCGTCTCACCTCCTTTCTTCACAATCACAGGTATTTAGCCGCCCTCGCCGAAATGCGAAAAACAAAAAGGCCGTCGTTCCCGCAACAGGAACGACGGCCTTGATTCCGATAACATCTAACTCAGACCAAACTGCCTTCACAAAATCACAGCGCACCGGGCCGAGTTGTCTCCGGGTTCCTTATCGCGAGAACTCCGCACACTTAACCGAATACAGGCAGGTTTTCTGACTTGCGCCCTACCTCGAGGACCCCTTCCCATCCAAAACCAATCTTCGCTACAGAACACACGCACAACAGCATGCCTTCTGCATAGGGTATCAAGATTAGTCCCGAACAGTGGGACTACTGCCTCTCGGATTTCCGACTTTCGCCGGAACGGACGCTTACAGCGGCGCGACCGCCCGGGATTTGCACCCGGTTCCCTTTTTACCTATCCCAAAGCATCCAACGCTTCAGGACCGGCACTCGGCCTGTTAACTTCTAAAAGAGCACTGACCGGAACTTCTACCACCCACTCCACACCAATGCAACAAAAAAAATAAAAAAAATTGACCTCTCACCGCGCCGCGCCCAACCACTCATATCGCCAAGATATGAACGTGATTAGCCGGCAGGCAATACCCGATGACATCCAAGCCGTACCTGTCGCTCTCTGCCTTCAAAAGCTCCAGATACACCCGCCGGTTATCATCGACAAAGAAGAACTCCTCTTAAGGGGGTACAATCTACCCTGTTATCCCTTGTGTGTAAGTTTGATTTTGCGGTGTCCGGCGGGCTTCGCTTTGGGGCCGAAGCGCTCTACTCAACGAGGGCGAAGGCCTTTTTCATCGCATCTGTTGCCGTGGTCATCGCCTGTTCGGTTGACATTGCCTGCAGTGATTTGTCGAACGGCTCGGTGCCGACAGGGCCGTCGTATCCGATTTTAACCAGCCCGCGCAGGAACGCGGCGACGTCGATAACGCCGGTTGTACAGGGCAGCTTCCGCGGAGAGTCGGTCATCTGCTCGCGCGGTATGCCTGCGGGCGCGTCACAGATGTCGGCTGAGACAACGTCTTCATTTCGAAGACGCAGTATATCCTGCTCGCTGTCGGCTGCCTGATACCAGTGCCAGGAGTCGAGCACAAGACCGACGTTGTTTGCTCCGACTTCGTCTGTAAGCTCCCTGGCCTCGACAAGGGTTTGAACAAAGGGGTATTTCCATCGCAGCACGAGTGTCTTTGTGCCGAGATATTCGAGTCCGAGCCGCACCCCGTGGTCGCCCAGGACCTGACAGACCTGTCGGGTGCGCTCTACGTGGAGGCGAAAGTTTGTCCTGTAGGTGAGAGTGTCGCTGCTCGGCATGGCCCAGGTCATGCATCGCGTTATGCCGACCCGTTGCCAAATCTGAGCGGTTTTCCCGATTTCTCTGAGCTCTTCGTTGAACCGGGACTTCTCGCCGGCAAAGAAGGGCCGAACCACACCCGCACCCCAGTCAAGCGCCGCATCATTCATTTTTTCTTTCAGCCGCTGCAGATGGGCATCCGAATACCTCAGCATTGCATCGGTCAGGGGTGTCACCGATTCGTATCCGTATTTTTCGGCAAGAGCAATTGCCTCGAACGGGTCGGCCTTTACCCCTACCTGCCCGACATTCAGGTTCATCCTGAACCTGCGCCGGGCGTCATCGCGGGCGAAGCCCGCCCTGCCGATAAGCAAAGAGCCCGCGAGAGCGCCTGTCGCCCGGACAAACGCGCGTCGAGTAACTTGATTCATTTAAGATACCCCCCTTAATAATGGAAGACAGTTACCTGTTTTTGTTTCCTATTTTAACTTTTTCTTATCCTTCGTTACCAACTGCCAGCGGCGCAAAGCCCTAAGCGGCATCTTACCGCACCGAATATCCTCTCCTACGATGCTACCTCCCCGGCCTCTCTATGTCCAGCATATTTGCCGCTACTACGCTCACACAGCGAAGTTTGCACCCATAATCGGCCCGTAAGGCCGTGGCCTCTGTGGATGTTTTTTGTTCTCGGTTTCCCGCCCCGCCACAGGCAGGTGCCCGAGGGCCCGAGGACCCGCGGATAAAAATCTGTTGCAAAAAGTTCGACCCTGCCTATAATGACTCCTTGCAAATATCGAAATACTCGGTTGCCATTAAGTGAGTTAGGAGCTGGTTCGCTATGGAACAGGTGCAGGTTAAAGATTTTGAGGTGGATTTGTTTGCCGGCGAGCTGCCGTCAATGCAGGTCCTGAAGAAACTGTCGTTGCAGGTGCATTCGAGCGAGGTCAACCTGGCGGCATTTCGCGAGCTCATCGAGCAGAACTTCTCCAGGACAAACAGCAAAACCCGCCTTGCTACAGGCATTGGGCTTTTTATCCTCGGAAGGGATGACGAGGCCGTTAAGAAACTCGAAAAGGCCGAAGACTGCACGCAGAAATATATGTACATAGGTTGTGCACTTCGGCGAATGAAGATGTTCGACGAGGCAATCGCAAATTTCGACAAGAGCGCGGGCTTCGGCGCCGACTCCCTCGCTGTGGCCCTCGAGAAAATCGCGACACACCGGCAGGCGCGTAACTTTCAGGCCACACAAAAACTGCTGAAAAGCTGCGCGAACTTTAAAAGTGTAAACGCCGAGTATCAGTATCAGCTTGGGCGGCTCCAGGAAGAACAGGGCATTTATAACGAGGCAATGGATAACTACAAGGCGGCGCTCGAGCTTGACCCGGAACATCAGCAGGCGCTTTTCCGGCTGGCTTATCGCTGCGATTTGTCCGGCGACGAGGAGGCCGCTATCGACTTTTACAAACAGATAGCGGTGAACGGCCCCGCCTATGTAAGCGCCCTGCTGAACCTCGCCGTGCTCTACGAGGACAGTGAACAATACGACAAGGCAATGCAATGCGTGGATGAGGTCCTCAAGTATCACCCGAACCACAAACGAGCGACACTGTTCAAAAAAGACATCGAGAGCTCGAAGACAATGGTCTATGATGAGGAAAAAGAAGAGAGAAAAACTCGAAAGGCACAGATACTCGAGACACCCATCTCGGACTTCGAGCTGTCGGTGAGGAGCAGGAACTGCCTCAAAAAAATGAAGATAGATACCTTAGGCGACCTGCTGAGAATTACCGAGGCTGAACTGCTGTCTTACAAGAACTTCGGTGAGACGTCCCTTCGGGAAATCAAATCGATTCTCGACCCGAGAGGGCTTTACTTAGGCATAGAGCTTGAGGAAAAGGCGAATCAAACGACCGGCTTGCCCGATGAAAACCAGGTGGAGTCGGAAGAGCAGGCCCTGCTGAGCAAGCCGACCGATGATTTGCAGCTTTCAATTCGCGCTCGAAAGGCCCTGCACGCCCTCGGCCTCCGCACGCTCGGTGAGCTCGTCAGAAAAACCGATGCGGAGCTGCTCGGATGCAAAAACTTCGGCGTGACGAGCTTGAACGAAATTAAAAAGGCCCTGGTAAACTTCGGCCTGTCGCTGCGAACACTCGAACAGGATGGTTAAAAACTATTTCGTGAAATCGCGGCTGTATCGCCGAAATCAGCCGGACAGGTACGGATTGCCCACAATCACAAAACTAAAAGTAGAAGAAGACAAGCGCAACGGTTTTGAAAAGCGGCAGAGGCAGGCCAAATCGCCCGCTCGATGTATTTGTTTCGCTGCTTCACTGCTGGCGGCAATGTCCGCAGCAGTCGGGCTCTTCGGCTGTAAGCCGAGGCAGATTGTACAAACTACCCCCTATATGGACATCGAGCCGAGGTTCTGGCTGCGTGTTCTGCTGTCTGAAAACCTCCGAAACTGCACGTTGACGGTGCCGTCGGTATTCCATCTTACCGACGCCTCGAACCAGAGCGTCATCGCCGAAATTCCCTTTGTCGGAATCGGCGAGCCGATTGAAGTGCGAACGGCGAACAGCAAGCTCGTGATTTCGGGACGCTCCCTCGACACCGGACGAATAATAATCGCCCCGGCAGAGCCGTTTATTGTCGGCGCCGACGGAGATGACTATCGCGGAAAAATCGAGCTGCGGCTGAACCGGGACGGCAAAACCTTTAACATTATCAATCACCTGCCGGTGGAAGCATATTTGGCGGGGGTCGTCGGCGCAGAAATGCCGAAAAACTGGGAGCCCGAAGCGCTCAAGGCGCAGGCAATCGCAGCCAGAACCTATTGTCTGTTTATCAAGAAACGGTTCGGACCCAACCGCTCCTGGGACCTCAGAAAAACGGCTGCAAACCAGGTCTATCTCGGTATCAGGGCAGAATCCGCTCAGGTCTGGAAGGCGGTGAACCGGACACGGGGGCAGGTGCTCATCTGCCAGCAAAACGGAATAAAAGATATTTTTCCCGCCTATTACAGCTCATCCTGCGGCGGACATACCGAGAACAGCAAAAACGTATTCGGCGACTCATACGGGCCTTTGTGCGGCGTTACGTGTCCCTATTGCAGGGACGTGGCGAAGCCGAAACACTTCTTCTGGCCTGTGGTCAAACTGAGCAAAACAGATATAAGCAGCCGGCTGATAAAACGCTACCCGCAGCTCAAGGCGCTGGACAAGATAACGAATGTCATTGTGCAGGGCAAGAGCGAGTATGACGGCTTTTCACGAGTCACAATGGTCCGGCTTTTCGGCTCCAACGGCAAAAGCGACTGGCTTCGAGGCGAGGATTTCCGACTCGCAATTGACCCTACCGGCAACCTTATCCGCAGTGCATCCTTCAAGCTGCTCGAAATGCAGGACAACCGGGCGTTTTTGTCGGGTCGCGGCTGGGGACACGGAGTCGGGCTGTGCCAGTGCGGCACCGAAGGTATGGCACGAAAGGGACACACCGCCCCCGGCATCCTCGCCTACTACTACCCCGGCTCGAAGATTACCCGAATATATTGAACAAGATACAACATTTCCAACATCTCGAGCCGTATGGAATAAAGTAGAAAACAACAGCGAATTATGATACTGTTTTTTAATGCAGAGCTTCAGGGTCAAAATTCGGGACAAGAACAGTCACGCAAGATACGGCATTCTTAACACCGGGCACGGCCAGGTTCGGACGCCGGCGTTTATGCCGGTGGGCACCAGCGGGGCCGTTAAAGGTGTGACGCCGCAGCAGCTAAAAGAGACGTCAGCGGAGATTGTTCTGGCAAATACGTATCACCTGATGCTCCGGCCCGGCGTCGAGGCGGTAGAAAAGTTAGGCGGGGTGCATAAGCTGATGGCCTGGGACGGGCCGATTCTTACCGACAGCGGCGGCTATCAGATTTTTTCACTCAATTCCCTGACCCGAGTCACCGACGACGGAGTCGAGTTCGCCAGCCATATCGACGGGACAAAACATTTTCTGGACGCCGGCCGGGCTACAAAGATACAGAATCGCTTAGGTGCGGATATTATTATGTGCCTCGATGAGTGCACGCCTTATCCGTGTGAACGCGACAAACTGGAAAAAGCGGTTGCGCGAACGATACGTTGGGCGGATGAGTGTAAGGAGGCGCACGCGAATACCGAGCAGCTTTTGTTTGGGATTGTCCAGGGCGGAATCGATGCCGAGCTGCGCAAACACTGCGCCGAGGCGATTATCGAGATGGGTTTCGACGGCTATGCAATCGGCGGCCTCAGCGTCGGCGAGGGACACGCCAATATGCTCCGAACGGTGCAGCATACTACCGCCCTGCTGCCGGAAGATAAGCCGAGATACCTGATGGGCGTCGGAACGCCCGCCGATATCATCGCTGCTGTGGCCGCCGGCGTCGATATGTTCGACTGCGTAATCGCAACGCGCAACGGCCGCAACGCATACGCCTTTACCGCAGCCGGGCCCGTCCGAATGAGAAATAGCGAGCACATCGACAATCCCGAGCCGATTGAGACCGGCTGTGATTGTTACTGCTGCCGAAACTTCAGCCGGGCGACCATTCGGCATTTCTTCAACATCGCTGAGATGTTAGGCCCTATCCTCACAAGTATTCACAACCTCCGCTTCTTCCAACGGCTGATGCGGGAAATAAGACAAAGAATCAAAAACGGAAACTTCACCGACTGGGCCAAACAGCAGCTGGCAAATAACCCGATGTGCAGAGTCGAGACCCCGGATTGAATGCCGACGCATTATAAGTAAAACTTAACTATCGTCCAAACACCTGTGGACAAATCTTTCCTTCAAAACAGAATAGACCCCAGACCAAAAACCGAAGACCACAAACCGCTATACGCTATATGCCGTCCTCCTGTTCCCCTGTTCCCCTGTCCTCTGTATGCTGTATGCTATAACTCACACCGCACTTACTATAAGCAAATCTTATAATGTAACCGCAAAATTTGCCCTGTTTTTTCAAATAAATGACCCGGTCTTCACCCTCTTTTTCCAAAATTTTCCAAAATTTTCGCAAATTTTACACCATTTT
>CAYMYK010000016.1:0-23562 GCA_964394625.1 uncultured Pirellulales bacterium
GAAATGAGTCAGTATCGCGGCACGCTGACCGAGCCGGGCAAAAACAGTCCCCGGCGCAGCCGCAGCATCGCCGAGAACCTCGAATTGTTCGAGCGGATGCGCGCAGGCGAATTCTCGGACGGCTCGCGGACCCTGCGGGCAAAAATCGATATGGCCCATCCCAACCTGAATATGCGCGACCCGGTTATGTACCGCATCCTGCACGCAAGTCACCACCGCACCGGTGATAAGTGGTGCATTTGCCCCACTTATGACTGGGCGCACGGGTTAGAGGATTCCATCGAAAAGATTACCCATTCGATTTGCACACTCGAATTTGAGAATCACAGGCCTTTGTACGATTGGTTCCTCGACGAGCTGGGCGTGCATCATCCGCAGCAGATTGAGTTCGCCCGGCTGAACCTGAGCTATACCGTGATGAGCAAGCGCAAGCTGCTGCGGCTCGTCGAGCAGGGGCTTCTCGGCGGCTGGGACGACCCGCGGATGCCTACTATATGCGGTATGCGGCGGCGCGGCTATTCGCCAGAGGCCATACGAAGCTTCTGCAAAGTGATAAGCATCAACAAGTTCAACAGCACTATCGATTTCGCACTTCTCGAACACTGTGTGCGTGAGGATTTGAACAGGACGTCGCCTCGCGTGATGGCGGTGCTGCGCCCGCTGAAGGTTGTCATAGACAACTATCCCGGGGACAAAATCGAGATGCTCGAGGCCGTTAATAATCCTGAGGACCCGTCGGCGGGAACGCGCAAAGTGCCTTTCTCGCGTGAGCTTTATATCGAGCGGGACGATTTTATGGAAGAGCCGCCCCGCAAGTTCTACCGCCTGGCTCCGGGCAGGGAGGTTCGCCTGCGTTACGCTTACTTTGTGACCTGCAGCCGTGCAGTCAAAGACGCCGCCGGCAACGTCGTCGAGCTTCACTGCACGTATGACCCCGCCACGCGTGGAGGTGATGCCCCCGACGGGCGCAAGGTCAAATCGACCCTGCACTGGTTGAGCGCCCGGCACGCCGTTAAAGCCGAGGTTCGACTGTACGACCATCTCTTTACAAAAGAAAATCCGGACGAGACGGACGAAGGCAAAGACTTCACATCGAACCTGAATCCCGGCTCGCTGGAGGTGCTCGGCGGCTGTTTTGTTGAGCCGGGCCTGAAAAAGGCCTCTGCCTTCGAGAGGTTTCAGTTCGAGCGATTGGGTTATTTTTGTGTTGACCCCGACAGCAGCGCCGACAAGCTCATCTTCAACCGCACCGCCGCCCTGCGCGACACCTGGGCAAAAATCCGCAAGGCGCAGAAGCTGCAGAAATAAACGCGTTGAGACCGGCTTTGGTTGTATGGTGTGAGTTTCTTTTTCTGGGATATGATTTTCCGGCTCAATGGCCGGGCGCCACGGTGAGCATTTTGTAGCAGGCAGCCGCTGCGAGCAGGATAAAGACGGCCCTGACTGCGTTCACCGGCAGCTTGTGCATAATTCGCCCGCCCACAAAGGCGCCTGCGACGGCGCCCGGTATAATGACCAGGGCAATTTTCAGCGAATCCGGTACGGCTATGCCGTGCTGAGGCAGCGTTATGTTCTTGTAGAATGCCCCGACAATAGAAAGTGCGGCAATGGTCGCCGCGGAGTTGGCGATAGCCCTTTTCAGAGGCATCTTCAAAAAGAACTGCTGGGCCGGTACGCAGATGATACCGCCTCCGATACCCAAAAGCCCCGCCGGCAGGCCCGTTAGAAGGCCGCACAGCACGGTCAGGGGGACGGAACGTTTGATTTGCGAGATGTCCAGGCCGGCTGTGCCGCCGCGGCTGTTTGTGAATTTCGGAACATTATAGACGATAACGTAGAGCAGAAACACCCCGTAAATGCGCGCCAGAAGGTAGCTGTTTTTGCCGGCGAACAGGGAGCTGTTGCTTATTGCAACGCCGAGGACGGCAGCGGCTGTGGCCGATGGAATCAGCGATTTGACAACGTCGGCGACGATGATGTCGGCCTTTTTGTGAACGAGCGCCGATGTGGATGCGACGAAGAAATTGCAAATCATTGCAGATGCCTGGTAAAGGTGCTCGTTTTCGCCGAAGGCAAAGACGAGGGCGGGAATCATTACGATTGAGCCGCCGACGCCGAGAAGCCCGCCGAACAGGCCCATCAAAACCCCAATTGAAACAAGTACGACATAGTACATAATATCAGTCGAACAGCTCGGCAAATTTCTCGGCTATGTTACGGCTTTGACACAGCGTCTGGCCGACCAGGACGGCCCTGACGCCGATGCGTCTTAGCTTCTCGACATCGGCCCTTGTCTTTATTCCGCTTTCGGAAACCAGCTTTGCCTTTTCGCCGGCAAGCTCAGCTAATCGGCTGGTGGTATTCAAATCAACCTTCATCGTCGCAAGGTCGCGATTGTTGATGCCCAGGACGCTGTAGCCGGCCTTGGGAAAGCCAATTAAACTTCGCACCTGCAGCAGCGTATCGGCGCTGTGCACTTCGAGCAGGACGGTCAATGTCAGCTCCGCGGCGGCAATCATCAGGTCCATCAGCTCGGCGGGCTTGAGTGTCTCGGCTATCAGCAGTATGGCATCGGCGCCAGCCGCCCTGGATTCATACACCTGCCAGGGAGCGATGATGAAGTCTTTGCGCAGGATGGGTAAATCAATTGCGTTTTTAATCTGCCTGATGTATTCGAGCCGGCCCTGAAAGTACTTTTCGTCGGTGAGGACACTGACGGCGTCGGCCCCGCAGTTGTTGTAGGTTTTTGCTATTGTCACCGGGTCGAAATCCTCCCGGATAACGCCTGCCGACGGCGAGGCCTTTTTCACCTCTGCGATAACGTTGAGTCCCCGCGCATTCGGCCTGGTGACGGCCTTGTAAAAGTTACGGCACTTGGGCATCGAGCGAACTTCTCGCTTAAGTTCGTCAAGCGGCCTTTGGCCCTGCCGATACTCGATTTCGAGCCGCTTGTCGGCAATGATTTTATCTAATATGTTCGCCAAGTTTTACTATCCCGAGACCTTTACGTAAGCCATACGAACCTCGTCGAGAGCTGTAGTAAGGGCTTTTTCTTCGCCTTCGCTGAGGTTGCCTTTGGTTTTTTCTTCGAGCGTTTCGAGCATATCGATGTTGTACCTGGCCAGCTCGAGGTCGGGCTGCCTGTCCTTTTGCCCCTCGACTTTGATTAGCCCCATCGAGAAAAGCGCCTGTGTAACGAGCATGCTAATCAGTGCGGCAAGCGTGCCCTTAGGGAGCGGTTCACGGCGCTTTTGCCTTTCCGGTTCCGGCGGCTGCTCGGCTTTTTCCTGGGCCGCCAGTATTTCCTTTTCCTTTTGCGCCTGCTGCTTCCAGTCTTCGTCCACTATAATCCTCTTTTCTTCTTCGGTATTTTCTTTAGCCATAGTCAAAACCCCTTGTCCTTTTTCATAAACGATAACTCGCCCGGCACCGGGTAAAAGCCGCAGATAAATCAGCCGCCCCCTTGGGATGGCTTAGCCGCGATACTTTTTTGTGCTCCGGTCGATGAGTTTTTTTTGCTCGCGTTCAGTCATCGCCTGTCGTTTATCGTATTTTCTCTTGCCCCTTGCAAGGGCCAACTCTAACTTTGCCAGTCCCCTGTCGTTGAAATATACACGCAGGGGCACGAGTGTAAAGCCGCGCTGCTCGAGCTTTGCGGTTATCTTGCGAATTTCCGATTTATGCAGCAGCAGTTTCCTTTTCCTGGTCGGGTCGTGATTCATCATTCCGGCCTGCTGATATTGTGCGATAGTTGCGCCTATCAGCCAGCACGCCCCGTCGGCGAGCCGGCCATAGGAGCCGGCCAAATCCGCCTGACCTGTCCGCAGCGATTTGACCTCGCTGCCCAGCAGCTTCATCCCCGCCTCGAACCGCTCTGCCAGCTCGAAGTTTCTGTAGGCCTTCTTATTGACTGCGACCGTACCATTGGAACCCTTCTTTTTACTCGATTTCGACGGCATTTAAGGTATGATAGCCGTCTGTGCGGTCCTTTGCAAGAGATGGGCCGCAGCAGATTATTTCCGATAGCGGATATTACCACCAAGGCACCAAGTCACAAAGGTACAAAAGAATACCAACGTACGATAGTTGTTTTGTCAGTGTTAATCAGTGTCTGATTTCTTTGTGCCTTCCTGTCTTCGTGGTGAGGCAATCGAAAATCGCAAATCAGCTTATTGCCGATGCAATCTCAGCCGTCTCGGTCGGTTCGGCAGATTGCACAACAATCTGCTTCGGCAGGGTAAAGTAGAATGTCGCTCCTTTGCCCGGTTCGGATTCGAGCCGGACTTTGCCGCCGTACTGTTCGACAATTTTTTTGACTAATGTCAGCCCAACGCCGGTGCTCTCGAATTCGTCGCGGGACTGAAGGGTCTGGAATATCCTGAAAACCCTCTCGAAATGCTGCTGTTCGATTCCCGGGCCGTTATCCGATATACTGAATTTCCAGAAGTCGCCGTCATCGCTGCATCCGGTGTGTATCCTGCCCTCCGGCTTGTCCATATACTTGACGGCGTTACTGAGCAGGTTCTCGAAGATTTGTGTTATCCGCGTTCTTTCACAGGTAATCGTCGGCAGATTCTCATCGGCGGTGATTTCGATGTTTTCAGGAGCGGATACCATATCGATGACGCCTGGAATCAGTTTGTTCAGGTCGATTTCCTCCTGCTCTTCCATCACCCGCCCGAGCCGGGAGTATTGCAGAATGCCGTCGATGAGATTGTGCATTCGGTCAACGCGATTGACGAGCAGCGCCATCTGCTCGGCGCCTTCCTCGTCGAACTTGTCTCCATAGTCGGTGGATATCCAATCGGCCAGGGCCTTGATGCCTCTAAGCGGCGCCTTCAAATCGTGCGAGACAACGTAAGCGAAGTCCTTCAATTCGTTGTTCACGCTCTCAAGCTCACTCATCAGTTTCGCCTGCCGTTCCTCCGCCAGTTTGCGCTCCGTGACATCCAGACTGTACTTGATTATCTGCGAAACCTTTCCCTCCTCGTCAAAAATGGGATACGCATGAACTTCGATGTGTTTAGGCCTGCAATCCTTGTCGTAGTGGAGGTGTTGCACGATAGCGGACTTTCCGGTCGTTTTGACTTGCTCAATCGGGCAGGGATAGTCAGGGCCTTGGCATGGTTCGTCCCTCATGTGGTCGAGTTCGTAGCATCTGACTTTTCCTGCAAGGTCCCCTATATTAGCGGCGGCATTAGCGAGCCTGACCGTGTAGTCATTGACATCTATGATGTAGAAAGGATATGTCAGTGAGTCGAGAACGGTTTTGAGGAACGCGTGTTTCTCTTCGAGCTGCTGCTCTGTCCGCCTGCGCCGGTCCACTTCCTGTTCGAGCCGGGCTATCGAGGTGGTAGTGTGCTTTAAGTTCTCTGTCATTTCGTCAAATGCGCGCGAGAGCTGCCCGATTTCATCTTTGCCACATGTGGCAACCTTATAGTCTAAATCGCCCAGGCCTATTATCTCAGCGCCTTTGTGCAGCGCATGAAGCGGCTTTACTATCGACCGTGTCGTGACAGATGCACTGACAATGGCCAGAGCCACGATAAGCACACCTACCACCAGACTGGCTCGCACCAGCAAAGTGTGTGCATTGCCAACTGTCTCTCCGGCTGCCGCCAGCTCTTCCAGATGAACCGCCTTGTGATGCCTGAGCAGCTCCATCAGCGACTCTACGGCGGGATGCACATCCCTCTGCTTCATTTCAAGCAGTTCGTCAAGGCCCGCTCCGGCGTCTTTAAGAGCTATGGTCTCCTCAACTGCTGAAGCGAATCTATCAATTGTCGAGAGTATTTTTTGGGCTGCCTTGCGCTCTTCGGCGCCGATATGTCTTTCGTGTCTGGCGTGTTTGAGCCCGGCCTTATTGAGCAGTCGCATTGCTGTTTCGATATTCTCCCTGTTTTCCGCCTGGCCGTGAAGAATGTATTCTATAAGCTCTTGGGTCGCATAAAGGGCTGCGCCGTCCATATCCCCCATTGCAATTGTACCGGGAACAATATCTTCCTCAAGCAAGCTGAATTTTTCACGAATCGTCCCAGAGAGCGTTAATGAAAGAGCGATTGCCGCGAATACACACACGACAACAACCGCGAACCCGAGAGTTAATCTTCTGCCGACCTTCATTTGCAATTCCCCAATTCGACTTTTTTTTAGTGCTGCATACAGCCCCCCAGGCCCCGGCAGCCGGGGTATATTTTCGGTATATCCTATTTCGGCAAATACGAGGGGGTATTTCAGCATTTGCGGTTTGCAGCGGATAGATGTGCCGAAACGGCCGAATTTACGGCTTTACCGTACCTGCTTTGTTTCGCAGGACATATAATCCCGGCAAAGACGGTTAGGTAAATTCGGCGGGCCTGGCCACGGGGGCGGGCTCTCTGACTGCCGGACGCAGGGACGCTGCTACAGCGGTTTCTTGACCGCGTTTACGCGCCCGGCCGGCCTTATCTGGTTGCCCTTTATTTTCCTCGTCTCATCTCCGAGTTCTTCGGCCATTTTTTTGGCAAGTGCTGAGAGTCGTTTGACCACATCGGGGTATTCGGCGGCGACATCGTGCTGTTCACCGATATCGTTGGAAAGGTCAAACAAAGACAGGCCGATTTTTCGCTGTTCGTATCTGACCGGTTTTCCTCCTGTGCCGCCCTGACGTCCCGCCAGTGTTCTGTACACGTGCGGAAGGTGCAGCTTCCATTTACCGCTTCGCACGGCCTCAAGACGCCAGCCGTTATAGTAGAAAAAGGCCTCGTGCGGGCTTTTTGCTCCCGCTTTGCCGCTCATCAGGGGCTGGATGTCTTTGCCGTCTATCTTGTGATAGGGCAGCTTCGCGCCGATAAGTCCGGCAAGCGTCGGCAGGATGTCCATGGCCGTCGCCATTTCCCTGCAGACGGAACCAGCGGGAATCCTGCCGGGCCAGCGCATAATGCAAGCTTCGCGCTGTCCTCCGTCAAACGTAGTTCCCTTTCCTTCGCGCAGAGGTTTCGCCGAGCCGGCGTGGTCGCCGTAGCTGAGCCATGGCCCGTTGTCGGCAGTGAATATCACAAGCGTCTTTTCGTCGATGCCGAGACGTTTCAGCGTCGCTAAAACCTGTCCCACCGACCAGTCTATCTCCATTATCACGTCACCATACAGGCCCTGCTTTGATTTACCCCTGAATTTGTCCGAGACATGCAGAGGAACGTGCGGCATCGAATGTGGCAAATACACAAAGAAGGGCTTGTCCTTGTTCTGCTCGATGAACTTTACCGCGTGCTCGGTGTACCAGGTTGTCAACTGTGTCTGGTCCGGGTCGTAAGAGATGATTTCTTCACCTTCAATAAGGGGCAGCCGTGGAAAGCTCTTGTTGGTCGGGTGGTATGTCCACATGTCGTTCGAATAGGGCAAGCCAAAGTAGTCGTCAAAGCCGTGGCGAGTGGGCAGGAACTGCCGATGGTGTCCCAAATGCCACTTGCCGTAGCAGGCAGTCGCGTAACCGCGCTGTCTCAGCATCTCGGCAATCGTCGTCTCTTTGTCACCGATACCGATTTTCGAGTCCGGCCCCAAGACATAAGGCAGGCCGACACGTTGCGGATAGCAACCTGTCAGAAGAGCCGCCCGCGACGGAGTACATGACGCCGCCGCCACATAGAAGTCGGTAAAGCGCATCCCCTCGGTCGCCATTCTGTCGAGATTAGGCGTCTGGAAACCTTCTGCGCCGTAACAGCCGACGTCCGCGTAGCCCTGGTCGTCGGTAAAGATGATAACCACGTTGGGCAGCTTGCCCCTAAGGGGCTTTCGGGCCGGTCTGCAAACCGGCGCCTTCTTCATAGAGGCACAACCGTCAAACATCGCTGCTGCCGCTCCGATACCGATTGTTCTGAGAAATTCCCGCCGATTCAGTTCCGATTTCATCCTTCTTCGTCGCTCCTTTCAAGAATCAAAAGTCGCATTGGACCACATAATACTGCGTTGGCGTTTTCAGATTTCAGGCTGCCCGCATTTTCAATTATGGCCTGGCCCGCTACATCTGCGAATTGCTTCAGACAGCGCCCTTATCATTCGCGCACGCAGGATTGTGTCAAGTGAGTTTTCTCTGCGGGCTTTTTGACGAAAAGGATGTGGGATGACGGACGAGGCCGCGATGAAAAGTAGAAATGAACCGACTTTAAGTTTACTTTGGTGCGGGTTGAGCGGCGTCGGCTTTTCTGGCCAGCCAGACTGCCATCTCGCCTGTCCCGCGATTCGACCAGGCATAATACGGAATAGCCAGAAATGGCTGTTTTTTCAGTACGGGCGAACCCGTCTGCCTGCCTTTGTAGAGACCGTAGGCATTGCCTCGCAGGACGGTAACACCGCCGAGCAGGTCCTTTCTGTATTCCGACTCAAGCTCCGAATCGTCTGCCAGCACTATATTCAGTGCGTGAGCCGAGTTATCAACGGCCTCGGCGCAATATACGACAGGCCCCCGCTCCAGCGCGACCCTGCCGGCGTTCGCCTTGACCTTGTCGCTGCTCAAGACCCGGCAAACCGGCATCGGCAGGTGTATCTTAATCACATCGCCTTTATTCCACTGACGATGAATCCGTGCATACCCTTTTTTTGTCTGCAATCCCACCGACAGATTCGCGATTGACATATTCATCTGCGAGCTTGTCCTTTTGAGGTAGCGGTATAGATTGCTCGGCACCGGGCGGTTTCGCAGCCAGCCGGGGATTCGCAGATGTACGGAAAACTCGACCGGCCTTTCCGGCTCGACCGAAATTTCAATGTCACCGCTCCAGGGATAGCTCGTTTTTTGCCTTAAAATAACGGTAGTGTCCTTCACGCTTACGACCGCCGTACTGCCCACAAAAAGATTGACATATATGGTGTCGTCATCCTGTGCATAGACGTACTCGCCGAGCGACGCCATAAACCTTGCGATGTTCGGCGGACAGCACGCGCACTCGAACCACTTCCGCCGCGTCGTTATGCCGTTATTAAATGCGTATTTGCCGTCCGATTCGAGCGGATTGCGGTAGAAGAACTTCTCGCCGCTGAGGGAAACGCCCGAGAGAAAGCCGTTATAGATTATGCGCTCCAGAACGTCGATATATTTGGCGTCGCCTTGAAGCAGAAACATCCTCTCGTTCCACAGCGCATTGCCGACCGCCGCACAGCTCTCGCAATAGGCGGTCCTGTTGGGCAGCTCGTAGTTTTCGCCGAAACGCTCGCCATCGTGCCGCGAGCCGATACCGCCTGTTATGTACAGCTTCTTCGAGACCACGTTCAGCCACAGCCGGTCGAGTGCGTTGGCATAACCGGGCGCCTGCATCCGACGGGCGGCATCCGCCATACCGCAGTAAAGGTAAGTCGCCCTGACGGCGTGGCCGACCGGCTCTTGCTGCTCGATTACGGGCAGGTGGTCCTGGCAGTATTCGCCGTAAAGCTCCCGGCCGCTGGCCCGGCCCCGCCGGTCAAGGGAAAATTTCGCCAGTTCCAGATACTTTTTGGCGCCCGTAACGTCGTAAAGTTTTACAAGGCCAATTTCGATTTCCTCGTGGCCGGGAACGCCGGTTCTCCTGCCGGGGCCGAAAACCGAGTCGATGTAATCTGCTAAGCGAAGTGCCACATCGAGGAATTTTATCTTTCCCGTCGCCTGGTAATAGGCGGCCGCCGCCTCGAACAAATGACCGGCACAGTAAAGCTCGTGCATCTCTTTGAGGTTTGTCCAGCGTTTCTCCGGCTGTCTTGCCGGCAGCGAATAGTACGTATAGAGATAGCCGTCGGGCCATTGCGCAGCGGCAATTTTATCAATTACGCCGTCCACATAACCCTCGAGATTGGGGTCGGGATGCGTTCTGAGCGAATAGGCGGCTGCCTCTATAATCTTGTAAACATCCGAGTCGTTGAAAAACAGCCCCTCGAAGCCGCCATTCGCAAGCCCGCCCGCCCTGGCGAAATTGTCGATTCTCCCCGTCTTTTCGCACTGTTCGAGAACAAAAGGGATTGTTACCCTGCGATTGGTCTCAAGCCGAGGCGCCCAGAACCCGTCCGAAATAACCACATCGGCTAACGGAACAGGCCTTATGCCCTCAGTTCCCAGGCCACCTGACACAGAAGAAAACGGCACAAGCACCAAAGCCGCCGTTGTAACCACCAAGCCGGCTAAGCATTTTATCTTTTGCATTGTTCAACCCCCCCTGGGGCGAGGCCCCAATGTCAATCAAATTATAAAAAACATCGGCCCGTCTTCAAAAGCCGGTATGCAAAAAAAACTTCTCGAATTCAATACCCCTTGAAGCCGTTTCTTCCATCTCTTATGTCGTCTCGAAGGTCATAATCGCCCAACCGGCATTGGCTCAGCCCTGCTCACTCAACAACCACCGCGGTGCCGAAGACCAGTATCTCGGCGGCGCTCTGCATAACCATCGACGTTGTGAAGTAAATGCCCACGATTGCATTGGCGCCGAGTCCCTGCGCTTCGGCAATCATTCGGTCGATTGCCTGCTCGCGCGACTCGGCCATCATCTTCGTATAATCGCTTATTTCGCCTCCAACGATGTTTTTCAGCCCGGCCATTATGTCCCTGCCGATATGCCGTGCTCGAATGGTATTGCCCCTGGCAAGCCCGAGGTGCTTGACTATTTTCTTGCCGGGTATTTCATCTGTGGTCGATAAAAGCATCGCCTTATCTCCTTACATCTTTGTAACGGTCTTATTTCAGGAAATACAGCCGTTCGCGCGCCACCGACACAAACAGAATTGCAAGGCCCGCCAGAAGAATGAGCAGCGCCGCCTTTAGCCAGTTCTCTACAGCCGGGTCTTTGATGACGGCCTCTATTATCTTGAAGCCGGCGTAGATAAGCAGCAGTATCGCCGAGACGCTGAACAGTATCCAGCCCACGCCCCGCTCCAGCCGGTTATAAATGCCGCCCCAGTACTGCTGCCATATTCGCTCTTCCGGCTCGACGAGCTTGACGTTCTCGGTGAGCTTTTTGAGCTCTTTGAACTCCTCGAACTCAGCCGAACACTGCCGGCACGATGCTATGTGCTCCTCGAATTCCTTTCTCTGCTCGGCATCAAGCTCGTCATCCAGGTAAGCCATCATCAGGTCTTTGTAATCCTGACAACTCATAACTGCTTACCTCCTTTCTCGCTATCAAGTATCTCTTTCAGCTTCTTACGTGCGTAATACAATCGGCTTGTCACCGTGCCCTGGTTGCAAAACAGAACCTCAGCCATCTGCTTATAAGAAAGATTCTGAAAATGCCTTAAGATAATTACTTCTCTGTGTTTTTCGTCGAGCCGGCCTATCGCTCGCCACAGTCTGTCGCTGGATTCATTCCTTTGGGCTATCGCCTCCGGTTCGAACCGAACGCTTGTCTCGCTGTGGGCATCGTCTGTATCCGCATCGTCAAGAGGGCCGGGCCGTCTCAGCATTTTCTTTCTTAGATGGCTGTAACACAGATTCTTGAGTATCTGGTAAAACCAGGCAAACAGCTTGCCTTTTGACCTGAGCCGGCGCCTGTGCCGGTAGGCCAGCAAAAACGCCTCCTGTGATAACTCGAGCGCATCGGCCTGATTGCCGACAAACCCCAGTGCGATAAAATATGCCTCTTTCATATACCTCTTGACGAAGACCTCGAAGGCATCCTTCGAGCTTCCGTCACACCCCCAAATTGCTGTCGTTTGCTTTTCACAAACACTGTCCAATTTCGCCGACTCCCGACCTTTAAGCTCGGGCTGGGATACCCACTTTTTTCCGTCTCCTGTCATAATAGATGCACCGGGGGACAGTTTTCTTCACCGCTGTGAGAGATTTTTTCACCTCCCAGCCCAAAAATCCAGCAAAATGTCGCTTTTCTGCAGCAAAATCACAAGTTGTCCACTGCATTGGCTGCTTCTTAAAATTGCATAAAATTTGCGGAAAACGGCTGTGAAAAAGCACAAAAAACGCTCGGGGCCCCAGACAGTCAAATCACCCCCCGGTTGCCCCAATTTGCCTGTCTGCCCAAACGATTTTTCTCTCGATTTCGCATAGAAATCAGTGATTGTGGCGTTAGCTGATGTTGCACTTGTTACTTGAACCTACAATATAAATAAAAACTATCCCTCTGCAAGATTAGATATGTTCCTCGTGGAGACTCATACTGTGACACACCAAAGCAATAATCAAACAATCACATTGAATCGTTTTGTTTAGTAGATAAGAACTCTTTGTATAGATCGACAGGATATTTCCCTGAGAGTTCTATGTTCTTTACTTGTTCAAGAGGGGCATCAAAAACTGTAACTCCACATGAAGTATATTTTAGGGTCGCTTTGGTTAACTCAACTTGAAATATGCCGTATTTGTGAATTCTTTGAATCAGTCCTGGGGAGACCATTTCCATATCTTGTATTCTTGGCCGTCTTCTACGCTGTTTAACAAATAACTCTATCGCATCCATATCAATTAAATCTTCGACTTGTAGTGTTGCCTCATTTACATTCTCCTCAGCTACGAATCCCTTCAAATATGTTCTCTCTCCGCAAGTGTAATGCTGATACGAAAAAGCAACATCTATAATTCTAAAAGGTGGTGCGACCACCCATGCGTGCCCCAAAACAGCTGGATTATCGTACGTCATATTTGGGGCGCAGTAGGTTTTAGAGATGCTAGTACTTTTATCAAAACTTATGGTCAAGCCACCTTTTACTATATAGTTCCAAATTCCCTTCTTTTCCAGAAAACGACAAATTATGCCGCATACATCTAAGCATGCTCCCTTTAGCCCATCTAAGCTCAATTTATCATAAATGAACTTTGTTATATCCAAAGTGATATCTCTTGCATTCATCAAATAATCTGAAGGAAAACTCATGCTGTTAATATAGTCAGCGTAGATTTCGAGGAAGGCAGGATTCGATTTCTCAATTTCAACGAACTTTTGATCGTCATAGAAGCCAGGTTTGGAATAGTCAATCCCTGCTCCTCGAAAGACCTCTTCAAAGTCATTCTGAGTTGGATTCATCTTTACTCCTTGTATTCGCACTTCTTGTCTAATCCTATACTCCCTGATGAAACTGGTGAAACTAGGAACAGTGGGGCTGTTGAAAACCCCCTTGATTTCTGATAAGATATTATACATCAAATGATCACTGGATGCCACGTTACTATTACAAAAGCATGGAGGCTTCATTATGGTCGGCAGGCAGGACCGTTGGCAGGAAAATTTGTTTGTTGACGGGCCGTCCTATTGACGTGCGGACTCTACAATCGCGAGGCCAATCCCCCTGCCGCCGCCCCCAGAATCGCTGCTACGAGCGGATGCGAGAGGAAAGCCTTTAACCTGCCCTTGGCTTCTTGTTTGTCCTGCTCAGACACATTCGCCTCCTCGATGTTTGAGACAATGCGTTCAAACGCACTTATGATGTTTTGCGTATTGTGGTCGCCTATCTGAATGCCCTGTGAGCCGGTGATGTGGATGTTGCTCCCGGCCGTAGGCATGGCATTGAGCAAGGACGTATCTTTCCGTATCTTCAAGTTATAGCACGGTGGAATACCTTGGAACTGGGCGCTGTACTGCACCTCCAAAATAGTATGCGACTCGACCTTCCCGCCAGGTAGTTCCCGCAATATCTTATCTCCCTCATCCACGTCAAGCTCGTCTTCAAATATGACAGCTTTACCGGCCCTAAACGTACCCTTGAAGGGCCCCAGGACTCCTCCTGAAGCCTTCTGTATGGTCATCTCGTCTGTGCATAAGTCCTCAAAGGGATTTCCCTTGCTACTCATGTGCGTCTCCCATATTGTCGCTGTGTCCGCACGCAACGTGATGATCACTCACCTGCAACTGCCAGTCCGCACCTGCCGATGTACTCGTCAAGTGTGCCTTGATCATCAACGCATTGGGCCAACTGGTAACGCCGAAGCTCAATCGTGGTGGTTCCGGGTTCCGGTAGCGGCAGGACGGCACGCCCTCCGTCAACAGATACAAGCATGAACGATTCGATAATCGATGCACCATAGTAGATGTCGTAGAAACATCGTGTGGCGCTTGGGTCCGGTTGGCTATTTGCCCATTCCTCTACGAAGTCCATTTGGTATTCGAGGGGATCACGAACCTCGATCCGGATGTCAAGATTGCCCCGGTACACATAAGTTCTCTTAGGATCGTTATACAGCCAGTCCTCACGATCTGAATTTAGGATAATCTCCATCAACTCTGCGTACTGCATGATACCTCCTATTGAATAGCAGCCCATCTATTTCCACACAGTATGGAAAACGGACAGTCAACCTATTTTCCTTCTCCATTCTAATTCGTTCATCGATTTCAAACAGCCTTCATCAACTATATCGACCCTCCGCCCGGTAAGCAACCAGCCATTTCCATAATCGACTCAACTTTCCGTGCCCAAATAATATCTAAATAGCCCGAGAAAGCAAGTCTTTTTTACTCGTTCCTCTTCACTTAGCAAAAAATCTGAGTTAATCAGTGTAAATCTGTATCAAGAAATTCTCTGTGCTCTCTGTGAGCTCTGTGGCTAAATTAAAAAAATTCACTTGACATCTAACTTCCCATAATGTATAATACCCCGCTAACATATGAAAGCTTGATACTAAATTACAAACATAAGGATTTTGAGATGACCACCATATACCGACCGAAATCACACAGTTTCCCGCTCCCATATTCACCTACCCTCTGCTTTCTGCATTCTGCCTTCTGTATTCTAAGTTCTTGTCTGCAAAACGAACCCAATTTTCACAAGGCCCACAATGAACCTAACTCTAGACCGGAAAAGGAAATACGAAGAATATTCACCCCTCCGAACGGTGAAAAGCAAACCCAAACAAACCCAATTCAAACCCAATTTCAGCCCAAACAAACCCAAAGCAAACCCAATCAAACCCAAAACGAACCCAATTCAAACTCGAAGCGAAGCGGAGATCCCTACGGGTGAGCTCCTTGAAAACACAAACCGGGGACCAATTTTCAAGCGACCCGCAAGGGTCGCGCAGACCCCGGACTCCGATCCGGGGCCCAATTCAAACGACCCACCGGGGTCGCGCCGACCCAATTTCCGCAAAAATGGGGCGGTTGGTCAACCGGTCTTTAACAAGTAAATATGAGAGTTGAGGTTTTGTATTCTGTCGCGTCTATCGCCACGCTTTGTAAGAGAACAGGAGCAATACAGGCGGTATCTCCAGTCTGCCGCCGGTGTCCTTGAGTCTTTCTATGTGGCGGCCTTACGGTTTTCCTGGCAGAATTTGCCCATCAGCATCACGGTCTTGTTCATCGCCTCTGCCGAGCCGTCCATCTTTGCGTATGCATCGACTAACTCCAGCAGCCCCGCATCCGGCTCTACCATCCCGTAGTGGTGAGCGACATTGATTATACCTGCATCCAGGCCGTACTCCATTGCCTTGGCAAGGTATGCCCTGCAGACGCCGATTCGCCGGCCAGGCAGGTCCCGAACGGAATTGCTCACGCCAAGCGAGCAGTGCACGCCCTTCATCTTCGCATCGCTCTTGATTTTCCTTATCGTCTCAAACGCCCGGTACGTATAGCCCGGCACATTCAGCTCCATCGGCATATCAATCGCCAATGGAAAGACCGTTGAATCGAAGAATATCTCCTCCGGCCCGAAGCCGTACTTATCAACCGCCTGCTCGAATATCGTTTTGGCCAGCGAAAACAGCTCATCCACCGAATGTGACCCGCCGGGCCCGGTCGGCTTACTCTCGCTCACCAACAGCCCTATAAATGCAAAATCGTATTCCTTCTTCAAAGGAAGTATCTTCTCGATGGTATAGTCCTTGACCGAATTGAGCAGCGGCCGGGCGATTTTTTCGCCGGTGCTGTACCACTCTTTAAGACCGGCGATAAGAACATCGTCGTTGCTGCTGTCGATGCAGACGGCTGTGCCCCCCGCCCATTTGCGAACCATTCTCACATACTCGCGCATCAGAGCGACCGCCTGCTGAGCATCGTCCTCGCCGAACGCATCGAGATTGACCGCAATGTACTCGGCCCCGTCCCGCACCTGCGATTCAATCAGCGCCTTTACGTAATTCAGGGGGCCGCTTTCTTTCGTATAGGCGTCGCTGCCCAGCCCGGCCAACTGTTTCATTATCCTGCCCGTCTTCGGAATAGATGCGTGAATCGATTCGCCGATGGAAATAATTACGTTCTTCATCGTGTGGTCCTTTGCAAACAGGTAGTTCAGGATTGAAGATGTATTTTCCAGCTCGTGTTTTCTCGGCTTGTTTATGGTTGCCCGCAGCTTATCAAGCCCGCCCTTCTCGGCGGCGCCGGCTTCGTAAATCAGCTCGCCAATACATACCTTCTCGAGGTTATTGCCGCAGTGGCCATCCACCGTCGAATCGCCGCACGGAGCATTGTCCATTCCCTTCTCACAGCCGCCCATAGTACACAGCCCGAAGTTCTCAGGCAGATAGCAGTCGCCGCATTCTTCACAGTCGAACACAAGATATTTGAACCATTTCTCAGAGGCATTAAAGAGCTTATAAATACAGCCCGACCCCTTCTGTGTGCCCACCGCCGACATCACCTTGCGAAAACAGCGAAAACCCCGATAGTCCGGGTCCAGAACCACCCTGTGAAAAAAGTCGAAGAACCTCTGCCTGAACTTCTTGCGGGGTTTGCTCAAAGCAGCTCTCCGGCCCGACTCATCGTAAAGGTAGAAAGCTTCCTGCCCCGGCCAGCACAGGTTGTCCTTGTATTGCTCCCAGCCGTCACCAATCTCAGCGGCCCTGCCGAGAATCCTTGTGAACATCTCGAAGCTGTACACACCGCCGATATCCACACCCGCCGCCCCCATCGCCTTGTACATCGCCACCTGCTGAGCCGCCCGCTCGATATGCTCATCGACACTTTCGGAATAGACCTTCTCGAAAAGCTCATCACTTACGAAACAGCCCGGCAGCTTGATATCGTGCATCAATCTCGGGGCCGGCGTAAGCGTGCTCAACAAATATACGTTGCCGATAACTGGTGCATCCATGGCGTTCTCTTTGAGGTACCTGAAAAGCTCGAGCGATTTTTTCCAGTCCCAGCCGACCTGAGTAATCAAAAACTCCGCCCCGCAGCTTATCTTCTTGGCCATCTTGTAGTATTGCTGCATCTGCGACGGCTCGGTGTACTTGAAAGGCGAGACGGCCGCGGCGGGATAGAACTGATGTACCCTGTCAAGGGCGTCCGGCCTTGCCTTGATGTATGCCTCGTTGTTCATATCCCCTATCAGCCCCAGCAGGCCAAGCGAGTCCAGCTCGAAGACACCCCTGGCCTTCAACGGCTTGTCGCCCGTAAGCGCAAGGACGCTCTCGATACCACTCTTGCGGTAACTGACTAAAGAGCTGACTATCCCATCGACGTTGCGGTCCTTGCACGTAACGTGAGGTATGAAATCGAGGTCGCAAAATAAACCTTTCGAGGCCACCCGCCCTAAAATATGCGCCGGCTCCGCGTTGGCCACACCGCCCGGATTCTCCGGCAGCGTTACGCCGGCAAAGTCAAAGCCGGCGGCAATCGCCGAGCTGCCGGCACTTTTGTACGACTCTAAGAATTTCTCTATCGGCCCCAGACTAAAACCCGGCCCGGCCACTAACTCTACCACTACCGTCAAACTCGACTTGTCCGTCAACTTCCGTTTTAACCTGCCGTGCTCCATCGTAACCTTGTCTCCCTGAAAATAATTTTGCAAAAAACGTATACCCTAAAAACTGAAAAAATCAAGGCCCAAAAATACCCCTGCCGCCTATCAAATCCTTGCATATCTTATACTGATATTGGTCAATCTCCTCACTACAAGCGCCACCTATCGTAAGTATTAGCAGGAACTTGCAGGATTTTGGCACAATTTTTACACCGCGACCTGCAGCCGCAAGACGGTAAGCTACACCGGCCAACCCGGCTCGCCTTGTGGATAAGCTGTTGATAACCTGGCCGACCTTAGTGAATACCGCCTGTGCCGCACTGGGCTAACCTGAACGGCGATTTAGACAAACCCGACACCGCCGATACCAGGGAACCTGACAATAAAATGTCAAGGCATATAACCTCTTGAAGCGACAGACCTTACACTTATCAATGGCCCCGGCGCCCGGTGGAACTTGTCCTGGGCGGCAATAAACAACCGGCAGAAATCGGGCCACTGCTAATTTTGCCGAATTTCTGCAAAACTATGCGTCACAAGTGGATAATTCCCTGTACAGCCGTCCTTTGCGCTGCTTTTTGGCCTATGAGGTACCAAAGCCCTATCCTGCGAAAGATGCTATTTTTTCTACGAACCTCTGACATGCCGCCCTCGGGTCGTCCACCTGTGTTATAGCCGAACAGACTGCTATTGTTTTTGCCCCGGCCCTTAACACGTCCTCGACATTGTCAAGTGTAATGCCGCCGATGGCAGCATGCCCGATACCCGTATCAGCCAGCACCTCGACCGACCGCCGGACGTAATCGAGGCCGACCGGTTCGGCGCCCGGCTTTGTAGGTGTCGGAAAAACCGGCCCCAGACCAACGTATGTTACAAGCTCGTCAATCGCCCTGCCTAACTGCTCCGCCGAGTGCGTACTCTTGCCTGACACAAACGGCACCGGTTCAATCCTTCGCGCCTGCTCGACGGGCAAATCGTTCTGCCCCAAGTGAACCCCGTCTGCCCCGCTGCCGGCGGCAATATCGACGCGGTCGTTTATGATGCTCACGACACCGGCATCCCTGCACAGCTTCACAAACTCACACGACAGGGCGAACAGTGTGTCATCCGGGGCATTTTTTGCCCGCAACTGCAGGCAGTCGGCGCCGCCGGCCGCACAGCGCGCTGCAAGCGACAGCACATCAGCCGGCACATTCGAGCTGATAATTACGTACAGCCGAACATCCTTAAACTTCTCGCCTGCGTCACTGAAAAACACGATGTCCTTTTCTAAGGTATATGCGCCGTACCGCAGTTTTTCAATTTCCTCCGCTGCCGGCGGATTCAGCGGCTGGGCCGTCTCAGTGAGCACCCTCAGCGCCTCCGTCAAGCGCTTGCTCGCCGCCACAAATGCATCCTTCAAACTCGCACGCAGCATCTGGTGTTTAATTTTCCGACCGACCCCTACATCAGCCAACGTATCCCTGCCCGCGATGAGCCGTCCGGCATCGAGCTTTCCAACAGCAGCACTCAGCTCGTGACGGAGCTGTTTGGCTCGACCGCTCAAAGCGGCAGAACCCAGCGCAAACCTGCAGTAGTCCTCCATAACCCGCGCCGCCTCGCGAGCGCGGTTGAAGTTCGCATCGATAATCCGGTAAACCGCCCGTTCCATAATCGAATGTGATTATATGCGTTTCGATTGCCGCCGGCTAACCAAAAACACAGCGGTAGCGGCATAAAGCTTATGCCGGCTTTTGCAGCTTAGTCAAAAAACCCCCGGCCCTGTTCTTAACAACCTGCAACAGAAATAGTTAAGTGTACGCGATGGCGGTATAATCTCACCGGCCTTACTCTGTCTCTATGTTAGTGCATTTTTTGGTAATTCGGCCCTTCCAGCGACAGAGCCAGTGTCCGAAAAGAATCCTCTCGCCTTCGTTTTTCTGGTCCATCTGGAAAATGCTTTCCCTGCGCCACCGGATAATCTGAGCCGAGAGTTTCTCAGCTTCTTTCTTGGCTAACTCAGAGCCGTTCAGCTCCATCGGGTCGGCAGCCAGGTCGTAGGCCACGACCGCCCCGCTCGATGGATAGTATATGAACTTCCGGCTTGTCCCCTGGGGGCCCGCCCGGACGAAACCCGAAGGGCTTTCCTGCAGCCAGCCCGAGAAATAGACAGCCCGATTCGCAGCTCTATTGTCCAGTGTGTTTGCCCCGTCAAAGGCGCCCTCTTTGATTGAAAAGCCCAACAGGGAAAGCAGTGTCGGCGTCACGTCTATCGAGCTGACCGCCTCGGTAATCTTCCCCCTTATGGGGCCGGCGCCAGGTACGCGTACAACCCACGGTATTCGCAGGGCCTCCTCAAAGCTGATTCGCTCGTGGGCCATAAGGCCGTGTTCGCCGAATCCTTCCCCGTGGTCGCCGACGATACAGAAGATGGTACTGTCCGCCAGACCCAGAGCCGCCAGCTTTTTGTCAAGCGCCTCGAGAAATTGGTCGGTGTATCGAATGGTCTGTTTGTAACGCTCAAGGGGCTGTTTGGCCGGCTGGGCGTACCACTTTGGAACCTCGTAGGGGTCGTGCGTAACCGAACACATTATCGTTATCAGAAACGGCTCGCCGGCGCTCTTTATCCATTTGGCAATCGGCTCCAACATCGCAAATTCATCACAGCCCAGCGAGCCAACAAAACAGTCAGGGTTATTGGCGTCCTCTCTGGCCCAGAACTCCTCGAAGCCGAGATTGTGAACCAGGGCCGGGCGGGACTCAAAATTGCCCTTGGCCGACTGGAAAAAGGCCGAGCGGTATCCAAGCTGTTTTTCCAGTATGGTGGCAAGGCCCGCGTATGGCTTATCGACCACAACCGCCTCGACAAGGTCCTGCGAAACCGAAGGGTAACGTCCGGTCAGGATACTGAACAGCGCCTTTGTCGTGTGCGATACCGTCGAACGGGCATTGGTGAACCGGATGCCCCGGCGTGCGACAAGCGCCAGATGCGGTGTAAGATTGCTTTTCGCATCGGCGAGCGATGTATATTTGTACTGCACGCCCTCGAGTACCACTAACAGCACATTTGGACTTTTGGTGCCGGGCTGTGAAAGCTCGAGCGTTATCTTGTCGAATGTGGGTATTACTCGCGTCGCTTGAGCCAGTTCGGCCCTGCTCAGCCGGGCCGGATTCGGCAAAATCAGACTCGTAACCGCCCTCAACTGGCAGTTATAGCGAAGCTCAGCCGAGCTAATCGAGACCGAGCCGTGCTCAGCCGCTACAAGCCGACCCGAAACCGCAGCAAATATCAAACACAAGGAAATCAAAACCCTGCGGTCAAGCTGTTTTCGGGTGTGTGGCGGCGGCACGGGTCTGGCAAGGACGGAAAAGAGAAAGACAAGGGCAGCGGCGCTGGGGCCTAAAAGCAAAATCGCCGCCACCGGCATCTCGATAAGATTGCCAAAGATTATGACCAGTGAGTTAAGAGGGTCTCGAAACAGCGGCAGAAGGACCGGCGGCAGAATCTGTGTCCCCGTCCTGAGCAGCCAGCCGGCGTTCATTACCGACCAGGTGCATACGACAGCGGCAAAAATTGTAGCCGAGCGAATGACCCATCGCCTCGGCCGGAGAAAGCACGCCACCGAAAGCACAACTTCAATACCCAGCAGAACAGCGATGTCGCTCAAAATCCATCCGGGGTACCCGCTAACCCGGCTTAACCGAAGCGATTGAAAAAGCTTCACCGCCAGCGTGCAAAACAAAGCGCCGAATATAATCGCACTGTAAGCACGCGGTGCCAGAAAAGCGTATATCCGCCTGACGTATGAAACCTTCATTTTCCCGGGTGCGAAGTGCCGGCGGTTCGTATCCATAGCTTGCAACCGATTCAGAATACAGAACAACAAAATACAGAACGTTCAACTTTCGAGCAATGAACAATCTGAGCCGGTCGGGCACCGGCAACACAATTCTATTCGGCAAGCGCGGCGATAACGTCACGGAGTTCGATTTCGGCGTAGCATACCGCTGTGTCGGCAACGCCGTAGTAAATCTTGAGGATGTTATCCTCGAAAAGCAATCCGCAGGTGAACACAACATTGCCGAAAAAACCCTCGGTCTCATAAGACGCCTGCGGCTCAAGAATCGGTTTATTCGACCTTGCGATCACCTTCCATGGCTTGTTGCCATCCAGTAACACTGCACCAAGACAATACCGGTTCGCCCTGTCTGCGCCGTGGTAAATTTCGAGCCAGCCGTGCTCGGTCTCGAATGGAACCGCGCCGGCGCCGACCTTTAACTCGTCCCAGTTACCGGCATTTGGGCCCATCAGGTAACGATGATTGCCCCAGCAGATAAGGTCGTCCGACTCGGCAATCCAGATGTCACTGTTGGCGAACAAAGGCGAAACGGGTCTGTGAAGGGCGTAGTATTTGCCGTTGATTTTGTGCGGGAAAATCGCTACGTCCTTATTTTCGGGGCAGAAAATCACGCCGAGACGCTCGAAGTGCTCGAAATCCCGTGTCGCCGCCAGGCAGGTCGTAACACCATTCGGCGAGACCGCAACGTATTGTATGTAGTATTTGCCCTCGATGAAGGTTATTCGCGGGTCTTCAAGGCCGAACGACTCGTATTCATTTGAGCCGGCCAGTGCCGCCGCGGCATCAATCTCAAAATGAACGCCGTCTCTGCTGCGAGCCAACCGAAGGTGCGAAATCGAGCTTAGATACGTGCTGCCCCGGCTTATTATCAGCCGGGGGTCCGAAAAGTCATTGTCGCTATCTCTTCGGGAAAACTCCTTCAAAACAATCTCGCCTTTCGCAGTATCGTAAATCGCCGCCAAAGCGGTGTTTGGTTCGCCGCCGACAGGCCTTTCAGCCACGCGCAGCAGCAGTAAAACCTCGTCTGCAAACCGGGCCACAGCGGTGTTGAATACCCCGACAACCTCGAAGCCGGCTCTGCTCGGCTTAACGTCTTTCGGTTCTATTATTGGATTTTCAGGGCAACGGTTCACCTTCACCTGTCCAAACCCTCATCTTTCACGCTCAAAATGCCGTGTCTTTGCATTAAGGACGTAATCATAGCTTCTAACAGCCCGCCTGACAACAACTTCCATACGTCCCGGTGCGGATTCTGTAATTATCCCTGGCTCGATATATCAAACGGCGGTTGCCAACAGGATGTTTTTTTTTGCACATCGGCCAAAAAAATTGAAAATTCTCTTGACTTAGGTGACTACTGCGATATGGTTGCCTGCGAGGAGTATCTCAATCTCCGGCAAGTATCGCATACAGCGGCAGGTGGGTCACGCAGCAACAGGTCATAGGCACCCTTGTCTGGTATTCGTAATTTCCCACTGTTAGCCGTGTTTGGCTTCAGGTAGATGCACACTCACTCCGGAAAGGAGGTGTGAAAAAACAGGAGCGGGCAAATCGAAATGTACCCTTGTGCAGTTGTGTAAAAACCGTTTATTTTTCCGAATTTTTCGAAAGGAGAAGAACTATGTGGAAAAAATTGATTTGTTTGACGAGCATGCTTTTACTGCTTGGGCTAACGGCATCGGTCTTCGGGGCGACTTACCCCGGCAAAATCGGTGTCGGCATCTCCTTCGAGCGGGGGCTGCTGTGGGTGGACCAGGCCAAGGTGCTAAGACCCTGGCAGCAGCCCGGGGGGGGAGCATCTTTGACCAGCTCCGAAGTGGACGCCCAGGGCTGGCCGCTGATGGACTGCGTAACCTGCCTGATGGACTACAGGCCGGTCGCCGAGTGGGACGCGAGTGGGATAGACGACCCCTTAGTCTATCGCGTTGACGTCAGCGGCACCTACAAGTGTTCGTTCAACGGCAAAGCGACCTTAACGATGACTGAGGGGCTGACTACTATAGAGAATCAGCTCTACAATTCGGGCACCAACACGACAACGTTTGACTTAGGCACTCTAACAAAACTCCATAATTCGTCGCCAACAAATTAGGAAACATCC
>CAYMYK010000017.1:0-23288 GCA_964394625.1 uncultured Pirellulales bacterium
GACCTCGCAGAACAAAAAATCAAGGCCCTCTCGAAATCCCCAACCCCCTGACGAAACCGGCCGATGGCAATCCTCGCTACGATATGCGGCCGATTATCTCCTGCGGTATGTCAAAGTTTGCGTAGGTATTTTGCACGTCGTCGTGGTCCTCGAAGGCGTCCATCAAGTTCATTATCTTTTTCGCCGTATTGACATCAGCAATCTCCACCGCATTTTGCGGCACCATCGATACCTCCGCCACCTCCGTTTCTATTTCCTTTTCCTCGAGCGCTCTTTTAAGCTCCTCGTATGCCCCCGGCTCGCAGGTGAGCTCGAATACCTCGCCCGTATTTTGCATATCGTCCGCCCCTGCGCTCAGCGCAATCTCCAGAAGCTCATCCTCATCGGCCTTGTCGGTGCGAACCGTAATAAGGCCCTTCTTGCTGAACATCCAGCCGACGCACCCGCTGGTGCCTAACGAGCCGCCGTGCTTCTCGAAGATTCTCTTTATCTCGGGCCCGGTACGGTTGCGATTATCCGTCAGGGCGTCCACCATCACCGCGACGCCGTTCGGCCCGTAGCCCTCATAGACAATCTCCTCGAAGTTGGCGCCGCCAAGCTCACCGGTTCCCTTCTTTATCGCCTTTTCTATCGTATCCTTCGGCATATTCGCCGCTTTTGCCTTGTCGATTGCATAGCGAAGCGTAAGATTGGCCGACTGGTCGCCGCCGCCGGATTTCGCAGCAATCATTATCATCTTCGCTATCTTGCTCCAGAGCCGTCCCCGCTTGGCGTCGTTGGCCGCCTTTTTATACTTTATCCCTGCCCAGTGCGAATGTCCTGACATAGCATAACCCCAAAAGCATAGACTTTGCTATCGAAACACCGAGTACACCATCGGCGGATATTATACCCAATTGTCCAGCCGAGGGCAATCCCCCTGCTCCAAATTCAGAGCCGGCTGTGCCCAGTAAATATCCAAAACAAAGTATGGGAAGTTAATGTTTGAAATGTCCGGCGGTTAGGTTATACTATTGAGCTTTTGGCCTTTCGGGCGGCCCCATTTCGCGATTCATCGCAAAATGGGAGCCCGCGGGACCAGCGCGTGAGTATGGAACAAAACTTTTATTTTTTTAAGGTTTCAGGCAAGTTTAAGGAGAACACTTATGCCGTTGGTGAATACGAGAAAGATGTTTGAGATGGCGTACAAGAACGGCTACGCCGTCGGTGCGTTCAACGTCAACAATATGGAGATAACGCAGGGGATAATCAGGGCGGTCGTCGAAGAGCAGGCGCCTTTGATACTGCAGGTTTCCCGGGGAGCACGAAAGTACGCAAAGAACAGCTATCTGAAGGCAATCATAGATGTGGTTGTGGCTGAAAGCCCCGGGATTCCAATTGCGATAAACCTGGACCACGGCGATAACTTCGAGACGTGCAAGGAGTTTGTCGAGGACGGTTTTACATCCGTGATGATTGATGCATCGACCAAACCGTTCGAGGATAACATTCGTATGACAAAAGAGGTGGTGGACTATGCACATAAGCACGACGTTGTCGTAGAGGCCGAACTCGGTCAGTTGGGCGGTATCGAAGAGGACGTGGTCGGGGTGGACGCCGACGATGTAAGCAAGCACGTTGCAGACCCGAACCAGGTGCAGGAATTCGTGGAGAAGACGGGGGTTGACTCGCTGGCAGTGGCGATAGGGACGAGCCACGGGGCGTACAAGTTCAAGAAGGCCCCGAAGCTGGCGTTTGATGTGTTAGAGGAGATACAGAAGCGACTGCCGGACTTTCCGCTTGTAATGCACGGTTCAAGCAGCGTACTGAAGGAGTTCAAGGACCTCATCAACAAGTATGGCGGCAATATGCCGGATGCGATGGGTGTTCCCGAAGAGGCGGTGAGCAAAGCGGCGAAGATGGGAGTTTGCAAGGTGAATATCGACACGGATTTGCGGATGGCATTGACGGCAAAGATACGACAGGTGTTTGCGGAGAAGCCCGAAGAGTTTGACCCGCGCAAGTATCTCGGGCCGGGCAGGGACGCGATATACGAGATGGTAAAGCACAAGCTGCATATACTCGGCTGTGTGGGTAAGGCGGCTGAGTGTCTGTAGGATTAGCGGATAAAATGCCCCCTCTTAGTGTCTTTGTGACTTGGTGGTAAAAAGGGCGGCCGCCGGATATGTGGATTAACAGGGCGACGATGCGAAAGGTAATGAGCAAAAGAAGGGAACGTGATGCGCTGATTTGGCTTGCCCCCTGGGTGCTTGCCCCTTGGGTGCTTGCGGCCGGTCTTGTTTTTTGTATTTGCGTTTGTGCGGCAGGCGGGGATTTGCCGGTGGCTTCAGCCGGTATTGAGATACCCGAGGCGGTGGCGGGTCCGGAAGATACCGCCGGGGTCATAACCGTTCGCTTGTCAGCTCCGCACGAGACGGCTCAAAGAGCTGTGGATGCGAACAACCCGGATGTGGTTCAGCGAGCGTGCGAGCTGATGCGCCGGGGTGATTTTGACCAGGCCGGACGCTTGATAGCCGATTATTCCGGTGAAGACGAGGACGAGGGGCGGTTGGTGAGCCGGCTTGGGATGCTCGTGGCCCAATACGAGAAGATAAAACAGTCCCGGCAGGCCCAGCGCCAAAAGCAATACGGCGAGCGACTGGCAAAGCTGGACAAATTGGCCTCGGGCGAACCGGCAGGCGACGGCAACGACATCAACGACGTAAATGAACGGGAGAGGGTTTCTGCGGTTTTGTCGGCGGTTGCGCAGGCGTGGTCACTGGCGGATAAGCAGCAGAAGGATGAGTTGTTGAACAAGCCGTTTGTGAAAGAGGCAGTGGCCGGGGCCAGGGCTGAGGCGGCTCGGCTGGAGGGCAGGGGCAAGTGGCTTGAGGCGTATTTAACGTGCTGGAGCTGGCTGGCGGCAATTGACCCGAACAACAAGCAGTACACCGAGCACGCCGAGCAGCTCGCAGCCAAGGCGGACATCGCGGTGGCATTCGAGGACAGCCCGTGCGAGACGGCGAAGGAGCGATTCGAGAACGTGAAAAAGCGGATGTTTGTCCGGGCGGTTGACACGCTTAATTTCAACTACGTCAGCAAAATCGACTATCACGAGATGGCATTGAAGGCCGTGAATCGGTGTAAGTCGCTTGCGGAGGTGGTTCGGACCTTGATTTCGTTGTCTTCAGGCGAGCCCCCGGGGGGCGAGCCGAACGAGATGATTTTGAGCAGGAGTTTCGAGAATTTCTCCTGGCCCGACCAATCACAGATGTCAGCTCTTTTAGCGGGCCTGTCTTCGCTGCAGGACGAGCTGAAGGAAATAAAATCAGGATTGAGTAAAGATGGATTTATCTCGGTTTTCGAGCGGGTGCTGGAGCTGAATTCAACAACGGCGGCGCTGCCGGAGCAGATACTGGTGGTGCAGTTTGCCGCCGGTTCGCTCAAGACGCTTGACCCATATACGGTGATGGTCTGGCCAAGGCAGGTGAAGGATTTCGAGAAGCTGATGACGAATGAGTTTACCGGTATCGGGATAGAGATTGTCAGGCAGAAGGGCCGGTTGACCGTGGCGTCTCTTCTTCCGGATACGCCGGCTTATAACTCGGGGCTGGATGCACAGGACGTGATAGAAAAGGTTGACGGCAAGCCGACGAAGGATATGTCGCTGTCGTGTGCGGTCAGGCACATAACCGGCCCTGCCGGGACGAAGGTGAAGCTGACGATAAGGCGGCCGGGCGAGGCACAGACATCCGATATTGTGATAACGCGGGCGAAAATAGTAGTACCGACGATTCGGGGCTGGCAGCGGACTGAGCATGGCACGTGGCTTTATATGATTGATGCCGCCCAGCGAATCGGCTACGTTCGGCTTACGGAATTCTCGGACAAGACGGCGTCGGATTTGGAAAAGGTTCTAACCATGCTCGAAGTCCGGCAGATGCGCGGTCTGATTCTGGATTTGCGATTCAATACCGGCGGGTTTCTTGAGAGCGCGATAGAGGTGGCGGACAGGTTTTTGTCGCAGGGCCTGATAGTGATGACCCGGCCACGGTTCGGGATGCCGACATACGCGGTGGCGAACAGGAAAGGGACACATCCTGATTATCCGATGGCGGTGCTGATAAACGGCGGCTCTGCCAGTGCGTCGGAGATAGTCGCCGGAGCGCTGGGCGACAAATCGCATCGACGTGCGGTATTGGTCGGCGAGCGCACGTACGGCAAAGGTCTCGTGCAGGGGATAACGCATTATCCGGGCGGCGGCGCGCAGTTGAAATATACGATGGCGAACTATTATCTGCCCTCGGGCCGGAAGGTGAAGAGCAGAGAGCAGGCCAAGAAAGAGCACACGAAGGACTGGGGAGTCGGGCCGAATGTCGAAGTCAAGCTCAGAAGCGACGAAATCCGCAAGATGTTAGACGCTCAAAGGGACAATGACGTGCTGGTGAAGGCGGGGCACGACAATAGTGCGGCGGAGGTGAACAAGCACTCGATAGAAGATACGATTGAAGCAGACCCGCAGTTGTCGATAGGGATACTTCTGCTCAAGAGCGAGCTTATTGCCGAAGAGGCCAGGGAGCTGAAGCGAAAAGCGGCGTAAGTACTTGTGGGGGAGAGGTTAGTTTCTATTAGGTTTAGAGGTGCGAGTTTTGGCAAGAGAACAGGCGAGCAAGGGAAACGATTCGTCGAAAGGCGAGCCGGGTCGATTTGAGCGACAGCGACAGGAGAAGCTGTCGGCGATAAGGCAGATGGGTATCGACCCATACGGCGGCAGGTACGATGATACCACGCCGGCGGCGGAGATTAAGAGCGGCTATAAGGAAGGCGACGAGAGTCAGAGGGCGAAGTGTGCCGGCAGGATTGTTCTGCTTCGCGACATCGGCAAGCTGATATTCATAACGGTCCGCGACTGGAGCGGTACGATTCAACTCGGCCTGAGCAAGAACCTTCTCGGCGAGCGGTGGCCTCTGGCAAAGCTGCTGGAGTTAGGCGACGTCATCGGCACGGCGGGCAGCTTGGGCAAAACCAAAACGGGCGAGATAACTATCTGGGCCGACGAGGCGACTATTTTGAGCAAGTCGCTGCTCCATCCGCCGGAGAAGTTTCACGGTTTGAGCGATATTGACCTTCGCTACCGCCGGCGATATGTGGATTTGTGGTCCAACCCGGAGGTGATGGAGCTTTTCAAAAAGCGAAGCGCCATGCTTGCGACGCTGAGGGATTTTTTGAACAGGCGCGGCTTTATCGAGGTTGAGACGCCGATGATGCAGCCGATAGCCGGCGGCGCCGCGGCAAAGCCGTTCATTACGCACCATAACAGTTTGGGGATGGATTTGTTTTTGCGGATAGCGCCGGAGCTTTTCCTGAAGCGTCTTTTGGTAGGCGGGATGGAAAAAGTATTCGAGATAAACCGGAATTTTCGCAACGAGGGCCTGAGCAGACAGCACAACCCCGAGTTCACTATGCTGGAGCTGTATCAGGCGTACGCGGACTATAACGTGATGATGGATTTGACGGAGGAGCTAATCCGCCTGTTGGTGGACAGGTACTGCGGCGGCGGCGAAGTTGCATTCGGGCAATTGTCTATCGATTACTCTCAGCCCTGGCGCCGGGCGAGGTATGCGGAGCTTTTGGCGGAATACAGCGGCTGCGAGATTGAGGACATCGGGGCGGTTAGAAAAAAGGCCGCCGAACTTGAGATAGCCCAGGAGGGGATGGACGATGCAGTGGTTGTCAACGAGCTGTTCGAGGCGACTGTCGAGAAGAATCTCAATAATCCGACGTTTGTGATTGATTATCCCGCGGCGTTGTGCCCTTTGACGAAGAGGAAAAAAGATAATGACGCGTACGCTGAGCGATTTGAGCTGTTCATCGCCGGGATGGAGTTGGCGAATGCCTATACCGAGCTGAACGACCCGGCGGTTCAGGAGCAGAACTTCCGGCTGCAGCTTCGCGGCCAGACCGAATCGATGGCGACGATGGACGATGATTTTATAACGGCGTTGAAGTACGGGATGCCGCCGGCGGGCGGGCTTGGTATCGGGATAGACCGGCTGGTGATGGTCCTGACCGGTGCGACGAACATTCGTGACGTGGTATTGTTTCCACTTCTAAAGCCGTTGGAAAGCTAACCGCAAAGGCACCAGGCCACAAAGCAAAAGAACAAAAGATTAAAAAAGAAATGCTTAGTGTCTTTGTGACCTGGTGGTAGAAATGACATGCTGAAACTATTTTTGTGGCTGCGGTATCTGCGCAAGCGCAAGATTGTGCTTCTGAGTATTGCGGCGGTTACGCTGTCGAGCGCACTTTTGATAGCGGTGGCGAGCTTGTTCAACGGCTTCATCAGGGCGCTCGAGCGAAGTGCGGTCGAGGCGGTAGGCGACGTTGTGCTTGCGCCTGCGGTGAAGATTTCGAGATACGCCGAGCTTATCGACCGGCTGGAACAGAGCAGCGTAGTGGAGGCGGCGACGGCAAAGCTGACGGTGCAGGGTCTTCTGCACATAGGCGCCGGCAATGTGCGGGCGGTACAGGTCTGGGGGATAGAGCCGCAAAGGCGGGCAAAAGTGACGGGCTTCGGGCGTTCACTGCTGATGGGCAGGGACTCGCCGGATTGGCCGGCGGTTCTTGAGAGCGACGGCTCGTCCCCAAGGGACGAGCCATCAGGCGACGGGACGGATGCGGTGAAGGGATTTGTCGGAATCGGGGTTGTGGCCTCTCCGGACGAGCAGACCGACGAGTATGATTTCGATGCCGTTAAGCGCATGGTGGGTAAGCAGGTGGTGCTGACGACCGGCAGGCAGGTGCCCGGACAGGACGCTCGGCAGAGACGGTTCAAGAGAAAGCTGCTGAAGTTCACAATCGCCGACATTGTTTTCACGGGAGTTTACCAGTTCGACAGGCAGTGCATTTATCTGCCTCTGGACGCACTGGAGAAGCTGATGTACGGCCAATCAGCAGAGCCGTTGGCCGACCAGATACAGATTAAGCTTTGCGGCGGCTGTGATACGGAGACGGCCTTAGCGCAGATTAGGGGGGTGTGGGATGTATTCGCGTCGGAACGGCTCGAGTGGAGCCCGTACCTGATAAGGGAAACGACAATTGAGACGGCGCAGCAGATGCAGAGCCGATATGTGGGCGAGCTTCGCAAGCAGATGGGAGTTCTGCTGTTCATATTCGCCGTGGTGAGCTTCAGTGCGATATTACTTGTTTTCTGCATCTTTTATATGATAGTTGAGACTCGCCGCAAAGACATAGCGATAATGAAAAGCTGCGGCGCCGCCAGCGGCTCGGTGGCCTTGATATATCTGGGTTTCGGCGCATTTATCGGCGTAATCGGCTCGGCACTGGGCGTGCTGGCGGGATATGCGGTGACGGCAAATATCAATACGCTCGAGGGATGGATACGGATAGTTTTTGGGCTGAAGCTCTGGAAAAGCAGTGTTTATATGTTCAGCAGGATACCGAACGAGGTTGACTGGGGTTCGGTTTTCTGGATTGTGGTCTCGGCGATAGCGGCGGCGGCGGCCGGCGCTTTGATACCTGCGATAGTGGCTGCCGGGACAAGGCCGGTGAACGTTCTCAGATACGAGTAGATAAGCTGCGGTATGTACAAGATTATTTTGTCATTTCGTTATCTGTTCAGCAGGCGGATAAGTTACCTTGCGCTGGCGGCGGTGGCGCTAAGTGTATTTGTGGTTGTGGTGGTGATGACGGTAATGGCCGGCCTTGTGCAGGATTTCAAACAAAAGAACCACGAGTTTGTAGGCGACTGTGTCGTCGGGACGCAGTCGTTAGTGGGCTTTCCGTATTACGAAGATTTTATGCAGATTCTGGAAAAGCAGGATTTCGTAGAGGCCGTTTCGGCTGTGGTAAGCAGCTATGGCCTGGTCGGCGTGGCCGGCTCGGAGCAGAACATCGGCGTTGAGATTACAGGGATTGACCCGGGCCGTCACGGGAGCGTTACGGGCTTCGGCGGGACGCTGCATTTCCATCGCGACGACGGAGCGAAGGCGTTCGAGCCGGCGTACAATCTGGACCGGCCGGGCTGCGTCGTGGGGATTGACTTATGGCTGCAACGCGACGCGCGAGGCGAGTATTCGTACGATTCACAACCTTCGCAGACGGCGTTGTCGGTAACGTGCTTTCCGTTGACGGCGAAAGGGGCGCTGGCGAAGGCGGGCACGGACATGGTCAATACCAAGACGTTTTACTACAGCGACGTCTCGCACACCGGCCTGGCGAAGGTTGACAGCTCGGTGATTTACATCCCCTTGGACCAGGCCCAGATGCTCTGCGGGATGGGCGGGCCTGCCAAGAGAATCTCGCAGCTTTATATCAAGTTTAGCGATGGTGTTAAGCTGGATGCGGGCTGCTCAAGGGCGGCGTCGCTCTGGAAGCAGTACACGGCTGACCGGGCGGGCGACGAGTTAGCGGCCCTATTGAAGACGGTAACTGTCCAGAGCTGGAAGGGATACAGGCGGCAGTACATCGCACCGATGGAAAAAGAGCACACGGTTGTCGGCGTGATGTTCGCTCTCGTGGGGCTGACGACGGTCTTTATAGTATTCGTCGTTTTCTACATGCTCGTAAGCCACAAGAGCAGGGACATAGGGATTTTGAAGAGCATAGGCGTATCGCAGGCGAATATCGTCGGAGTATTTATGCTCTTTGCCTTCTGGACGTCTCTGCTCGGCTCGAGTATCGGGGTCGTATCAGGGGTTGCGTTTTTACGGAACATAAACGCTGTAGAGAGCTGGCTGTTCGAGCATTTTGGCTTTCAGCTCTGGGACAGGACGATATATGCCATAGGTTCCATTCCGAACCAGACGGATGCGGCTCTTCTGGCTGTTGTCGTGGCCTCGGCCATAGTCGCGTGCGTCTTGAGCGCGGTTTTGCCGAGCCGGCAGGCGGCCAGTCGCCGGCCGGTGCAGATTCTGCAGGTGAGTCAATTATGAGCAGGGACGATATGACATTAAACGCGGAAGGCATTTATAAATCATACCGGATGGGTGCGGCGAAGGTGCGGGTTTTGAAGGGGCTGAATCTGGCCGTCAATAAGGGTGAGTTTGTCGCAATAGTCGGGGCATCGGGCAGCGGCAAAAGCACACTTTTGCACATATTGGGGGCGCTGGACAGACCCGACAAGGGGCTGGTGCGTTTCGAGGGCAGGCCGTTGAGCGAATACCGAGCAGCCGAGCTCAACAGATTCCGCAACAGGCAGGTTGGATTTGTGTTTCAGTTCTATCATTTGCTTGACGAATTAAATGTATTGGAAAATGTGTATTTGCCGGCAATGGTATCTGCGGGTATATTCGGCTGGCTCGGGAGCCGGGGTCGTGTGAAGGCCCGTGCCCGCGAGCTTCTTGGAAATATGGGCCTTGGCCGGCGCTGGCGCCATAAGCCGTATCAGTTATCGGGCGGTGAGAGACAAAGGGTTGCTATCGCAAGGGCTTTGATGAATGAGCCGAAAGTGCTTCTGGCGGACGAGCCGACAGGAAATCTTGACTCCGTGACGGGAAATGGTATCTTAGATGTGTTTGATAAGCTGCACGGGCGCGGCCAGACAATAGTGATGGTAACGCACGATGAGCGGATAGCCCGGCGTGCGAGTCGTACGATAACACTGGCCGACGGCAAAATAAAATAGTGTCGTTTCGGGTAATTACAAGCACTGCGGTAAAGGGAAATTGAATGGGCTTGAAGATATGGCTTGACGGCAAGCTGGTTGACGTCTCGGATGCGAAGATAAGCGTATTGGACCACGGGCTTCTTTACGGCGACGGGGTTTTCGAGGGCATTCGAGTCTATAACAGGCGGATATTTGAGCTTTCGGCGCATATTGACCGCCTGTACGAGTCGGCAAAGAGTATTCGTCTTGAGATACCCCTGGGCAAGACCAAGCTTATTGCGGCGATAGAGAAAACGGTAGAGGCGAACCGAGTCGTTGACGGTTATATTCGCTTAGTTGTGACTCGCGGCGTGGGGACGTTAGGGCTGAATCCTTTTATATGTGAAAGTGCGCAGGTATTCATTATAGCGGACAACATTCAGCTTTATCCCGAGGAGCTTTATGAGACGGGGATGAAGATAATCAGTGCGACGACGGTTCGCAACCACCCCCTTGCGATTCCTCCGCAGGCAAAGAGCTTGAATTATCTGAACAATATCTTGGCAAAGATAGAGGCGCTGGATTACAACGTTCCTGAAGCGATTATGTACAATCACCAGGGCTACGTTGCCGAGGCGACCGGGGACAATGTCTTTACTGTGAAAGGCGGGGTTATTTACACGCCGCCGGCAGAGGCCGGTTTGTTGGAGGGGATTACCCGGAACATGGTGATTCGGCTTGCAAAGAAAGAGGGGATGGAGGTTGTCCAGAAGAACCTCACGCGGTTTGACCTGTACGTAAGCGACGAATTCTTCCTGACGGGGACGGCGGCGGAAGTAATAGGTATAGTGGAGATAGACGGGCGGGTCATCGGCGACGGCAGGCCCGGACCGATTACTAAGTTACTGCGAAAGCGATTCTTCGAATATGCCCACGGAAAGGAGAAGTAGCAGATACCCCCTGCGGCCAAAGAGCAGGTGTAGAATTATACGGTGTCTGCTGCAACCTGGTTGATGCGAATACCTCCACAAACCGACACATCAGGAGTACCCGATTTTGTATCGGGGCAGGATACGGCTGGGTATTTTTCAATTATCGCCGATGAGCTGGAGCGTATCAGAACTCTGATGGCGAACGAGCTGTCGGGCTGCAGCGAGCCGGCCGGGGGGCTGTTGTCTTTTGTTCACTTCGACAGCGGTAAGATGATTCGGCCGGGGCTGCTTCTTCTGAGCGGCAGGGCGTGCGGGAAGATAGTCGAGGAGCACATCCGCGTCGGGGCGATTGTCGAGCTGATACACAATGTGACGCTTCTTCATGACGATGTAATAGACCAGGGCAGGCAGCGTCGCGGCTTCGCGACGGTGAACACGCTTCGGGGAAACAAGTCCGCTGTTTTGTTGGGTGATTTGGTTTTGAGCAGGGTCTTCAAGATGTGTGTGGGGCTTGGCCAGCGGGTGATGAGAGTGATTGCATCCGCGGCGGCCCGGACGTGCGAAGGGGAATTGACACAGACACTCGAAAAGGCAGACGGCTCGTCCCTGAGGGACGAGCCGACGGAATCGGCCTACATAAAAATTATATCAGACAAGAGCGGTGCGCTTTTCAGCGTGGCGAGTTTCCTGGGTGCGCTGCTGGCCGGTGCGGGTGAACGGCAGAGCGAGGCGTTTGCGGAGTTTGGTCGCAATATCGGCACCGCGTTTCAGATTACGGACGATATCCTGGATATGACGGGCGACGAAATGCAGATGGGCAAGACCGTAGGCAGTGACATTGATATGGACAAGATGACGCTGCCGCTGATACATCTGCTGAGAACGGCCGACAAGGCGAGCAGGGATTCGGTGAGGGAGCTTCTGCAGCCGGGCAACGGACGCAGCCGGCCCGGCCCGGCAGAAATGGACCGCAAAAGGTATCTGCTGAAAAAGTTGGAGTCGTTCGGGAGCTTGTCGTATTCGCGGAAGCGTGCTGAGGAGTTTGTGAAACGGGCGATTTCGGCGTTGGGGGAGGTAGCGGAGAGCGATGCAAAGGCGGCATTGATTGAGACGGCGAGGTTTGTGGTTCGCAGAACAGTTTAAACCTGCCGGAATTGATAAACAAGACAAAGGCCGTGAGGTATAACCTCGCGGCCTTTGCGACAAGCATATGTTTTTCGGGCAGTAAGCTTTCCGGTCGCCCAAAGTGTACCTGCTCTTAGAATTTCCATCCAATGCCGGTACCCAAGCCCCAGGAATCACCTGTAAATTGAAACTCACCATACACGGAAGCTCTTTGGTCGTGATCCCATTCCAATCCGACGTAACCGCCAAATTCTAATTCCTGTTCGAGATCGGCGATCGTTAAACCTTCACCGCCAGCACTAACATCAATGTCGCCGCACGGACGGCTTGATAAGTGTACCGATGTTAAACAAGAAGGCCGACCCCGATTCAATCGGGGCCGGCCTCTTCTTTCGCCAGACTAACTCTCGGCCTGGAAGATGTCCTGGGCGTAGTTGAAGGCCGAAAAAAAGCAATCTATACTGGCGTCGGTGACCATTTCTCAAGAAGAAGCACACGTCAACCGCAATGCTTTTCCGTTGCGTCTAAGACCTTAGAACAGGAACGATATACCTACATACACTCCGTGCCCGTCGTCAATACCGTCGCCGATATCACCACCATATAACTGGTACTGGTACTCAAGAAACAGGAAAGTTCTGTCACTCGTAAAGAACTTCAGGCCGGCCAAAGGTCCATACAAATAGCCATCGACGCTCCCGCCCCCACTCCAGCTCCCGGACGCTTCTGCTTCCAATTTCTCGTACAGAAACTGGCCACCAGCATAGGGAACCACGGTGTTTTGTGTCCCGAAGTGATACTTCAGATTTCCACCTATCCCCCACATCGTCAGGCCGAGGCCATCGACAGAGAGGTCGCTCCACGAACCAACCAGGCCAATCTCCAGTTCATCAGACACAAAATAACCAAGCGTGCCAGCAACGGTGGTCGTATCTAACGAGCCTCCGCCCACAGCGTTGAAAGTGTTGTAGCTGCCATAGATGTCCAGTTCTTTGTCACCCTGCTTCACCCCAGCATTTGTTGTTCCGGCGAGTGTAAGTGCCACAACAAAAGCTACAAACAACAACAATTTCTTCTCCATTTCCATTCTCCTTTCTAAAAACCTTGTTTTTTCATTACACCAAAGCAGGATCATACGATAACCCTGCCCCATACGCTCCTTTTGCGATTACGCAACGTATATGTTAAAGCCCATTAAACTCTCCCTAGTACAATAGGATACTTAGGATATATATGTTGAAACTGCAACCGCGTCAAGAAAAAAAAGTTTTTCCACCGTTTTTTTGGGTAAAGGCGTAAAAAAGACGGCTTTTTACAAGCCGTCTTTTCACTGCACGATTTTACGTCTTTAGAAGGCATAAGCGAGCTTGAGCCCCATCCAGAATTCGTCTTCGCTGTTAACGGAATCATCCATACTGGCCTGGTAGTAAACCGAGGGGCTGCAGGTCAGGTCGCTGCCGAGGTCGAAATCGGTGCTGATTCCTAAGAGCCAATGCGACCAGTCGTGGTCGATGTCAGAGCCATCGACGGCACCCGGTGCGGTGCCGTCGTTGTAAACGAGGTCGGCGGAGAGATAGAAGACCTGTTCGGGTATCTCGGGAGCAAGGTTGGTAACAGTCCACGGGTACATAACGCCGAGCAGGTGCATCCAGCCGCCGTTTTCGTTTCTGAGTGATTTGCCTTCGGATGGCCACATCCAGACAATGGTGTATCTCGGGACCAGCCCTGACGTGAATGCTTGCGGCCAGGCGAGCGTGAGGTTAAATTCCTGCATGTCGGCGGCGGTTGACCCGGGGCCTCCGCTTCTTGGCTCATCGGGATAACCGTAGTAAACCCAGCCGACCTGGTAGTTAGTGGCATAAGTTTCGCCCTGGGCATAGCTGTTTTTGTAGTAAAGACCGAAGTCGATTTCCTCGGCATTTTCCAGCCCGCTTCCGCCGGGTCTCGTCCAGCGGATGTCGGTTCCGAAACCGGACTGAAACAGGTCAATATCGGCGCCGAGCTGCAATGCGCTGTGCCCGTGATAGACGTCGAAGCCGCGCCAGATATAGTTGCTGAGAAAGGTCAAATCGACGGTTCCTGTGACGTCCGCCTGCTGAGCCTGAACAGAGCTGACCATACAAATTGAAAACAGTGTGATTAGTAACAGTGCCGGCTTTTTCATGCTCATTTCTCCTTAACAATTTTAGCTGACTTTTTATTCGTTTTACACCGTTTGGCTGTCCTCCAGGCCGAGAGCCGAAAACTAAATTAATCATACCGTAAGTATAAATCAAGTAGAAAAAAATGCTTCCCGTGATTTTTTTTGATGTTTTTTCGGGTTTTTTCTGCGGCTAAAGGCAAAAGAAGCCGGCTCGTTTTCAAACCGGCTTCTTTTAGTTATCGAAAAGACGTGGTTGTTTTTTAGAACTTGTAGCTCACTGTCACACTGGCCCAGGCAATGTCGTGGTCGGGGCTGACGCCATTGACACTGTCGTCTTCCATCGTAATCTGATAGTACAGGCCTGGCGTTAATGTGAGGTCGCTGCCGAGGTCGAAGTCGGTAGTCACGCCCATCATAATATGTGTCCAGTCGCTGTCGGTGTAGCCGCCGTTGGGCCGCGGGTCAATGCCGTCGTTAAAAATCATCTCGGTGTGGAAGTTGAGGATTTGCTCAGGAATTTCCGGTGTCAGGCCGGTGACGGGCAGGGCGTAGTCGAGCATAAAGACATGCGCGAAGCCGGAGTATGTTGCGCCGCCTGAGTTGGCGGCGCCGACTATGGTTCCGCTGTTGCTGGGCCAGCCCTTGACTATGCAGTAGCTCGGCACGAGTCCTTTGACGCCGAGCAGACTGGGCCAAGACAAAACTGCGAATAGCTCCTGGAGGTCAATGCTGCCTGTCGTGTGGCTGCTCAAGTCAGGGTAGTTAAAGTACGTGTATCCGAGCATATACCGAGTTGCGTAGGTCTCTTCGTCGTAACAAGAGCCCTTGTAGTTCAGCGTGTAATCCCATCTTTCGCCTTCTTCGTGTCCGCTTGCATTTGCGCGGTGTCCGGTGACGTTGAGGCCGAAGCCGGTACCCATCAGGTCCAGGTTGACGAAGGGGTGGATGGCGCTGTCTGCGCCGTAAACCGTGATGCCACGCCAGACGTACTTCGTGTCGTAGGTGATGCCGACCGCTCCGTGGAGCTCACCTTCCTGTGCCTGGGCGAAGCCACTTGCGCCCAACAGCACAACTACAGCTAACAGAATTGTTTTCTTCATCGTGCTCATCTCCTTAAAAACCATTTCTTAAAAGTTTTTCTCTTACGTCCTCCATAGGACACATCAGCTAATCAGTCTGAAATTAAACCGTCCGAGTAAATCGCCTGCAAGTATAGCAGCCGTTACAAAGTAACGGAAGTGTTTTTTTTATCTTTTTGTTTTGCTCCTTTCAAAAAACAGAAAAGGTCGGAAAACGACATAACAAACGGGCATTTTATAGGTCCATGTTTTCGCAAGCTCTCCGAAATTGCGTGAGAAGTTTTGCGTAAAGTGCTACCATTTACCGGTTTTTCTCATTTCTGCCTTTGGGAACTGGCTTAGCGGTGCGGTGAACTTTTCAAGGTCCTGCTGTGGGAGCTCGTAGTCAATGAGCTTTCCGGCCATATAGGCGTCGTATCCGCTGAGGTCCATCAGCCCGTGCCCGCTGTAGTTTAAGAGAATAACCTTTTCCTTACCCTCTTCTTTTGCTTTGATTGCTTCGTCGATGACGGCGGCGATGGCGTGGCTCGTTTCCGGGGCACAAATGGCGCCTTCGGTACTGGCCCAGGTCATAGCCGCTTCGTAGCATTTGATCTGGTGATACGCTCTTGGCTCGAGAAGACCTTCGATGATGGCCTGGCAGATGAGCGGCGCCATACCGTGATACCGCAGGCCTCCTGCGTGAATGGGCGGCGGGATGAAGGCATGACCAAGCGTGAACATTGCCAGCAGCGGAGTAGTGCAGGCGGTGTCGCCGAAGTCGTATGCGAATGGTCCGCGCGTCATCGTCGGACAGGACTCCGGCTCGACCGGGATGATTGTAATATCGGCGCCGTTGATTTTTTCGGATACAAATGGAAAAGCCAGTCCTGCGAAGTTGCTGCCGCCGCCGGCACAGCCGATGACGATATCGGGCAGCTTTTCCCCGGCGAGCTTGAGCTGCTTCTTTGCCTCGAGGCCGATTATCGTCTGGTGCAGCAGAACGTGATTAAGAACGCTTCCGAGTGCATAACGCGTTTTTCCTGTCGGGTCGGTAACAGCCGCTTCGATGGCCTCGCTAATAGCGATGCCCAGAGAGCCGGGGGTGTCGGGCATCTCTTCGAGCACTTTTCTGCCGGAATTTGTCTCGGTGCTCGGGCTTGCTATGCAGTTGGCGCCCCAGACCTGCATCATAGTCTTTCGGAAGGGCTTTTGGTCGAAGCTGATTCTGACCATAAAGACTTTACATCCGAGTCCGAGGATTTTGCATGCGAAGGCCAGCGCGCTTCCCCACTGACCGGCGCCGGTTTCGGTGGTAATTCGCTCCATACCGAACTGCTTGTTGTACCAAGCCTGCGGAACGGCGGTATTGGGCTTGTGGCTTCCCGGCGGGCTGTAGCTCTCGTCCTTGTAGTAGATTTTGGCGGGGGTATCGAGGAACTTTTCGAGATAGACGGCCCTTTTCAGCGGGCTCGGCCGCCAGCGGTAGAGGATGCCGAGGATTTCTTCAGGAATGTCTATCCAGCGGTCCTGGCTTACCTCCTGCTCGATTAGGTTCATAGGAAAGACCGGCGCGAGCATCTCGGGGCCGATGGGCTTGCCGTCAGGGCCTAACGGGGGCAGCATAGGTGTGGGCAAATCCGCGGGCAAATTGTACCACTGTCGGGGGATATCACTTTCCTTCAACTGAATCTTGATTTCCATAGTTTCTCTCCAAATGACATAGTTTCGATTTCGTCGGTCGTATAAGCCCTTAGTTAATAAGAGACTAAAACAGGACTGTCAAACAAATTTCTGCGAATTTTTTGCCTTATGCAGCTTTGATGCTTGGGCGTATAATGTGTTTTATGGCAGTGGGCAAGGGTGATAATACGCTTTTTGGCGGGCGTGAGCGGGCTAATGTGGCTTCTGCGGCCCCTCTGGCCGTGCGGATGAGGCCGAGAAATCTCGACGAATTCGCCGGCCAGGAGCATTTCATCGGGCCCGGCAAGCTCCTGAGGAGGATGCTTGAGGCGGACGCCTTGAGCAGCTTGATATTTTACGGCCCGCCCGGCGTGGGCAAGACCTCTCTGGCAATGGTAATCGCCAATAAGACGAAGGCGGAATTTGTCTATCTAAGTGCGCCGGCGGCGAGCGTAAAGGATATCCGGCAGATAATCACCGAAGCACGGGGCAGATTAGCCGGCTCGCGGCAGCGAACGGTACTGTTTATCGACGAGCTCCACCGTTTCAACCGGGCGCAGCAGGATGTTCTTCTGGACGACGTGGAGTCGGGGGTGTTGATTCTCATAGGTGCAACGACGGAGAACCCTTTTTTTTCGCTGAATTCACCGCTTGTTTCACGCAGTACGGTATTTCATTTCGAGCCGTTAGAGCAGAAAGACATACTGGACTTGTTGAGCCGTGCGCTTGGTGATGCAGAGCGTGGTCTTGGCAAGTACGATATTGAGGCGGATGACAGTGCGCTTAAATATCTGGCGGTCATGGGCGACGGGGATGCGAGAAAGGCGTTGACGGGACTTGAGGTGGCGGTTCTGTCGCAGGCGGCTCGGGAGAAGGGCAAGAAAGTCAAGGTTGATGTGCAGACGGTTAAAGAATCGATTCAGCAAAAGACGATGGATTATGATGGAACGGGCGATACTCACTACGATTTGGCCAGCGCTTTTCAAAAGAGCATGCGCGGCAGCGACCCGGATGCGACGGTCTATTGGCTTGCGCGGATGATAGCGGGAGGTGAGGATGTTCGATTCATAGCGAGGCGGATAGTGGTGTGTGCGTGCGAAGACGTAGGGAACGCGGACCCTATGGCGGCGGTTTTAGCGGCCGCTGCGGTTCAGATATCGGAGTTTGTGGGTTTGCCGGAGGCGCAGCTTGCGCTGGCTCAGGCGGCTGTTTACATTGCCTGTGCGCCGAAGTCGAATGCGTCTGCTTCGGCGATATGGAAAGCCGTCTCGGACGTGAAAAGTCAGCCGACCAGGCCCGTGCCGAAGCATTTGAAGGACAGTCACTACGCCGCTGCGAAAAAGATGGGTTACGGGGCCGAGTATAAGTATCCGCACGATTACCCCGACGGCTTTGTGGCGCAGCAGTACCTTCCGGGCGGAGCAAGGGGCAGGTATTATCAGCCGAAGCAGGCGGGGTACGAAAAAAATATCAGCCGTTATTTACAACGGCTCGAAAGCTTGATACAAACTAACAAATCGAAAGGGCACGGGCAACCGCCCGAATCGCCGGACCGGTCAGGGGTGATACGAGGTTAGTATGGATAAAGGTCAGTTGCGGCTGGAACTGCAGAAGCTGCTTCTTGAGATTTCGGCTCAGGAACGTGCGGAGAAAAGCCGCAGCGCCTGCCGCAATCTGGTTTCGACCGCCGAGTTCAAAGCCGCTTCCGTGGTTATGCTCTATTTGTCTCTTCCGCACGAGCTTGATACCTCGGAGGCAATCCTGAGCGCCTGGCAGCTCAACAAGACAGTTGCGGTTCCAAAGGTGTCGTGGCAGCAGAGGCATATGATACCTATACAGATAAATTCGCTTGAGACTGGTTTTTCGGGTGGGGCATCGGGTTTGCGAAATCCGATAACGGGAGTTCCTGTTCCATTCGGGCAGATTGATCTGGTGGTTGCTCCCGGACTGGGTTTCGACAGGTGCGGCAACCGCCTGGGCCGGGGCGGCTCGTATTACGACAGGTTCTTTGCCAGCCCCCAACTGCGGGCGGCACGATGCGGGCTTGCTTATTCGACCCAGGTTCTGGAGACTGTGCCGGTAACGGAGCACGATATGGCGGTGGATTTTTTAGTTACGGATGAGCAGGTGCTGTATTGTGACCATCCTGACGGGACCGGACGCGAAAAAAATGAGCATTATGGGTAATAGTTTGGACAGGAGAACAAAATGGCCCGTTATCCGGCAAGTATTTATCGCAGGAGAAAAACGCGGATTCGCAGGTTGACATATACCATAGTGGTTCTGGTGGTCGCCGCCGCTGTGTTTTTTTATTTTTATAGCCGCAGACGCGGGCGGGAAAGTGCGGCCGACAATACCGTCTCCGAGCCGGTTGTCGAAGAACTCGTTTCGACGGCGGCACAGGAGCAGACGGCAAAGCAAAAAGATGCCGGGCCGGAGCCGCAACCGAGCAAAGGTATCGTCGAGCCGCAGCCGGCTGCCGCGCCGGTTGAGCTTGCCGCCGAGCCGAGCGCCGAGCCGAACGAGACCGTTGCCGGGCTTATTGCCGGGGCGATGGCGCTGCTGGATGCCAGGCCGGCAAAGATAATAGAGGCACGAGACCGGCTTAACGAGCTTCTGCCGAGAGGCCAGAGTGAACGGCAGAGGGCCTTCATAAAACAGCAGCTTGCCGAACTCTCACAGCAGTGGCTGTTCAGCAGGCAGATATTCAGCGAGGACCGGCTCTGCCGGGATTACAGGGTAAAACCCGGAGATTTGCTCTCGAACGTAGGCAAACAGTTCAACGTCCCATACCAGATTCTTATGCAGATAAACAAGATAGCAAAGCCGGAGGTGCTGCAGGCAGGGACGGTGATAAAGGTCGTCAACGGCCCATTTCATGCGCGGGTATATCGCTCGAGCTTTACGATGGATTTGTTTCTGCAGAACACTTACGTGACGAGCTTCGCCGTCGGGCTGGGCAAGCCCGGGATGGAGACACCCACGGGGCGATGGCGCGTAAAGCCGGGCGGTAAGCTTGTCAAGCCGACCTGGACGGACCCCGTCAGCGGAAAGACATTCCTGCCCGACGACCCGGATTATCCGCTGGGCTCGCGGTGGATAGGGCTTGAGGGAATCTCCGGACAGGCCGTAGGAAGGACCGGATTTGCCGTCCACGGCACAAAGGACCCCGAGCAGATAGGAACGGCCGGTTCGCAGGGCTGCATACGACTGCATAACGGAAATGCGATATTGATGTACAAACTGCTGATGCCCGGCGTCTCCCTCGTGGACGTCGTGGATTAGGCGCTGAAGTGGGACGGCAGGACGCTTGAATTAAGGGATTGTATCGGCGTAACCAATGGACCAGGGAACGGTTAAACTTGAGCGAAGGGCCGGCTTTTGGGCGTTGACGGCCTCGATAGCCGTGCATTTGCTTGTTCTGGCGGTGCTGGCGGCGGCGAAGTTCTCGCCCTCGAAGGCCGATGCGCTGGTGTACCCGGGCGCAGTGGCCAAAATGAGCGGCATACGAAAGCTTGCTGAGACGCCGAGAGTTATCCCCAAGCCGAAGATGAGCAGGGTCAAGACCGAGGGCGGTTTGCTGGGCGGCGGTCCCGGCTATTCGGATGGGGAACGGATTTTTGACATTGGAAAAGCCAACGACGGCGGTTCAGGCGATTTGACGGGACCGGCGGTTTCAGAGGATGTTTACCGGCTGGAAGATGCAGATATTCTGCCGGGCGGGGTTGATTTTTTCGGCAGCCGAAGCCGGTCGCGCAGAATTTGTTACGTTGTTGACTGCTCGGGCAGTATGCGAGGTCTTTTGGGCCGGGTCAAAACCGAATTGGCTAAGTCGATTGGCGATTTGCAGCCCGACCAGTATTTTGCGATAATTTTCTTCGGCGGCAGGACACTTGCATTCGGCGACGGCAAGCTGACACGGGCGACGCAGGCCGCAAAGAAAAGTGCGCAGAAGTTTATCGAATCTGTTGAGCCAAAGGGGACAACGAATGCCCTGACGGCGATTGATACGGCTCTGCAGGTTCGTGACGGCCGCGGCGCGGGCGCCTCGGTCATCTATCTTCTGACGGACGGCTTTGAATTGGGCCGGGGCGATGCGGGCAGGTTCTGCGACAGAGTCGCGACGCTGCGAAGAAGTTTTGCACCGGCGATGAAGATAAATACAATCGGGTTCTGGCCGAGCAGTGAAGACGAGATGGTGCTGCAGAGGATAGCAGCGTCAACCGGCGGCGAATTTGTTCTCGTCGCAGACGGTGACGGCTAAGGATGATTTTTGAGCTGCCGGGAGGCATTGGTGTCAAAAGGGTTTTTGTTAAAGGTGTTTTTTCTGGCGATTGCATTAGCGACGGTGCTGGCGGTGATAGCTGTAAGTATGCACGGCGGTATGCCTGCGTTGGGAGTTAATGACAGTGGTGCGCGGTCGTTCTTCGAGCAGTTTGTGACGGCGGGTGGGCCCATAGTCTGGTTCATCCTGCTGCCGATGTCAATCGTTATGGTTTATTTGGCGGTGCGGTATTTTCTTACGATTCGCCGCAAGGTGCTTTTGCCCGACGGCATCGGCGCCGAAATCACCGTCCTTGCCGGGCGGCTCGGCCCGGCTGAGCTTGCCGAGGCGATTGCCGGCGAGCGGGACCTCGTCAGCAGGGCAATATCGAGTGCGGTGCGCCGAGGCGCCGGAGACTGGTTTCGGATGCGCGATGCGCTCTTCGAATCGCTCCAGGAGCAGGCGTCGGCCCTTATGCGTCGGATAGAATGGCTCAATCTGATTGGCAACGTTTCGCCGATGGTCGGGCTTTTCGGGACGGTGTTCGGGATGATAAAGCTGTTTAACGCGATTGTTCTGGCGGGCGGCCAGCCCCAGCCGGCACAGTTGGCGGACGGCATTTCAATTGCATTGGTGACAACCTTCTGGGGACTTGCCATTGCGATACCGGCGCTGGCGCTGTACGGGGTGTTCAGCAATCGCCTTGAGACGTTGGCGAATGAGGCGGTTGCAGAGGCGGAAAGTGCGCTGGCGAAGACAAGGCGATGCTTCGACAAGCAAAGACGCGAGCCCCTTGGGGGCAAGCAGCCGAGCGAACAGGTGCGTCGCATTGAACTGGCCGAGCAAAAGGGCAGGCGTATCGAACGCCGGCCGGGTGTTCAGCCGAGCCGCTGAGTTTGGACCAATCAATGTCTGTAAAGGTTTTTAATCAGTTTCGCCGTTCTAACGGGCCGGCATCATTCAATTTGACGCCCGTGATAGACATTGTTTTCCTGCTGATAATATTCTTTTGCGTGGTCTCTCATTTTATCGAGGCGGAAAATTTCCCCGTTGCTGTTCCGGACGGCTGCAACAGGGCGCAGAGCGATGCCGCCCCGGCCGGCCAGTTGACTACGGTAACGATTATGAAGACCGACGGCGACAAGGCGGAGTTTGCGGTCGGTGCGGAAAAGGTGTCGGCGGCGGATTACGGCGAGATTGCCGCTCGGCTTGCAGAATTGATAGACAGCCGATTAAAAGGTAAGCCGGCCGGTGACAGGGTCATAACACTGCGCGTCGATAAGAACGTCTGCTACGCCGAGGCACAGTACGCACTGGCCGCCATCGCCGAAAGCACCGCAACCGACATCCGCTTAGCTGCTCTGAAGGATAGACAGGTCGCCGCTGAATAGTCGCACAAGGGGTCAATCAAGCCGGTTTGTCAAAGGGCCGGGGCGCCTTTACTTTTGCCGTCGCCGTATGGCGGGCGTATTCCTTTCCCAGAATACGCCGTCTTTGTAGCCCTGGATGGACTTGTCGGTATCGGCCAGGCGAAGGCGTTTTGCGGCGAGCAGGCAGAATTGTTTTTTCGATTTCGACGCCGAAGAATCTTCGGCCCAGTTTTTTAGCGGCAACCAGCGCCGAGCCGACGCCCGCAAAGGGATCGAAGACGAGGTCGTTTTCGTTCGAGCTTGCGAGGATGAGCTTGGCTAAGAGCTTTTCCGGCTTTTGGGTTGGGTGGTCGGTATTCTCGGGCATTGACCAGAACGGGACGGTGATGTCGCTCCAAAGATTAGACGGATGGGTGAGGCGGAATCGGCCCTGCGCCGTTTCATCCCAGCCCTTTGCCGAGCCGTCGCCGCGGGTGTAGGGGGCGATGACTTTACGCTTGAGTTTTACGGCATCGACGTTGAAGGTGTAATCGTTCGAGACGGTTGCGAACCATATATCCTCCGAGCAGTTTTTCCAGTTCTTCTTGGCGCCCCGGCCTTTTTCCCTTTCCCAGGTGATACGGCTGCGGACCCTGAGATATTTTTCGAGGACGATGTGAACGGCGGTCGAGCTGTGCCAGTCGGAGCAAACGTAAACAGAGGCGCTATTCTTCAGCGTCGGCAGCAGTTTTACGAACCAGCCCTCGAACCAGCGGGCATAGTCGCCTAAGGTTTTTTTTTTGAAGCGGGTTTTTGCAAAGGATTTGTTGAGATTGTAAGGCGGGTCGAGGATTAGAAGGTCGGCGAAACGCCCCGGGAGCAAATCGAGGATTTGTAAGAGGTCATGGTTGGCGATTTTGTTCTCGATGGTATTTAGGGCTGCAGGTTTGGAAATGCGAATTAAATCCTTGCCGTAATGCTGTGCTTCGGCCTGGCTGAATGTTATAGTTCGATTTCTATGTGCACGCTCCCTATTCGTGTGTTTAATCTCCGCAGTTTCCCCTCTAAGTAACATCATTTTTCTGCTGTTGGATAATTCTTTCCGCCCAGAGAACAACGCCTTGGGCCGCTCGCACCGCCTCTTTGTA
>CAYMYK010000018.1:0-23203 GCA_964394625.1 uncultured Pirellulales bacterium
CCCACGACCTCTTGCATGCCATGCAAGCGCTCTCCCAACTGAGCTATGGCCCCGTTCGCCGGCGATATTAACAGGCGAGAGCCGTCCCGGCAAGCAAATTCTCCCATCCTGATTCTATCGTCAATTCTGACCCTGCCTGGCTCGCTCCGATTGGCTTTCAAATTCCACCAGATTATGATATTGTCGAAACGCTCAGCCGGGCAATGCGTATTGTTAAGCAGTTTGAAAATAGCGGTGAGGCAAAGGGCTTGATTAAGAGGCAAAGAATACTGATAACGGGTCGTGTTCAGGGGGTGGGTTTTCGGCCGGCGGTATATCGTCTGGCGGCTCGGCTGGGCCTTACGGGCTTCGTTTATAATGACAGCCGGGGCGTTACAATCGAGCTTCAGGGCGAAGAGGGAGAAATAGCGGATTTTGTCGAACGGCTCAATTCCAGCGGCGCTGCGCCTCTGGCTGAGATAAAAAGCTGTGAGGTCTGCGACATTGAGTTTGTCGATGGCGAAGGGGGGTTCACAATCAAGACAAGCCGTTCGCAGGGCGCCGCCGTCTGCCAGGTTACCGCGGACATCGCCACCTGCGGCGATTGTCTGAGGGAGCTGGCGGACGAAAATGACTTTCGATACCGGTACCCGTTTATCAACTGCACCAACTGCGGCCCGCGGTATTCGATAGTCAAAGCCATCCCTTACGACAGGCCCAACACGACGATGAGCGTTTTTGAGATGTGCGAAAGGTGTGCGGCACAATACAGTGACGTCTCCGACCGCCGGTTTCACGCGCAGCCGGTGGCCTGCAGCGTCTGCGGGCCGGCAGTCCGGCTGACGGACAGCACAGGCGGTGTGATACAACAGGACAGCGAGCGGGCAATCGCTGAGACCGCCCGTATGCTCAAAGAGGGCAAAATCGTCGCCATAAAAGGAATCGGCGGTTTCCATTTGGCCGTCGATGCGCTAAATGACGAGGCGGTGAAGCGGCTGCGGCGGCGCAAAAGAAGAGACCACAAGCCCTTTGCTATGATGGCGGCGTCCGTCGAGAGTATTAAGAATTACGCCGTCGTAGGCGGACCGGCGGAGCGCGTTTTGACAAGCCCGCAGGCGCCTATCGTCCTTCTCGACAAAAGGCAGGATTCGCTGATTGCCCCGTCGGTGGCCGCCGGCATCGGCACTTATGGTTTTATGCTGTGCTATGCACCGCTGCACTATCTGCTTTTCGAGCAGGGCCCGGACGTCCTGGTGATGACCAGCGGCAACATATCCGACGAGCCGTTGATATGCAAAAACGAGCTTGCCGTCGAACGCCTCGGCCATATTGTCGATGCCTTCCTGATGCACAACAGGCAAATCTATCGCCAGGTCGATGATTCGATTGTGCACTTCATAGATGACAAGCCCGTCCTGCTGCGCCGGGCGAGAGGTTATGTCCCCACGCCCGTCCTGATGAGCGAGGCTGCTCGTAAAGAGATTTTCGCAGCCGGGGCCGATTTGAAGAACACGTTCTGTTTTGTCAAGCAGGACCAGCTCATCTGCAGCGAGCACATAGGGGACCTCGAAGAGGCGGAGGTCTATCGGAACTACGTCAATTCAATCGAGCATTTGCGGGGGCTGTTCGAGGTCGAGCCCCAAGTCGTTGCGTGCGACCTTCACCCTGCTTATTTGTCATCGCAGTACGCCCGCTCGATACCGGATGTGGAAATCATCACTGTCCAGCACCACTGGGCGCACATCGCGTCGGTTATGGCTGAGCACAACGTCGAGGGCCCGGTTGTCGGCCTTGCCTGCGACGGGACCGGTTACGGCAGCGACGACGCCATCTGGGGCTGCGAGTGTATGATTGCAACGCTCGAAGATTTTGAGCGCTTTGGCCATCTGGCCTATTACCCGCTCGCCGGCGCCGATGCGGCAAGTAAGGAGCCGATTCGCCCCCTGCTCGGCCTGCTCAGCCAGAGCTACGGCTGCGACTTCGACCTCGATAGATTCGGTTGGCTGCTCGATACTATCGAACCCGACAGGGCCAAACAGCGAGTTATCGCCGAGCAGATTACAAAGCAGGTTAATACCGTTGCGACATCGAGCATCGGCAGAGTATTCGACGCCGTGGCGGCTATGCTTGGCTTGGGCGGCTACAACCATTTCGAGGCACAGCTGCCGATGGCGCTCGAGGCAATCGCCTCACCCGGCATCGAAGAAAACTACGATTTCGAGCTCATCGATGAAATTGAAAAACCACTCAAACTGGACTTGCGTATAATGTTCAGGCAGCTTATTGATGATATTCGAGACGGGCAGGAAACTAACGCGATATCGGCAAAATTTCATAACACACTGGCAGCGGCGTTACTGGCGATAGCCGAACGGGCCAGAGAAAGCACACAACTGAACAGCGTTGCGCTGAGCGGCGGGGTATTTTGCAACAGGTATCTGACAAATCGCCTGGTTCGCCTCTTGAGGAAAAACGATTTTAGTGTATTATACAACCGTGACTTCCCCGCCAACGACGGCGGAATATCCGTAGGCCAGGCGGCGATAGCATCGTCTCTCGTGACTCGTCGCTCCTGACTCGTACTCTCAAACCACAAATCGGCACGACTTAACACCAAATTCCTTGGATACTGATCAAACCCAGATATCCTTTTTCTTCTCCCAATAGGACTTCACGTCCTCAAACCGTCCTATCCTGTCCTGAATCTTTAATACCTCTTTAGGATAGAATTCAAGCATGGTATCGCACAGTGTGAGCATCCATTGTTTCCGGGAGAAGCCCTCATTTACGATTATTCGGTTTGAGTTGGCGATTTGAATCTGTCCCCAGCCCAATGCTCCCACTGTTAGGCAATCCCAGTTCAGGAATTCAATTGGAACAAAAGTAACTTTCGTCGCGAGGACTCGATTGCCATCAAGTCTATATCTCACCATTATAAGAACGAAAACATTCTTGTCGTCCTCGTAAAAACGAGACAGACGTTCAACTGATGTCAAATTTGGCATATTGAATTTTGTGTCCTCACGATGCGTTTTAACATCAACAATACAATAGAAGTCCTCTTTGTCTTTGAACGCAATATCTGCCATTGCGCGGCGGGCGAAACTGGATGAATATTCCTTGCACCAGTCGCCCAGCAACATATCAAATTTTTCAGCAATGAGTCCTTCGATAGCATCGCCTGCCGCACGTGTACTACGTGCGGTCTGTGCTGATAAAAACTCAGGCATGGAATTGATGTAATCCTTCAGTTTGCCAGCTAATTCTTTGTAATGCCCGTTGTAAAAGAATGATGATTTCAAAATAAGGCTCCTTGTGTTGCCACATTGGATGTCTTTTCCTTCTTGGATTGTTCGTTAAGCGAGTTACGCTCCCAGAAGACACCGTCAATATAACCTTGAATGGATGAGTCATATTTTGCGAGCATCAATCGCTTTTCAGCCCAGCAGCAGTATTCCAAATTTATCTCAATACCGCAAAATCGGCGGTGTAGTTTTTTGGCCACAACCGCTGTTGTGCCGCTTCCAAGAAAAGGATCAAAAACAAAGTCTCCTTCTTTGGAACTTGCCATAATCAGTTTTGCAATTAGCTTCTCAGGCTTCTGGGTCGGATGATCTGTGTTCTCTGGCATAGACCAAAATGGTATTGTTATGTCAGACCACAAGTTTGAGGGATAAGTCAGGCGGTAATTACCATTTTGAGATTCTTCCCAATCTTTGGGCTTGCCGTCATCCGTACGGTATGGGGCAATAACTTTCCTCTTGAGTTTCACTGCATCTATGTTGAAAAAATATTCGCTTCCGTATGTGCAAAACCAAATATCCTCTGTGTTGTTTTTCCAGTTGCTTCTTGCGCCCCTACCTTTCTCTCTTTCCCATGTTATCCTATTTCGCACCGTGAAATGCTTGTCTAAAACTGGAAATACGAGATTTGATGTTTGCCAGTCACTGCACACATAAATGGAAGCAGTTGGGGCCAAGATTTTCATAAAGGACACAACGATGTTCTCGAACCACTTCGTATAATCTTCTGCCTGTTTAGACCTGAATACATGACCATTGTAATTCTTTGTAAGGTTATATGGTGGATCGACAATCAAAAGGTCAACAAAACCTTGAGGAAAAAACGCGATTGCCTCCGCAAAATCTTGGTGAACGATCCGGTTGGTAATCGAGTCTATGCCAGCCATTTGCGATAGGCGCATGAGATTCCTTGAAAACTCGGCTATCTCTGATTCCGAGCATGTCAGCGTTCTGTTTCTTGGTGCTCGTTTCTTCATACCACAACCGTTTCGGTGTTACTTGGTCCGCCTCCACCTGCCGTCGGCGGTATCCTCCTCAATGCGCTGGATGCATTCCAAGATATGCCGAAGATAAACGGTATCATCTTTCATAGGAGGGCGGCCTCGCGGAGCACATGGTCGCGAATATCATCGCGTTTTTCGCTGAGAAGCTGTTCTATGTCCATATAAAGCCCCTGTACTGGTCTTACCGCATCACAACTTGAACGGGCGATTGTCTATGATTGAGGATAAATCCCTGGCATTGGCGTGTCAAACGTTTTTATGGCGTTTTCATCTGAGAGGAGTAGTTGAGACGTCAGATTAACCGCATTGACCCCAGGCCTGTTGAGCAATAGAATAAAGACGAAGTAAGCAAAAAAACGAGACTCGAGTCACAGGCGACGGGCGACGAATTATGTGCTTAGCAATACCGGCAAGAATAGTTGAGTTAAAGGGCGACAGAGCGGTTGTTGACGCGATGGGCAACCGGTTCAAGGCCAAGACCACGCTCCTGCCGCAGGCAAGAGCAGGAGATATCGTGCTGGTTCACGCCGGGTTTGCAATTCAGGTCATAGAGGAAGAGGAGGCAAAAAAGACCTGGCAGTTGATTGCCGAAATTGATGAATTTAACGACACACAGAACAGAGTATCGGGCTGAAACAGGAAACGTATCTGGCATGCTTGAAAGAATTTACAAGGCACAGCAACTTATGGACGCCGCCTGCAAAACCTTAGGCAGGCAAATCAACATAATGGAGGTCTGCGGGACGCACACGGTTGCAATCTTTAGAAACGGCATAAGGACCACCCTCCCAAAGGCGATTAAACTGCTCTCCGGGCCAGGCTGCCCCGTCTGCGTCACCGACCAAAGCTATATCGATATCGTCCTCGACCTCGCACAAAGAGATGACTGCATCATCGCCACCTACGGCGATATGATTCGTGTCCCGGGCAGTAACGGCTCGCTTGAGACAAAAAGGTCGGTCGCTGACGTTCGTGTGATGCTTAGCAGTACCGATGCCCTGCAGCTGGCCAGGGACAATCCCGACAAGACCGTGGTATTCGTTGCCGTCGGTTTTGAGACTACCGCACCGGCAACGGCAGTTGTGGTTAAAGAAGCAGTCGAGCAAACGATAGAGAACTTCTGCATCCTCAGCGGACATAAGCTCGTCGTCCCTGCGATGCGGGCGCTGCTGTCGGAGAAAAACGACAGGATAGATGCGTTTCTGTGCCCGGGTCATGTCGCCGTGATAATCGGCTACGGCGCATTCGGGCAGATAGTCGATGAGTTCAGCCGGCCCTGTGTGGTCGCCGGCTTCGAGCCGATGCAGATTATCGAAGGGCTCGGCGAAATCGCCCGGCAGCTTGGCGAAGGCAAGGCCGAGCTGAATTCGGTCTATACCGCCGCCGTCACCGAAGAAGGCAACACCGTCGCACAGCGGCTTATTGCCGAGTGCTTCGATTGTGCCGACGGCTACTGGAGGGGATTAGGCGAAATTGAAAAAAGCACTCTTAAAGTGAAGGACAAATTCGAGCAATTCGACGCCTTCAAGCGATTCAATGTAACGGAAACGCTCACCGAGGACACAAGCGGCTGTCGCTGCGGAGAGGTGCTTTGCGGACTCATCGAGCCGTCGCAGTGCCGGCTCTTCGCCGCTGCGTGTACGCCCGAGACGCCCGTCGGCCCGTGTATGGTAAGCTCCGAGGGCGTCTGTGCCGCCTGGTTCAAGTACAGCCGGAGAAAAGAAAAACGCAAATGACACCACCTGCCGACAAAACAATACTGCTGGCGCACGGCGGCGGCGGCAAATTGACCGAAGAGCTTATTCGCAATTACATACTGCCTAAGTTCAAAAGCCCCGCCTTAGCATCGCTGCCCGATGCGGCGGCTATGAATCTCGATTCGACCTCGGTTGCCTTCACCACGGACAGCTACGTAGTCAAGCCGTTGTTCTTTAACGGCGGCGATATCGGCAAATTAGCCGTCTGCGGGACGATAAACGATTTGGCCGTGGCCGGCGCAAAACCGGTCGCCCTTTCACTGTCGCTGATAATCGAAGAGGGTCTCGAATTTTCGGTGCTCGAGAGAATTTTAGACAGCGTTGCCGGAGCCGCCGGCGAGAACAAGGTCGAGATTGTCACAGGCGATACGAAAACCGTCGAGGCCGGCGCCGCCGAGAAAATCTTCATCAACACCGCGGGAATCGGCACAAGAATAGAAGGCGTAACTCTTGGCTTCGACCAAATCGCACCCGGCGACAAAATCATCCTCAGCGGCACCATCGGCGACCATGGGATGACCGTTATATCACAGCGCAAAGACATCAGGTTCCAGACGCAGCTCAAGAGCGACTGCGCCGCCTTAGCCGGTCTGACGGGTGAGCTTCTCGATAAGACAGCCGGCGTAAAGTTCATGCGTGACCCCACCCGCGGCGGACTGGCTGCGACGCTGAACGAAATCTCGGGACAGACCCGGCTGAGTATTAAAATCAACGAGCCAGACATCCCCGTCAACCCGACCGTCCAGGCCGGCGCCGACATGCTCGGCTTCGACGTGCTCAACATAGCCAACGAGGGCAAGTTCGTCGCCGTCGTCGCAGCCGATGCCGCCGAGTCCTGTCTCGACATCTGCCGTAATCACCCGCTCGGCAAAAACGCATCGCTAATCGGCGAAATCACGGAGCTCGGTGACGTTGCAATGGTAGAAATGACAACGAAAATCGGCGGGAAAAGAATTGTCCGGATGCCTTACGGCCGGGAGCTGCCGAGGATTTGCTGATGCACGAACTGATGGTTGCACAATCCGTGCTCGCTTCTATCGGCGCCGAGGCCGAAGAGCAAAATGCAAAACCCCTCGCCGCCAGGGTTAGCTGCGGTGTATTCAACGCCATCAACGACGATGCCCTATTGTTTGCGTTCGAGGCCATCGCGAAAGGAACTGTCTGCGAAGGTATGAAGCTTGAGGTCGTACACAAGCCCATTCAGGCCCGCTGCAGGAATTGCCGGAACATATTTGAATTCGACATCGCTTCACCGGCCTGCACCAATTGCGGCGGCGGCGATTTTGATTTGCTCACCGACCCGCCGTTGCTGCTCGAAGAAATAGAGTTCGAGACGGAGTAACATTATGTACAAAGTCAAGGTAGGCAAAAAGATTCTTAGCTTAAACGAAGAATACGCCGCGAAGAACAGGCGGTTCCTTGCCGGGCACAGGAAGCCCTGCCTCAATATGATATCCTCGCCCGGCTCGGGCAAGACCACCATCCTCGCAAGAACGATAACCGAGTTGAATGGCAGAATCAGAATCGGCGTCATCGAGGGCGACATCCAGACCGAGCTCGACGCCGAAAGAATCAGAGCGACCGGTGCGCCAGCCGTTCAGATTAACACCGCCGGCGCCTGCCACCTGACAGCGGTCCAGGTGGCAGGCGCCTTGAAGAAGCTGCCCATCGACGAGCTTGATTTGATTTTCATCGAAAACGTAGGCAACCTCGTCTGCCCTTCCACCTTCGAGCTGGGCGAAACGGCAAAGGTTGCGGTTCTGTCAGTGCCGGAAGGCGACGACAAGCCCGCCAAGTACCCGGCTATCTTTGCACGGGCAAAGGCACTGCTGATAAACAAGGTCGATTTGCTGGAGGTGGTTGATTTTGATATCGAACGGGCAAAGGCGGATGTGCTCAAACTGAACAGGGATATCAGGATATTCGCCGTTTCGGCCAAAACGGGGCAAGGGTTGGAGCAATGGTGCGACTGGCTGGCGGAACGCACCAATAAAGCTAAGGGCAAACAGGCTTAAGATTCTTTGTAACCGGAGCTTAATCTTATGGAAAGCATATACAGCAAGTACGCCAAACTGCTGGTCAACTATTCACTGAAACTCAAAAAGGACGACAAGCTGCTTATAGCGTCGTCGTACCTTGCAGAGGAACTGCTCAAAGAGGTATTTCGTGAGGCGCTTAAAGCCGGTGCACATCCGGAATTTCGTATATCGCTTAACGGGACCGAAAAGATACTCTACGATTACGGCAGCGATGAGCAGCTCCGGTACATCTCGCCGACGATACAATATGCCTGTGAGAACTATGATGCACAGCTTATGGTCCTTGCGCCTTTCAACATGAAGGAGCTTGAGAACGTCTCTGCTGAGAAGAAGCAAACCGCAGGGATGGCCAGGGCCGAGCTTATGAAAACACTAATGAACAGGTCCGCCACCGGTGAGCTTAACTGGACTTTGTGTGTTTTTCCCACCGACGCAGCCGCCCAGGAATGCGGTATGAGCAGAAGCGAATACGAAGACTTTGTCTATTCTGCGTGCTTTCTTTACGATGACGACCCGGTCGCTAAGTGGCGGCAGGTCGAGAAAGACCAGCAGAAAATTATCGATTACCTTGCCGGCAAAGAACACATACGGTACGTCGGCAGGGACATAGACATTTCATTCTCGGCTAAAGGCAGGATATGGATAAACTCGGCAGGCAGCAAGAACATGCCCTCGGGCGAGATATTCACCTGCCCGATCGAAGACTCGGTCAACGGCAAGGTCAGGTTCAGCTATCCCGGCTTTTACTTCGGCCAGGAGATTGAGGACATAACGCTGGAAGTCAGAGACGGCCAGGTCGTCAAATGGGATGCGAAGAAAGGAAGGGCACTGCTTGATAAAATACTGGATATACCCGGCGCCAGGCATTTCGGCGAGGCGGCGATAGGAACAAACACCGGTATCAGGAAATTTAGCAAGAATATGCTCTTCGATGAAAAGCTGGCAGGTACCATCCACATGGCCATCGGCGCATCTATTCCGGAGGCGGGCGGCAAAAATGAATCGGCTATCCACTGGGATATGTTAGCCGATATGAGCAAAGGCGGCGAGATTTACGCCGACGACGAGCTTATCTATAAGGACGGCAGCTTCACAATCTGAGTAGGCTTGTCAACCCGCCGACTGATACAGGTGGTGCTCGCGGATATAGTCCGCGACCTTCGGGGCCACTATATTATTAATCGACTGACCGGCGGCGATACTGCTGCGGATTTTGGTGCTGCTTGTTTCAATCAAGGGCGTCTTGATAACATTGCGCTCCAGCTTCGCAACGCGCTCGGCCCCCCACAGCCGGACAAACTTTGTGAAATCCGGCCGGTCAAATCCGCCCCTGTACATTACCGAGAGGTTGCACTCGTCAATCAGCCCGGCTATCCCGTACCAGTGCGGCAAATCCGCAACGCTGTCGGCGCCCGCCAGCCAGTAAAGCTCTGCTTCTTGGCCGAGACTGTCCTTAAAATATCGCACCGTATCGAGCGTGTAGTTATGCCCGCTCTTGTTCAGTTCGTAATCACTCAGCTCGAATATCTCATTTCCGGAAATTGCCAGGGCCGTCATCGCACACCGGTGGTTCTCATTCGCCTGTGGAAATAAATGCTTCAGCGGCGAGCGCTTAGCCGGGATGAAGACAACTTTCTCGGCGCCGATTTGTCTTGCCGCTGCATCTGCGACCGTCGTGTGACCGATATGAATCGGGTCAAAGGTTCCTCCGAACAGTGCTATTTTTTTCTTCGTCATAAACAACTAACAGCGTAATTGTAAATTTTTGCCAAAAATTTTTTGCGAAAAAGAAAAAATTTTTATCGTCTCAAAATCATCGTTACAGACAATCCGGCGACCCTTAAGGTGACATCTTCACTTCTGTCAGCTTAGAGCTTAAAGAGCTGTCAAGCATCGCGGCCTTGACGCGCTCGACTTTTTTGTTCACACCCAAAGGGCCGTGAAACAGCCCTGCGGCCTTAAAGAAACGCATTTATAAGAATATCGCATCTCGATGATATTATAAACTCTCAGGTTAAACATCAACAGCATTTTCCAACAAAGAAAGAACAAAACCGGCGGCGCACGGGATATAACCGTCTTACTGAATCTGTTCTCGCAGCGTACGACAACATGACCTGGACTGCTGCGGCGCAAATTTTTATGAAGTATTTCTTAATTTATGGACGATAAAAATTATAACTATAGCCGTTAGCTTCGTTAAAGCTGACGACGGAACTTTCAAAAGTTAACTTAGTGTTTTGGTGAAAGGATTTCACAAAGCCAGTAAGGAGGTTACAATATGGCAAAGAAGAAGAAAGCAGCAAAGAAAAAGAAAAAGGTAACGAAGAAGAAAGCAAAGAAGAAAGCCAAGAAGAAGGCCAAGAAGAAAAAATAACACGGCACCTCGGATAAATGCAAAAACGCGAAGAAGGAAGGTTTTCGTTTTGAGAACCTTCCTTTTTCAGTTTGGTGCGGTTCCAACAGTCATTTCTTGCAATTCGCTTGTAATCTTCTATACTGTCCGGCGGCATCGGCTGACGCGGCCGAATCAGCCGCCGCGGTCAGCGTGTTCGACGGGCGAGCGTTATGGACTATTTTGCTTATAGAAACGGCACACTTTTCGCCGAGGAAGCTGACGTTCAAAAAATAGCCGGCGCCGTCGGCACGCCGGTTTACATTTACAGCAAGGCCACCTTCATCGAGCACCTCCGCAAGGTCCGTCGGGCCTACAGCCGGGTCGATACAACGGTCTGCTTCTCGGTCAAGGCCTGCGGAAATATCAACATTCTCAAGTTTATGGCGGAAGCGGGCAGCGGCTTTGACATAGTCAGCGGCGGCGAATTGTATCGCGTTCTGCAGGCGGCGGGCGAGCCGGCCAAGGTTGTTTATGCCGGTGTCGGCAAAACGGACAAAGAAATCACCGAGGCGCTGGACGCCGGCATCGCCTACTTTAACATCGAATCCGAGGCCGAGCTTGAAAATCTTATTCGGCTTGCCGGGCAAAAGGGCAAACGCCCGAAGGCCGCCCTGCGCATCAACCCCGACGTTGACCCAAAGACCCATATTTATACCACGACGGGAAAGAAGGAAAGCAAGTTCGGCGTCGATATCGGTCGGGCACAGAAGGTCTTTGCCGAGTACGGCAAGAACGACAGCGTCAACCTCTGCGCAATACACATACATCTCGGCTCGGCGGGCCACACCGTCGAACCCTACGTGGAAGCGATTGAGAAAACTATGGTTCTGGTTGACCGGCTCAGGGCCGATGGCTTCAAGATTGAGATGCTGGACATCGGCGGCGGATACGGCGCCGATTACGTTACGTCCCAGTCGCCCACCGCCGACGATTACGCCGCCGCCATCGTTCCGATGATAAAAGACAAAGCTCTCAAGCTCATCCTCGAACCCGGAGCAAGCATCGCCGCCAATGCAGCGATACTGCTGACCAAGGTGCTGTACGTCAAGACCGGCGGCGGAAAGAAGTTCGTCATAGTCGATGCGGGTATGAACGACCTGATTCGTCCGCCGCTCTACGGCGCCTTCCACTTCATCTGGCCCGCGCAGGTCGATGGCAGGTATGTTCCGCCCCGCCGGGCAAAAGACCTGCGTCTCGAGGGCACCGAGGTAGTCGATGTCGTCGGGCCGATTTGCGAAGCTGCCGATTTTTTCGCAAAAGACAGGCCGCTGCCGCCGCTTAAACGTAACGACCTGCTGGCCATCTTTACCGCCGGCGCCTACGGTTTTACGATGAGCAGCAACTACAACGCGCGAGCCCGGGCCGCAGAAGTTCTTGTGGACGGCGATAAATTCAAAATAATAAGAAAACGCGAAACCTACGAAGATTTAATATCGCTGGAAAAATGATTCCTGGCTTGCCTGCCACGTGCATGTTACCGGCAGGAATTGCTCGTGTGCTATAGCAACTCTAAAACTAACCTGCGAACTTTTTCCGCCATCCGGATTGCCTGCTGAGCATCGCTGCTTGTCACATTAGGGAAATCGCCCGGATAGCGGACATCTACACCATAATTTGTAAGCACAATGACATCTCGCAAAGATTCGGACAGTTTGCTGTCTCCTATTTTATCAGGCGACTTCATATATAACCTTGCCATACTTGTTGGCCAGATAAGCAATACCGCCAACAACATTTTTGCTCTCCTCAAAACGTTCGGCAGCCATAACGATAATATCGAAAGGATAACCCAGCCCGCGCACTGCCCGGCGAATACGAACGCTTTCTCTGCGTCTATCACCCGGAGCAGATTCAAGCACCAACAGGTCAATATCGCTGTCTTTGGTCATCTGTTCCGTAGCGGCAGAACCAAACAGGATTATTCGCCACGGCTCGGCTACGTCCAAGATGCGTTTGACAATTTCACTAACCAGTATTTGACTTATTGACATAAATACCTCAGAAACACACGATATCCTAAGCAACTGAATATTATCCGAATACAACTGCTTTCCATCAAATCTCATTGGCAAAATTTACCCGCCTATGGCGGATTTATCCGCCCGCGGCCGGGCCGCAGGAGTCCTTATCGATGGCAAAAACTGCAAGACCATCTCAAAATACGAAACATATAGAGACCTTATGGCACTGGAAAGGCAATTCGTCGCTCGTCGCCCTTGACTCGATTCACTAACAACTAACAAAACACTAAGGATTCAAAGATTTAATTATCCAGTCTCTGATTTTTCGGGTCTGTTCTTTTGCCTTGGCGGCGGTATCTTTGTCATAGTGGGCTGGCCAGTGGACAGGATAGCGGGTATCAATATAAAATGCGTTAAGAAAACGACAGGCATGTTGTAGCTCTTGGATAGCAGGGTTGTTTCGTTTGCAAATTTCCAACAGTTCCATTAAGTTATGAACGGCCCTGAATTCCAATTCCTTAGCAACTATAAAGGATTTGAGATATTTTTCCGCCGCCTGCTGAAAATGAAAGCAGACTTGTGCAAAGTAATCCGTGCCTTCAATACTCGCACAGGCGAATCCGTAATCTTCTTCCGCTTTTTCTATCCATTCTCTGGCAATTTCAGGCGGCATTGTAAAGCACTTTACCTTTCTCGAGGATATTTCTGATGAATGGGTCGCCCAGTTTCAGTCTTTGCTCAACTTCATCCGGCCTGTATACGATAAAATCGGTAGCCAAACCATATTTGATAAGCGCATCCAGTTGACGAATTCTGTCAACACCGAGTTCGGGGACATCCTTTTTGATAATAAAGAGGTCTATGTCTGTTCCCTGTTTTACCCTGCCCTCAGCTAAAGAGCCAAAAAGAAAAATTTTTTCCGGCTTGTACAGGGTAACAAGCTGGCTTACGATATTTCCTACTTCTTTATCGAATTGCTCTTTTGATATCATTTTTTTCTGTTCCTTTTTAGAACGTTCTCCTGAAGCTGCAAATATCATAGCTGCTCGAACGGGGACAATCTACAAGTTTTTAGAAGTTTCTCTCGACGAAGCCGGTATCTACTTTGTTCTTGACGAACAGGTTATGCGAGAGAATCGCGAGACAGGCCGGTATTGTCGTTTTAATCGGCTCGATGACGAATTCGGACAGGGCGCGCTTCATCGTTGTAATCGCCTCGGCGCGTGAATCTTGATGAACAATGAGCTTGGCAATCATCGAGTCGTAGTTAGCTGAGACATTGCAGCCCTGGTAAACGTGGCTATCGACCCTTACGCCCGGCCCGCCCGGTGCGATGTATCGGCTTATCGAGCCGGGGCTTGGAGCAAAATCGTTCTCCGGGTCTTCTGCATTGATTCGGCATTCGATAGCCGAGCCGTTGTGTTTTATGTCTCTTTGATTCAGCTCAAGCCGTTCGCCGGCGGCTATTTTGAGCTGCCACTTAATCAGGTCCTGTCCCGTAACCATTTCGGTAACCGGGTGTTCGACCTGGATACGGGTATTGACCTCGATGAAGTAGAACTTCCTGTCCTTATCGAGCAGGAACTCGACCGTCGCGGCGTTCTCGTACTTGGCCTCTTTGATGATTCGAAGAGCCGCGGTGCACAGCTCCTCGCGCCTTCGCTCATTAAGCACGGGGCAGGGCGATTCCTCTATCATTTTTTGGTGTCTTCGCTGAATCGAGCAGTCTCTTTCGAAAAAGTGAACCGAATGGCCCGACTTGTCGGCCATAACCTGCACCTCGACGTGCCTCGGCTCGACTATGAATTTTTCGAGATAGACGTGTGAATCTCCGAAGGCGGCATTGGCCTCCGAGCGGGCGGTATCAAAAGCGGAACGAAAGCTCATATCATTGTGTGCGATTCGCATCCCCCGGCCGCCGCCGCCGGCCGCCGCTTTTATCATCACCGGGTAACCAATCTCGTTGGCAAGTTTCAACGCGTCGGATTCACTCTCGACAGCTCCCTCGGAGCCCGGCACAATCCGGACCTTTACCTTCTGCGCCAGCCGGCGCGCCTCGACCTTATCGCCCAACAATCGCATCGCCTCCGGCGGCGGGCCGATGAAGACTATCCCGCAGTCCCGGCATATCCGGGCAAAGTTCACGTTCTCGGCCAGAAATCCATATCCTGGATGAATCGCATCGACGTCGGCAACCTCTGCGGCGCTTATGATTCGAGGGATGTTCAAATAGCTTTCGGCCGGACTCGCAGGGCCTATGCAGATGGCCTCATCGGCAAGATGCAGGTAAGCGGCGTCTTTGTCCGCCTCGGAATAGACGGCCACGGCCTCTACGCCCAGCTCGTGACATGCCCGAATAATACGCAGGGCTATTTCACCGCGATTAGCTATTAGGATTCTGGAAAACATAAACTCGCATCTCGGCTTCAGCGCAACAGCCTGTTATTCCGGCTTGACCTTGAAAAGCACTTGTCCATATTCAACCGCCTGGCCGTTCTTTGCCACTATTTCAACTATCGTACCGCTCAGCTCGGCCTTTATCTCGTTCATTACCTTCATCGCCTCTATAATACAGACGACAGCCGCCTCATCTACGTGCGAGCCGACCTCAACGTATATGTCCGAATCCGGGCTCGGTGCCGCATAAAATGTTCCCACAATCGGCGATTTTATTTCAACCAAGTCTTCAGTTTTCTGTTCGGCGGTTTCCTGCTGCACCTGCGACGGAACCGTTGATTGCCCTGTCTGATTTGCCGCCGGCATCGCCGCGAACCCCGGAGCCATCATCGGCACAGTTGTTATCTGGCCCGCCGGCGGCGGGCCTTCGCTTCGCTTGATGAAGATTTTGTCGTCGCCGTGTTTCAACTCGACCTCGACAAGGTCGTTTTCCTTCATTATCGCAATTAGCTCTTTTATCTTCTCAATATCGCTGTTTTTGTGGGCCATATTTGGTCCTTTCGAGATAGCAACCTGACCGCGGACTGTTCATAGACCACGGACAGGAGTTGGCGAACAAGTATAGTGTCTCTTCGGCCTGTTGCAAGCAATTTCTCGACATCCTCGCCGCCGGGCCGGCTGTCATTGCCGCGGAAGCGGGCAGCGGGGAGCGGTCGGTTGAGTTACCTAATTTTTTCCTCAGGATTGCAACTTCACCGGCTTTTGTGATATGCTCTTGCAAACAATGGATTGTGAACCCAACGGGGGAAATGGCAGTGGCTGGCAAACTTGTACAAATGCTGCACAATGGGGTGGTGCTCGGTGACGGAGCGATGGGCACTATGCTCTACCAGCGGGGCGTGTTCGTAAACCGCTGTTTCGACGAGCTTAACCTGACAGAACCCGTCCTTGTAAAGGAGATTCACGACGCATACGTCCGAGCCGGGGTTGACTTCATCGAGACCAACACGTTCGGCGCCAACGAGTTCAAGCTCTCGCCCTACGGCTTAGCCGAGCAGACCGAAGCCATCAACACCGCCGCCGTTAAAATTGCAAGACAGTCCGCAAAGCAGGACGTCCTCGTCGCCGGGGCAATCGGGCCTCTCGGCGGTGAGCTTACGCCGCACAGCCCGCTTAGCACGGCCCAGGCCGCCGCCGCCTTTGCGAAACAGGCAAAGGCGCTCGCCAGCGCCGGTGCGGACTTCCTGCTGTTCGAAACGTTCTCGAACACCGATGAGCTGCTCACGGCGATACGCGCTGCGCGGCAGGTTATCTCAATTGATATCGTCGCCCAGATGACGGTGAACGAGCGGAACGAAACTATTTATGGCGAGAAGGTCGGTCGCGCCATCGGCAGAATCGCCGCCGAGCCGGGCCTGACGGCGGTGGGCCTGAATTGTTCGGTCGGCCCTTCGGGAATGCTCAGCGCCCTCGAGCTGATACGCAATGTAACGGACAAGCCCATCTCGGTTCAGCCCAACGCCGGGCTGCCTCGCCAGGTTGACAACCGGACGCTCTATATGTGCACGCCTGAATATATGGCCGAATACGCGAAACGATTCTTTGAAATGGGTGCAAGAATAATCGGTGGCTGCTGCGGCACGACGCCCGAGCACATAGCACGAATCGTCCGCGCCGTTCGCTCATTGGATAAGGCCGCTCACCCAAAGGCAGCGCCGGCCGTGGTCACCGTCGAGGGCCCTGCCCGCCCGGCCGGAGTGCGGCAGACGCCTTTAGCTGAAAAATCGAACTTTGCCGCCAAACTTGCCGCAGGCCGAAAGGTTACGACAATTGAAATTACCCCGCCTCGTGGGCTCACTATCGAGCCAATCCTCGAAAAGGCCCGGCTCTGCGCCGAGCTTGGGGTGGATGCAATCAATATTCCCGACGGCCCGCGTGCAAGCAGCCGGCTGTCGCCGCTGGTCACCGCCGTCAAAATACAGGAGAATGCGAATCTTGAGACGATACTTCACTTTTGCTGCCGGGACCGCAATCTCATCGGAATGCAGTCGGACATTCTCGGCGCATCGGCTATCGGCCTGCGCAACATTCTCGTAATAACCGGCGACCCGCCGAAGATGGGCGAGTATCCCGAGGCGACCGGTGTCTTCGATATGGATTCAATCGCCCTGGTCTCGGTGATAACAAATCTCAACCGTGGTATCGACATAGGCGGCAACGGCATTGACCCGCCTACCGCCCTTGCCGTAGGCGTCGGCGCAAACCCGGCCGCCGCCGAGCTTGAAAGAGAGATTGAAAGGTTTCGCCAAAAGGTAATTGCAGGCGCCGAGTTCGCCGTTACACAGCCGGTCTTCGACGAGCGGATGCTCTTTAATTTCCTGGAGAGAACGCGGTCTTTCAGCATACCCGTCGTGGCGGGAATCTGGCCGTTCACCAGCTTCAAAAACGCCGAGTTTATGGCCAACGAAGTGCCCGGCGTCGTCGTGCCGGACAAGCTTCTTGAAAGAATGAGCAGGGCAAAGACCAAGCAGCAGGCAAGGGTCGCAGGTGTTGAAATCGCGCGAGAGATGACGGAAAAAATTGCCGGCCGCGTCGCCGGCTTCGCCGTCAGCGCCCCTTTCGGCAATGTGCGAATCGCATTAGCGGTCCTCGGCAAAATCGATATTAGTGAAATCTAAGGTACGGCAGAAGCAGCAGCAACAACACAGTCGCGCAAGGCGGTTGCAGGTCGAGCTTATTGCGATTACCCCGAACGCCTAAAAGCTCGTCGAAGGTATGCACGGTGAAGCGAAGACACACGAGGAAAAAAGAAACGCCGGCTTTTCCAACGGCCCCACAGTCGCCTGTTTTTCTTGCCCTTTTTACTCTTTTTTTATGTATCACTGCGTCGCTATGAGCCGAAGCAGAAATTTGCGGACATTGTCAACCGAGCCGATTTCGACCCGCTCGGCGGGACTGTGCGGATTTTCAATTGTCGGCCCCACACAGAGCATATCCAGCGGCCCGCACTTCTCGCCAATAATGCCGCATTCGAGACCTGCGTGAACCACCTTGGCCTGCGGCTCTGTGCCGAAAAGCACTGCATAGACCTTTCGCGCCTTGGCGAGCAGCGCCGAATCGACATCCGGCCGCCATCCCGGATACCTGCCCGATGTTACCGTCTCGGCGCCGGCCAGATTCGCCGCCGACGTAACCTTTTCGGTAATCTCATCCAGCCGGGCCGGCTCGAAACTTCGCTGAGAAGTTACTATCTCCAGAATACCCCGCTCGAAATCCGTCCGCACCTTCGCAACGTTGTTCGACGTCTCAACGACCCGGTCGAACTCGTCGGAGAACCTGTACACCCCGTCAGGCAGGGCCAATAAAAGCTCGATAACTCTATCCGCAAAACGCTCTGAAAACGCCTTTGCGCAGTGAGATTCCGCCCGGCCGGTTAGCTCGATTTTCAAATCCGGCTCGGTCTCGGCAAAATCTTTTTTCAATTCCGTCAGCATTTTGTCAAGCGCGCCCGTCAGCTCGCCGTAGCGGCCCGGCTCAAAGCATACGAGCGCCTTTGCATCTCGCGGTATGGCGTTCTGCGCCCTGCCTCCATTGACGGAGCAGAACCGCAAATCACAACTTTTCTTCAGCCCGGCAATAACGCCTGCCAGCAGCCGAATCGCATTCGCCCGTTTCTTGTCAATGTCAATGCCGGAGTGCCCGCCCCGCAGGCCTGCAAGCTCCAAAGTATAGCATCGATAGCTCTCCGGCACCGCCGAGGATTCCAGCTCGACTGAAATTTCCGTTTGCTCACCGCCGGCGCAGCCGACAATAAACGACTCGTTTTCACCGTCGAGGTTTATCAGGTATTTACCTGTCACAAAACCCGGCTTCAGCGCGGCGGCGCCGGTAAGGCCCGTCTCCTCATCGACAGTAAAGAGCAATTCCAGCTTCGGATGTGCTAAATCCTTCTCCTCGGCCAGCCCGAGCGCCAGGGCCACGCCGATTCCGTCGTCTGCACCCAGGGTCGTCCGGTCGGCGCAGACCCAGCCGTCCTTTTCGACAAGTTTGATTGCATCGGTCGAGAAATCGTGCTGCGAATCCGGCGTCTTCTCGCATACCATATCGACGTGACTTTGAATCACTATACCGGCTTGGCCTTCGCACCCCGCCGTCGCCGACAGCTCAATTACGGTATTGCCCAGCTCGTCGCCGCGGCAGGGGAGGTTTCTTTTTTCTGCAAACTCCCTCAGCCAGGCAACTATCCGCTGTTCCTGTTTTGAGCAGCGTGGTATCCGACTAATCCGGCGAAAAATCTCCCACACGGTTTGCGCCCCGGCCCGGCTCAAAGTCACCTTGTTACCACTCGGCATATTCATAGCAGCCATCATAGAAAGACAGCGGCGCATTTCAAGGCCTCATCACGGCCCAAAGAGAAAAGGCCGGGAGTTTTTCGCCCCCGGCCTGTATGTTACGAATACCTCTTTGTTCACCTTTACTTTTTTCTCATCAGTACGGCGGCGCCCAGGCCAAGCACAAATATCGTAGCCGGCTCCGGGATTGGGCTGACAGTTGTGGCAACGTTCAAAACCGGAGCGGCGGTGATTAGCGAAGCGGGATTTCGACTGCCGATTGGCTCGATTCGTACACCGAGAAACCCTCCCGCCCCGTCGATAATCGCCTGCGCCTCGGAAAGAATGTCAATGCTGAAGCTGCCTGTCGTCCCGACGGTATAGCCCACCGTATCAACGTAGTTCGCCCCGACGGCTAAATCGCTCAGCTCGGCAGAGCCGTCACCGGAGTAGCTGAAAACGTCGAATGCACGAAGCTGCGGATTCGAGAGGTCGTATGCCTGGACTTCAAAATCCAGCGTCACCTGTGCGAGCGACTCACCGGCGAACAGACTCAGGTCATACTCCACAATCACCACGTCTTTGTACGCCTGTTCCGGCGACAGACCTGAGACCATACTTGCAAGCTGGCCCGGCTCGGCGTTGAAACCGTCCGCTGTGCCGTCTATCGGCCCATCGTGGATACTCGCCCAGGCCGAGGGTGTTACCGTCACCGCCTGTGCACTGTTTTGGCCGGTCGCTGTGACGAGGAGCATCACAGCGGTTAGACAAAACACCGGCAAAAAAATTACCCGGCTTTTACTTTTCATACCCGCTCCTTAACCGATTTCCTCATTGCGGCATCGACAACGCATCGACGCCTGCTGCATAATGAGACTTTCACCAAATCGCAGATAAGCACATACCTTGTCCAAAAACGTCAATCGCACAGAGGTTGATAAAATTTGCTTACCCCCAATTAACGGTATTGTAGCACAATCGTGTCCTTATGTCAAGGACTAATCCCTTATATTGGCTGCCGGCTCTCCGGAATAACGACCGACTGTTACATCTTCCTATAACTTTGCCGCTGCGCGGAAGGAACAAGCGAAACGGCCTTGCCATCCCGGGAGGAAAGTTTTTTCGGACCTGCAAAAAAATTTACGATTTCGCAGCCACCGGGCGGGGTCTTGAAATGAACATCCATTTCTGTTAGCATTCGTAAGAATTTCTCTGTAGATTCGATATCAGGATAAGAACAAAATCAGGACTGAAAAGGGCATCTTTAGAATGAACAGGTCAAAATCAACCGACAAGTCACCGGCATTTTTTAGCGATGACGGCAAACGGTACATACTGCGTGACCCTCTGCTTGCCCGGACCGCAGACGCTTTTCTCTTCAACGACAGAATGCTGTTTCAGGCGACGTGCGCCGGTTACGCAACGGCCCAGTTTATGCAGCCGGAAGCTGCCGCCTACGCGCATGGGCCGTTTCTTACCGCCACGACATTTATGCAGCCCGAGCCGATGTACTATGCTCATCATCCGGGTCGATTTTTCTACGTCCGCGATAACGAGAGCGGCGGAAGCTTCTCGGCCCCTTACGAGCCGGTGCGGGGTCGTCTCGACAGGTTCGAGTTCGCTCCCGGCCTGAGTGATATCCGATGGGTGGCGGCAAAAAACGGCATCGAAGTCAAGTTGACGGTCACTGTCCCGCGCGATGACGTTGTCGAGCTGTGGAATGTTACCGTTGCCAATAAATCACGACGTAATCGCCGCATCTCAATTTACCCTTACTTTCCGGCGGGATACATGTCGTGGATGAACATGGCCGGCGAATACCACGAGAAGCTGCGCGGCATTATCTGCTCTTGTGTAACGGGCTATCAGTTGCTCGCCGATTACTTCAGGAACAAGGATTTGAAGGACCTCACCTACCTGCTTGCCGACGTTCGGCCGAGCTCGTGGCAGGCAAACCAGAAGCAATTCGAGGGCGTTGGAGGTTTGAGCCGGCCCGACGGTCTGAGTCGTCCCCGGCTGGCGCGAGGCGATGCCCGTTTTGAATTACCGGCTGGTATTCTCCAGTTTTCGAGGGTCCTTGGTCCGGGCCGGTGCACCCGAATCAATCTTGCGTTCGGCCCGGCAAAAGACCTCGCCGAGATACGTCGCATCAAACGCAAATATGTGGATAAGAATATCATCGAGCGCGTAGCCGGAAAAGTCGAACGGTACAATGCGGGCAATTCCGGCTGTATCGAGATAGAGACGCCTGATAAAGATTTTGACAACTTCGTCAACCACTGGCTGGGCCGGCAGATTAACTATCTGGGCAGGACAAATCGGATGACGACAGACCCCCAGAGCCGCAACTATTTGCAGGATGCTATGGGAATGGTATTCATCGACGCCGTTCAGGCCCGCGATATGCTTCGCAAGGCGCTCAGCCAGCAGAGGCCCGGCGGCGCTATGCCCGACGGCATCCTGCTCATCGACGATACGCAGCTCAAGTACATAAATCGGGTGCCGCACCGTGACCATTGCGTCTGGGCAGTGTTAGCTGTGGCGGCTTACGTCAATGAGACAGGCGACATCGCCTTTTTGACCAAAGACGTCCCCTTTGCCGACGGCGCCGATTCGGCAAGTGTCTATGAGCATATCTGCCGGGGTCTTGACTGGCTTGTCAAAGACCGGTCAAAACGCGGCCTTTCACTCATAGGCCAGGGCGACTGGTGCGACCCGATGAATATGGCCGGCTACCGGGGCAAAGGCGAATCGGGCTGGCAAAGCGAAGCGATGGCATACGCGTTGAAATGCTGGGCGCCGTTCTGTGAGGCGCTCGCGGATAAAAAACACGCAGCCGGCTATCGCAGCTCGGCCCGCTCGATTAACAGCTCGCTCAACAGGTATATGTGGGACGGCTCATGGTACGCACGCGGCACAACCGACGAGGGAATCAGGTTCGGCGTAAAGAAGGACAAACAGGGTAAAATTTTCCTCAACGCCCAGAGCTGGGCCATCCTCTGCGGCGCCGCGAAGGACGAGCGTCTCGCAAAGTGTATCGCTGCGGTAGAGAAAGAACTTCAGAGCCCCCGCGGCCCCATGACCCTTGCGCCGGCTTACAGCAAGATGCGTGAGGACGTCGGCCGGCTCACACAAAAGCATCCCGGTGTCGGCGAGAACGGCTCGGCTTACTGTCATGCGGGGATGTTTTATATTTTTGCGTTGTACAGCATCGGGCGCAGCGACCACGCGTTTGGAATTCTGCGCTCGCTGCTGGTCGGACCGGACATCGGCTCAATCCGCCGAACGAAGCAGTTGCCCATATACCTGCCCACGTACTACCGCGGCACGACGTTTCCACGCACAGCGGGACGCTCGAGCCATTTGCCTAACACCGGCACACCGTCGTGGTACTATCGCTGCGCGATTGAGATGCTGTTCGGGCTGCGCGGCGAGCCGGATGGATTGCGTGTCGAGCCGCAGTTGCCGAGCGGGTGGAAAAAGGCGCGGGTGCGTCGCTTGTTTCGCGGGACAACTTTCGACGTTCAAATCCGCAGAACCCGCAAAGCGTCAAAAATGCTTCTTTTCCTCGACGGAAATCAATTGGAGGACAATTTGATACGCCTGCCGTTCCGGAAGCACCATACCGTCGAAGTGCTCCTGCCCGGCTGAAGCGGCCCGGCCTGGGTATTTATACGTAGCCCTAATTTATTGTGTGTCTGTGTTAATTTGCTTTTCGACCATATCGGGAACAGGCATCAAGTTACATTCAGTCTTCACTAAGATATAGCCAAGCCTCCCAAAGATACGCGACCATCCACGCCAACGTTGAGTCAATTGCTTGCAGATTTGCCAAACATTTTACCAATGTTCTTTTCAGTCGAACCTTTTATTACACCGACTGTTAACCTTGTCCTTCCGCTCCAGCCGCCGGCAACAAAGTTATTATCGCCAGCAAAGTCTTTAATGCTGCGAGGTCACGTCAACAAAAACAGTAGGTGGCTCACTATTATCTTGAGCGTTCACCTTCAAAATAATTTCCTGTAGTCCTTCCTG